>JAFDXD010000123.1 GCA_018268135.1 Bacteroidota bacterium
AGCAAAGCTAATAATTCAAATTCCTTGCGGGCAAGTATGATTTCTTCATCTTTTAATTTAACAATATATTTTTCTCTGTCAATTTGCATATCGCCTACATTAATAATAACTGCTTCGTCTTTATTTATCCTTCTAAACAATGCATTTACTTTACTTAGCAATACTTTTGGGGTTACCGGCTTGGTAATATAATCATCTGCACCTGTCTCCAGCCCTTTTACTTCTGTATCTTCATCGCTCATTGCAGTAAGAAAAATAATAAGTGTAGATTTAAATGCCGGCATCATGCGCAGCATATTGCATACCTCAATACCATTTTTAAATGGCATCATGATGTCGAGGATAATCAGATCAGGATTGCTTTTTTTTGCTTTTTCAAGCGCTTCTTCCCCGTTTTTTGCAGTCAATACTTCATAGCCTTCTGCCTGCAGGTTAAATTGCAATATCTCTAATATATCCGGCTCATCATCTGCTATTAATATTTTTTTTGCTTTACTCATAAAGTTAAATATGCTGCAAAAGTAAGTGGGATTTGATGCAAATCAACTGAAGTAAAAATGTTGTTGTATTATCAAATTGTTAACTAAAAGCAGTAAATATTATCTTAAAATCGCAGGGTATTAAATCATTACGATAAAATTGCATCATATTTGTATAGAATAGATGAACACTTTATGAAGTACATATTTTTACTTATTTGTTTTTGTAGTAGTTTTTTAAATTTATTTGCTGCCGCAGATTCTGTCATAGTTCCCATCAACCGGCAATATTTTCATGATAAAATACTTAAGGAACAAAAGCTTTGCGATAAAGCTGATGGCAAAGAGGATGGCATTTTGCACATTAGTAATAATGATGAAATAAATCTACAGGCAACTGATATACTTTTTAGAAAAATTAATGAACTCCGCTTTTGGGTAGAAACTGACAGCAACATTGTAAGCAATAATGAAAAAGTACGCTACCTCAGTTATATAGAAAACCTGCTGAAACAATACCGTTCGGCCTGGCGCAATACTCATTTTTTAAATGGTATTGATATTTCATCTTTATTCAATGGCTTTAGTCAGGTAATAAAAGCCCAGGCAGATGGAAAACCAATTTACTTCTTAATAGAGCAACAGGCATACCCCATTGCAAAAATAAATTGCGATATATTTTTTGATAATAAAGACATCCGGTCCATACAAAATATGGTGTATTTAAAATTTTGCAGGCTATACCCCGATAAGATTTTAGAAACCATTATGCCTTATGCAAAAGAAACATTTGCAGACAGCCTTATAATAGTAGCCTGCAAAAACAATCCTGTACAATTATACAGCTTTGCTCAGTCTATACATTCAGTACAGGGCAAATTGATAGAACGCAGTACAGATACGGTAGTAAAAGGAGTGGTAGCTCTCAGTAAAACTCCGAATGCCCTTTTTTATTTTCCTTTTTTAGACGATATATTAACCGGTAAAAAAACAATAGAAGGCATTAAAAAATTTGTAGGTGATGGCGACAAAGGCTATGATAGTGTTGGATATTATAAATTACTGGTAAAAACAGAAATAGAATATTATAAGCGGCTAGAACAACCAACACCTGATACTCCCATTGCTATGTTTGGCGCTAATGGCCTTAGACAAACTTTATACAAAATGGCACTGCGCCATTTTATCACCCCAATAAATATTCTGCATGAGCAGCCGGTGCCAATTAGAATGAGAGCCATTCAGCCCCTGACTGCAGAAGAATTATACTACATGATTGTAATGGGTGAAGCCGATATTTATACCAGTAGTTACAAACATAGTTTTGACAGAATGGTGCAATTGATGGGGCAAAAACCCAGGGGCGATTCATTACTGCAAAATGTACACTATGATTTTTTTAAAAAATTTTTAAAAATGGCAGCCAACTATAACCAGTTGGACACCTTCTTAAAAATGATGCCAACAGAAAATGCTTCGCAGTTGATAAGAGCATTTGTAGCCAACTTAGATAAAGGCTTAAATGTAGAAGATGCAGTAGATGTAGCCGATTCGTACAGTAGTATTACAAATAAAAAATTACAAAAAACCATATTGGATTATGTAGAAGAAAACGAACAAAAAAGTATTGCTGATGATAATACAAAAGGCAAAATAGTATATGACCTGCTCAAAAAAATTATGATGTCGTCAGACACGGCATACAAAATTGACCTTACTTCAGAAATTGGGATACCCTCTATTTATGATATTTCGAGCCAGGCCATGCAGGATGATAAGGGGCGAATAGTAGAGCAGGTATTTTTTTATGGCGATGAAGATGGCAAAGCATTTTTCCCCAGGTTTTTAAATTCGTTTCCGGCAAAAGACTGGGACCAAACCATGAAAAAAGAATGGGTAGAAATCAAATCAAAAAAATCGAATCTTTACGTATTTGCTAACAGGCCGCTTGATTATAATCAAAACCTGGATGATTCTGCCCAGGTACATCTTGGCAACTACTTAAAATCGATGGGCATGATGCCATCCATGGTAATACACCGTGGGCATAGTTACTGGTTGCCCGGCACCATTGCCCGCATGCCGCAAGGTGCTAAAATAATTCTACTTGGATCTTGTGGCGGCTATCAAAATCTCAATAAAATACTTGATATTTCTCCTGATGCCCATATTATTTCTACCAAAGAAACCGGCACAGGAGACATTAACCAGCCCATCATCAATTACATCAATCAAACCCTCATGACGGGCAAAGTGCTTTCTTGGAGAACCATGTGGTCCTCATTATCAAAAATTATGGAAAAAGACCCCAGCAAGGCCATTAGGGAAAGTTGGGACGATTATATCCCACCTTACAAAAACCTGGGAGCCATATTTATAAAAGCTTACCATAAAAAAATGGGAGGGGACGAAAATTAAATATCCTGTATTTTTCCAAAAAAAAAATTACACAGAAGCTTTTTTAAACTTATTTTTAAAACAAAAGTCTGTAAGCTACATTTGTAGTACCTCAAAAAAATTATGGCCCAACTACCTGATGACAAAGAATTGCTTTTGCAATTTAAAGATGAGTCCACCCGGGAACGGGCATATACCAGTATCATTAAAAAATACCAGGAAAAGCTCTATTGGCATATCCGCCGAATGGTAGTAGATCATGAAGATGCCAATGATGTATTGCAAAATATGTTTATTAAAGTGTGGAAGAGCCTGGGCAATTTTAGGGAAGACAGCCAGCTTTATACCTGGCTATACCGGATAGCTACCAACGAGAGCCTCACATTTATAGAGCAGCAAAAAAGAAAAGCGGCTGTTTCATTAAGTGATGACGAGTCGGCAATAAGCAATAAGCTAAAAGCAGACAAAGATTTTGATGGAAATAAATTAGAATGGAAACTTCAAATGGCCATACAGCAACTGCCCGAAAAGCAAAAAGCTGTATTTAACTTAAGATATTACGACGAAATGCCATACGAAGAGATGAGCAGGGTACTTGAAACCAGCGAAGGCGCCCTTAAAGCAAGCTACCACCATGCAGTAAAAAAAATTGAAGATTATATATTAAACCATTAAACTTTATTAGTAAAAATACGTCAATATACACGTGAATAACAGAATAAACATACAAGAGGAATTAAAAAGCATTAGCCCAACGGTAGCACAAATACCTGTTGCTAATGTTTTTTCTGTGCCTAATGGTTATTTTGACACCCTGTGTATTCATATTTTAGCTTCTATACCATTCAGGGAGGAGCCAGTTTCCATTCTTTCCAAAAAGCCTTTTTCTGTGCCCGAAAATTATTTTGACGGCCTGGCAGATTCTATTTTAAGTAAAATAAAAAATGCCACTGAATCAGATGCTGCAGAAGAATTAATGCAACTTTCTCCTGTAATTGCCCAAATTGAAAAAAAGAATGTATTTAGCGTTCCTGATAATTATTTTGAAAACAATATCAACAAAATAGTATCAGCCACCCAGCCTCATCAGGCAAAAGTGGTAACAATGCAAAAGCGCCCATTATTTGCCCGATATGCAGTAGCAGCCGCTATTACCGGCCTTATAGGACTAAGTGTAATATCTGTGTTTAATAATAATTCTTCTAAAAATTTATTTGCTAATTCAGAAATTAAAACTGCCATGAAGGATGCAAATACAATTATTAAGAATGACAATTTTGACGAGGAGTTAAATAATTTATCCGATAAAGATATAGAGCAATACCTAACAAAAAAAGGCCTTGATGTAAATGCTGCTTTAGTAGCATCTTCTACCGACGATAACAATAATTTACCTTCGCCGGAAGATTATATTAACAATGATAACACCCTTGATAATTATCTTAACAATGCAAACCTGAATAATTAATGACCATTATGAAAAAAATTATACTACTCTTTTGTGTTTGCTTTTTCAGCATCTTAATGGTGCAGGCTCAGCCCGGGCGTGGTGGCGAAAAAGTACAGGCACTTTATATAGCTTATGTAACAAAGCAACTCAACCTTACTCCTGATGAAGCTCAAAAATTTTGGCCTTTACATGCCCAATATGATAATGAAATTAGCGCTTTATCTCCCAGTATGAATGAATTAGACAGGCAGCAGGCTTCCTTAAATATTAAGAAAAAATACCAGGATCGTTTTATCAGTATTATAGGCTCCGACAGAACCAATAACTTTTTTAAAGTAGATATGGAATTTAGGGCAAAAATGATAGAAAGACTTAGAAAAATGAGGCAAAATAACCTGCAAAAACGCAATAATTCCTTTAGGTTAAATAATAATTAATATAGAAAGCATTCTCTTTCAATGATTTTCCCCTTTTTTAAGAAGGGGATTTTTTATGCCATTTGCCCCCGGATATGCTTTAATCAGCTAATTTATAAATACAAGAAAAAAGTTATAAGAATACTTGTATGTCAATTTTTTTCATATACTTTTGTAGTAGGTGTTTTTCATAGGTTAGCAACGGCCAGCTCTTTTTAGGGCAGGCCTCTTTTTTTTATAAAGCCATCATGGGCATCTTTATATCATGATAAAATAAAAAAGTCCAATGCTCCTCCCCCGCTTGTTGCCACCATTTTGTTCTCAATTCCATACATTTTTTACCATCGTAATCGTACTTTGCTATAAACCTGCTCTTCATTTGCTGAAGCTGCGGTGCCACATCCCCACCAAAAAACATTATTTGATTATCTTCTTCTATCCAAAATACACAATGGTAAGGCGAGTGTGCCCCGGTCATTTGATATTTAATATATCCATCTATCAGCCCCTCCTCTCCTAACAGTACCACTTTATCGGAGTGTAATAATATTTTAAAATCATTGGGATGGTACGACAGGTTTTCATTTGCCAAACCATAAGCAAGCTCTTTTTCATTTACATAATAAGTAGCATTCAAAAAGCTAAAATATTCCCTCCCACCCAATTTATCTTCTACAGAAATACCGCCTGAATGGTCTTTGTGCAAATGAGATAATAATACTTTAGTAACATCAAGCGGGTTAATACCATTGTTGATAAGGTTTTGGTGAATTTGCAAAATACCATCGGGATTATAAAACCCCAGCCCGGTATCTATTACAATAATATCCTGCTGGGTTATTACTACAAATGGCTGTATTTCTACCAGTAAACTTCCGGTGGGTCTTTTTTGTATATCGTCTGTTGCTTTATCAAAAGGGATAAAAACTTTTGTTTTATCAATACTAAAGGCTCCTTCGCTCAGGGGTATTGCTTTCATTAAAAAAATATTTGCGAGGCAAAATTAAAAAAACAGGTTGGTTGAATTATTAACGCAATACCATTTGGCGGTCTGCATCTAACTTAATTAAAATAAAAATAAGTATTGTAAAAGTAATTAAAGAAGAGCCACCGTAACTCATTAAAGGCAGCGTAATACCAATAACCGGGGCCAGCCCAATGGTTACGCAAACATTTACAGATACATGAAAAAATATAATGGCGGCTACAGAATAAGCATATACCCTGCTAAATGTACTGCGCTGTCGCTCAGCCATTCTTACAATGCGAAAAAGCATTGCCAGGTATAAAAGAAGTAAGATAACGCATCCCCAAAATCCAAAATTTTCTCCAACGGATGTAAAAATAAAATCGGTATGCTGCTGTGGTACAAAATCGCCCTGGGTTTGAGTACCTTTTAAAAAACCCTTGCCGGCAAAACCTCCGGAGCCAATGGCTATTTTAGATTGTTTTACATTATAGTTTTGCTGATCATTCTTCTTTTGCTTCTGTTTTTCTTCCTCTGGTGTAATCATATTGGCAGTAGTAGCATCGGCAAAAGGGTTATCTACTCCTACCATACTAAATATACGATCGGCCTGGTATTTTTTAAATACATGCTTAAATGCAAAAGGTACTGCTACCCCTACAAATAAAGAACAGAAGAGCCAGGCCCCGGCAATAATGTAAAGCAATCGGCTATTTCTTTTAATTTGCCTACGATTAAAATAAATTAAGATGGCAGCAAGTATGGTAAACCCAATGAGCAGTGTTTTTGAAGTAAATAATAAAGAAACTACCAGTAATACAGCCATTGCTACTCCTGTAATTAAATACCCCGGGGGAAGCCCTTCTCTGTACATGGGTATTAAAAAAGAAAAATATACCAAAGCAAGGCCGGTTTCGCTCTGAAATATGGATAGTACCGCCGGTGTAAATGCAATAGCGGCGGCTATTAGCTGCGATGTGGGTTTTCTAAAATCTGTTTCCTGCATTGATAAGTATTTAGACAATGCAAGGGCAGTAAATATTTTACACAATTCTACAGGTTGCAGGTTCATAAACCCCAGCGGAATCCAGCTCTTACTGCCTTTTATTTCTTTGCCAACCACAAAAGTGGCCAGTACCAACAATATTCCAAACAGGTAAGACAAGTTTGCCGTAGCAGTAAAAAATTTACTATCTGTAAGTAAAATAAATGTAGCTATTATGATACAGGCTCCAAAAAAATACAATTGCTTGCTATAATTTTTTTTGAAGCCAATCAAAGTTTGCACTACACTATCGCCCGTTTTATACTCTACAGAAAAGATGCAAACCAATCCTATTACAATAATGATGGCATAGAGCCATACCATCACCCAGTCAACACCTTTAGATATATTTGGATTTCTTTGCTGCATGTATCAACGTCCGGTTGTAGTAATGGAATCTGCCAATGCCGGTTTCTTTTTATTGTCGGGCAATAAAGCAGGTTCTTTTGGTTTTAAGTTTGTAGTATCTTTTTTCTTATTGTCTTTCTTAGAAGTATCTGTAGTTAGCTTACTTAACTCATCTTCATTATCGCCATCATCTATACCTACCGTATCTTTAATAACTTTTATATACCCTTTTGCTATCAAATAAGCAGAGTCTTTTGAGTGTCGCAAACTATCTTGTTTTCTCATTTCTACAAAAATCCTCGGAGGTATCAGGTTTAGGTTAGACAGGCGCTCTACTTCTGCCAGCCTTCCCTTATCTGTTATAGAATCTTTTAAATATTTTTCTATCATTAACCCTACTATCGGTGCCGCATAGGTGCCGCCAAAGCGCCCACTATTTTCCACCACACACATGATTGCAATTTTTGGATTTTCTCGAGGTGCAAATCCGCAAAAGAAGGCATGGTTAGGCTGTTTTACTCCCCTGTAATAATTTTCTACGGTACCCGTTTTTCCGCAAATGGTTATTCCCGATACTTTTGCACCGCCGCCTGTACCTCTTTCTACCACTCCTTGCATACCGTCATGCACCACTTCAAAAATACTATCCGGAATATCAATAGCACTATGCCTTTTTCTGTATTGCTCTAAAATGCCGGTATGGTCGCCACCTTCTATGGAATCTACCACATGAGGAGTAATGTACCATCCCTTGTTGGCAATGTAAGCCATTTCATTAGCTACCTGCAAGGGAGTTACATCCACTTCGCCCTGGCCAATACTTACAGATCTAAAGGAGCAATAATTCCAGTGCCCTTTACCATAAGCTTTATTATAATAGGCCGGTGTAGGTATTAGTCCTTTTTTTTCGGCAGGAACATCTACCCCAAGTTTATGACCTAACCCAAACGCATACATGTAACGATCCCAACTTGCCAGGCTGCTATCAATATTCGGATAAACAGGATTGTCAATTACTCTCTGCATAACTGTAGCAAAATAAGTATTGTCCGAAACGGTAATAGCTCCTCTTAAATCAAATGTACCCCTGTCTAAGCACTTCATTGGCCTGCCACTGCCGCAGCCATAAAAAGCTCCTCCGCAGGTTACCTTAAAGCCGGTAGTAATCACTCCCTCATGCAAGCCTACCAGGGCCTGCAGGGTTTTAAAAGTAGAGCCGGGCGAGTAGGTTGCACTCACCGTTCTATTGAGCAGGGGCAAAGCCGGGTTTAAAAATAATTGCGAAAAATGTTTACGCCTTTCACTACCCGATAAAAACTGAGGCTTATAGGTAGGGGCGCTCACCATTGCAAGTATCCCACCAGTTTTGGGGTCTATTGCTACAATAGAGCCCAACTTATTCTCCATTAATTTTTCGCCAAATTCCTGTAAACTAATATCTATGGAAGTATGTAAATTTTGTCCTGCTACAGCAGCCGTATCATACTTTCCGTTTTCCATTTTTTCTGTAAGGCGGTTTTTATTATCCCGTTTCCAATATTCAATACCCCGCTGCCCCATCAGTACTTTTTCATAGGTCCTTTCAATTCCCGTCATGCCGGCATAGTCGCCGCTAACATAGCCTTCCTGCTCATGCTTTTTTAAATAATTGGCATCTACTTCTGCCGTATATCCCAATACATTGGCAGCAGCCTCATAAGGATAGCTCCTTACCGAACGCTCCTGCAAATAAAAAGCAGGAGCAAATCTGTACATAGATTCATTGAGCATTGCCATTTTTCTATCATCAAGCAGCGGCTCAAATACCGACGACCTTGCTCTCCCGTTTTTAATAATCAATTCTACAATCCTATTTCTAAACTGTGCAGTATCTATGCCCAATATATTGCACAGTGATGCCGTATCAATACCTTTTAATTTATTGGGGGTTACCATCAAGTCAGAAATGGTAGTGTTTTGCAAAATTGGATGGCCATGCCTGTCAAATACAATGCCCCTATCAGGGTAAATTACTTTTCTAAAAGTGCCCTGCTCTTCTGCCATTATTTTATATTCAGAAGAAAACAGTTGAAGATGTGCCAGTTGAAGTATAATCACCAGAAACATGCCTGCAAAAACAAGCATGATAACATTTTTTCTCGACTGGTTAAAAACAGGCATTTATATTAATATTTTTTTGTGCTATCTACATTTTACCATTATCAGCATCAGCTCCCGCTGTACATTACAAGTACGGCACAGCAGCTTACGCACATTGCTTCACCGGGCTTTTCATTTCCATCGGGCAGCCCATCAGCATTAGTACTACATTGGCCAATATTGCCCTATGGCTTTGCAGCATTTATTTTACAAAGCAAGGCAAATTTTAAATAGTATTCGTTCTGAATTTTTGTTTCCGGTTAAATACAAGTTCGGTAATAAATATCAGTAAAATACTAATGGCTGTAGAAAGAATTGTTTTGATTAAGAAATACCAAATGTTACCAAATTGCCAGGCTTCTAAAAAAAACAACCAGGCATTGTGCAGCAAACAAAGTACGGCAATAAAAATAAAATAGGGCAATGGGCCACCCATGCTTTTAATGGAAGGCTCCTGGTAGTTGGTATCAGCCCCTTCTTGTGGAATAAGCATATTTACCAAAAAAGGTTTTATATAAGCAATCAGTACACATGCGGCGGCATGAAAGCCTGGCTGGTGGCGAAAACTATCCAATGTAAAGCCCAATAAAAATGCAATAAACATCAGCCAGGTACGTGGCATTTTAAAAGGGAGCCAAATGATAAACAGAAAATATACATAGGGAGTAATCATTTGGTGCAGGCTTATCTTATCCAGTACAAAATGCTGAAAAAAAATAAATAATATAAAGCGGATAATATTTTTTACAAGGCTGCTCATGGCCGGTATTATTGTTGTTGCTTTTTAAGTTTATCCAAAATTTTATTTACCGGCTCCTGCTGATCATTCATTATTGCGTAAGCAAATTCAAGATTATAAAAATTGGCTGCGGTATGAAATTTTATTTTAAAATTATTGGTGGCGGTTTCGGCCAATACCTCTTCTACCCTCCCTAACATCATCCCTTTAGGAAAAGTGGTACTTAGTCCGCTGGTAATGATGGTATCGCCTTTAGCAACCTTTGCACTTTTTGGAATATTATTAAGCGTTAAAATATTTGGCTGCTTTCCGTCCCAACTAAGGGTGCCTACTTCGCCGCCTTTTAGCAACTTGCCGCTTATATGGCTGTCTTTATGCAGCAGGCTCATTACTACTGCGTAGTTTCCATTTACTTCTGTAATAATTCCTACTACGGCATTATTTGCATCAGCTACCCCCATCCCTGCTTTTAGTTTTTTTACATTATCGCCCGATAGTACAATATAGTTTGACGGAGTAGAAACAGAGTTTGAAACCACTTTAGTGTGGAGGTAAGTAATTTTTCGGTATTGAGTAAGGGAGTCTATTTTTATGGTATCTACCTGTGTTCTGGTAGCGCTGTCGGGCAGGTCAAAATTCGATTTTAATTTGTTGTATAAAACCTCGTTGGCTTTTATCAACGAATCATTGGTTCGTTTTAATTGAAAATAATATTCTACTTTATTGTATTGCTCATTTACTTTACCGGTAATATTGTTGGCTGTATTATCAAACATTGCTTCGTGATAACGATTATAATGCACAATCAAATATAGGCTCAGCACCTGCAGTACCAGGAAGGTTAAAAAGTTAAAATAGCGGCGGATGAAAAGAAAGATATTACGCACCGTGTTGTAGAATATTTAATATTGAAAATCTACATTCTAAAAGAGGGAAGAAAATTATTTTAGAATGTAGAATATTCATTTTATTGTATTATGCAATTACCGCATCACAAAAGGATAGCGGTCATAATTTTTTAAAGCTATGCCGGTACCTCTTACCACGCTTTTAAGCGGATCATCAGCTACATGTACCGGAAGTTTTATTTTGTTTGCAATGCGTTTATCAAGCCCACGCAAAAGAGCTCCACCACCTGTAATGTATAGGCCACGCCTGTAAATATCTGCTGCCAGTTCGGGCGGAGTAGTTTCCAGGGCTTTTAAAATGGCTTCTTCTATTTTAAAGATACTTTTATCTAAAGCTTCTGCCACCTCCTGGTAGCTCACCATTACCTGCTTGGGTATGCCGGTTACAAGGTCTCGGCCGTTTACCGGAATATCATCCGGAGGATTATCGAGGTCTTTCATAGCGGCTCCTACCTGTATTTTTATTTGCTCTGCTGTACGCTCTCCTATCAAAAGGCTGTGATAGCGGCGTAAAGCTTCCATAATATCGGCAGTAAACTCATCTCCGGCTATCCTTATACTTTGGTCGCACACAATACCTGCTAAAGCTATTACAGTAATACCGGTGGTACCGCCTCCAATGTCTATAATCATGTTTCCTACCGGCTCTTCTACATCTATACCAATACCCAGTGCGGCTGCCATTGGTTCATGTATCAGGTACACTTCTTTGGCGCCGGCCTGCTCAGCGCTATCCCTTACGGCACGTTTTTCTACTTCGGTAATGCTACTTGGGATACATATCATCATGCGCCAGCTTGGGGCAAACAAAGGCTTTTTAGCATACACCAGCTTTATCAATTCCCGTATCATCAGCTCTGCTGCATTAAAATCGGCAATTACTCCATCTCTCAAAGGCCTTACTGTACGGATGCTTTCATGCGTTTTCTCATGCATCATTAAAGCCTTTTTGCCAACGGCAAGCAGGTTTTTAGGATTGTTTCTGTCTAATGCTACAATAGAGGGCTCATTTACCACTACTTCATCATTATGAATGATGAGGGTATTGGCTGTACCAAGGTCTATTGCTATTTCTTGTGTAAAAAAATTGAAAATTCCCATAGTATTTTAAAATGACAATCGTATAAAAATCAATGCTCGCAAAGTTGATATAAAATATTGGATTTACAAGAACAAAAAAATAAATTTTATCACAATGTTTCCAACAATTTAAAAATAGCTGCTAACAATACTTTTACCCTGCTAACAATATTAGCCTTAAAAACAGCGTATATACATTTACGTTAGACAAGAGTATTTTATTTAAATTCATACCCAATATCTTTCCGATAATAAATCCCTTCAAAAGTAATACCCTCTAATACCCTGGCAGATAACGCACTGGCAGCATTTATATTATCTTCAAAGGCAGTACTTACTAAAACCCTGCCGCCATTGGTTACTATCTTATCGCCTGCACGGGCAGTACCGGCATGAAACAAGAGGCAATTTGGTGGGAGGCTGCTGTGCAGTCCGCTAATAGTTTTACCTTTTTGATACTCCTCAGGATATCCGCCGCTTACTGCTACTGTAGCCACGGCTGATCGTTTATCCGTTAGTATTTCAATATTATTGAGTGTACCATTGCCCGCTGCTAGCAATAACTGCACCAGGTCATTTTGCAGCCTGGGTATTACTACTTCGGTTTCGGGGTCGCCCATGCGGCAGTTGTATTCTATTACATAAGGCTCGCCATTATCTATCATCAGGCCAAAAAATACAAACCCTTTATAGTCCATATTTTCTTTATAAAGTCCGTCAATAGTGGGTTTTACAATTTTGTCAATTACTTTGGCTTTTAATTTTTCATCAAAAAAAGGCAGGGGGCTTACGGCTCCCATCCCGCCGGTATTAAGGCCGGTATCGTCCTCACCAATTCTTTTATAATCTTTTGCTTCGGGCAATAAAACATAATCTTTTCCATCGGTTAACGCAAAAACACTCATTTCAATCCCTTTCAAAAATTGCTCAACAACTACTTTTTTTCCGGCTTCACCAAATTTTGCTTTTTGAATCATGCTTTCAAATTCTGTTAAAGCATCCTGGTGGGTATTACAAATGAGAACCCCTTTGCCTGCTGCAAGCCCATCGGCTTTTAGTACAATGGGTAAGCTGTGGTTTGCAATATACTCTACCCCCTGAGTGTAATTAGCTTCGCTAAACTCCTGATAAGAGGCTGTCGGGATATGGTGCCTTTGCATAAAAGCTTTTGCAAAAGCCTTGCTGCCTTCTAACTGTGCCGGTATTTTGGCCGGGCCAATTACGGCAATATGAGAGGTGTTTTTATTAGATTTAAAGAAATCTGTAATTCCTTTTACCAGAGGCTCTTCGGGCCCTACTACTACCATTTCTATTGAATTTTTGATACAGGATTCTGCCAAACCTTCAAAATTGGTGATGGCAATATCAAGCACGGTACAGATGCCGGCCGTACCTGCATTGCCGGGGGCAATAAAAAGTTCGGAACAAAGTGGGCTTTGTAGTATTTTCCAGGCGAGTGTATGCTCCCTACCGCCAGAACCTATTAAAAGAATCTTCATGAAATGAGTGTAAATGGGGTGATAAAAGTAATGATATGATTACAATTTTGCCGCAAAGGTATTATCTTAAATATAATATAAACGAAGGCTTTTTTAAAAAATTGAATTGCAGAATTTACATTACTCAAAAGATTTTGCCTATTTTGGGCAACAGAACTAAAACCTTTCTAGCAAAAAAAATTAAAAAATTTACTATGAATGAGCTGGTAACATCATCGGGAAAGCACCCCAAAGCATTGTACATTTTATTTTTTACAGAAATGTGGGAGCGCTTTGCATATTATTTAATGGTGGGCATTTTACTTTTATATTTAATTGATACTACTACAGGTGGTAAAGGGTTTTCGCAAAATGTGGGAGCCGATGTAGTGGGTAGCTTTATAGCGCTTGTGTACCTAACACCATTTATTGGCGGGCTTATTGCCGACAGGTACCTGGGTTATATTAAATCTATTTTTCTTGGGGGTAGCCTTATGGCGCTTGGGTATTTTGGCTTAGCCTTACCGGGCAATACGGCAATGTACATTTCCCTTTCACTTATTATTATTGGCAATGGTTTTTTTAAACCTAATATTTCTACCATACTTGGTAATATTTATAACCGGGCCGATTTAAAGCCATTAAAAGATAATGCTTATAATATCTTTTACATGGGTATTAATATTGGCGCTTTTGTTTGCAATTTTGTAGCTGCCTATTTACGCAATGCCTATGGCTGGGGATATGCTTTTGCTGCCGCCGGGGTAGGGTTGGTAATTGGGTTAGTAACATTGGCATCTAATTTAAAGCATGTAAAAGAGGGTGATATTAAAAAACCTGTAGAAGCTGAGGATATGTCATTAGGGCAAATATTCGGCTATGTATTTTTACCTGCAATTATTACTGCCATTATCGGTTGGTTTTTACCTAAATTAATTTTTGGCACTACCATTATGGGTAGTCAGGCCAATGATGCATTTATTTTTGCCTGCTTACCCATTATAGCATTTTATGTATCGCTTTGGGTAAAAGCAAAGGGGCAAGATAAAAAAGGGATTGGAGCATTACTATTTATTTTTACTGTTAGTATTATTTTTTGGACTATTTATAATCAAAACTCTACAGGCCTTACCATTTGGGCCGAAAAACATACAGACAGAAAAGCATCTGAAACTACGGAGAAAATTGTAAGCAGAATTTTTCCAATGCAGAAAGTAACAGACACTCCCCGGCTTGTAAACAAAGTAAATGAATACATGGTAGAAGTGAAAGGAGCCGATGGAAAGGTAGAACAGGTAATGGGCCCCGACCCTTACTTTAACAATGTACCCAAAAGTGAATGGCCAAATGGCAAGGATGAAAAACTAATCAATACAGAGTTATTCCAGTCTATCAATCCCTTGTTTATTGTAGTACTAACATTAATATTTGTACCACTATTTGGCTATCTGCGACAGCGAGGGAAAGAGCCTACCACAGCTTCTAAATTTGGAATGGCATTATTTATTTCGGGTTTATCGGCGCTGGTAATGGTGTTTGCTATTTTATCAGTTCCATCTATCTATGGCTATAAAACAGGGCCCGGCTGGCTTTGGGCTACTTATTTTGTATTTACAATTAGTGAAATTTTCTTAAGCCCAATTGGCTTGTCGCTTGTATCAAAGTTAGCGCCTGCAAGGCTTACGGCTTTAATGATGGGAGGATGGTTTTTATCTACCTCTATTGGTGGTAAAATAGCGGGAGTGATGACAAGTTTCTGGGATGATTTTACGGATAAAAAAATATTCTTCCTCATCCTGGTTGTGGCAGCATTTTTAGGAGGGATATTAATATTTTCGAGGTTAAAATCGCTCAACCAGATTGTAAAAGACAAAACGGGGTCTGCATAAAATTGTATTGTGAATTTCTGATAATAGAAAATAAAAGCCGCATCTTTCTTTTGGATGCGGCTTTTTGATTTATCACATTTTCGATTGCTATATAAAATTCAAATACTCTGCTTTTCTATCTAAAATTTTATAATCATCTGCCCCCAGCCATTTATTTAAAACGGTGGCATATACATTTTTAAAATCTACTTTATATTTTAGGTCTCCTTCATTAAGGTCGGTAAGATCGGGCATGGCATTAAGAATTCCTTTTTGTTTTAAGCCGCCACTAATGAAAAACATACTGTTTGCTGTGCCATGGTCGGTGCCATTACTTGCATTTTGTGATACCCTTCTGCCAAATTCAGAAAATGTCATCATCAGTACATCATCAAATCGGTTATTGGCTTTAAGGTCTGCCGTAAATGCTTTAACAGCATCATTAAACTCAGTAAATAATCTTTTTTGCTGAGCTTCCTGATTAACATGAGTATCAAAACTACCAATAGATACATAATAAATTTTGGTATTGATATCAGACATGATAAGTGAGGCAATTGTTTTTAAATCTCTTGCAAACCCTGTAGCCGGATAGGTTTGTTTGGTAGGGTGCAATTTGCTTTGCTGAAAAATATAATCTGCACTATTGAGTGTTTCGCTCATTGTTTTGTATAAATAATCTACTGTTTCCTCTGAAGGGTGATGAGCAGCATTGATGTCTTTATAATATTTTTCGTTGCTGCTGCTGTATAATCTTCTGGGGTCTTTAAAGGCCAGGCCTTTTTCTTCGGTGCCTTTGAGGGCCAGGCTAAGCATATCATCTATTTCTAAAGCCTGGGTTGGCTTATCACATCCCTGGCATTGAGCATCTAAGTAACGGCCAATCCAACCGGTGTTTATAAAATCTTTACTATCGCTGGCGCTTTGCCAAATATCCATACTTCTAAAATGCGAACGATCGGGATTGGGATAGCCTACGCTATTTAATATTCCCAGGCTACCATCGTCGTACAAGCCTTTAAAACATTCCAATGCCGGATTAAGGCCAACTTCGTCGGTTAATATTACTGCTTTATCTTTTGCAATTCCGATTTTGGGCCGTGCTTTAAAGTAAATATCATTTGTAATAGGTACTACGGTATTTAGCCCATCATTGCCACCACTAAATTGTACTACCACCACCACTTTGTTGCCGGGAGGCACCATATGTGGCTTTTCAAATGCTTTTAAAAATTTAGGAAGCATTAATGAAGCTGTGGCCAATGAGCCTACTTGTATAAAATCTCTCCTCTTGATTACCATGATAAATAATTTTATTTTTTTACTCGTTGATTTTAGTAAAAAACCAACTTACATTTTCTTTACAATAACTTATTTAGCTAAGCTGATATTCCGGTGTACTCATTAAATTAATGACAGCACTTTTTATAAAATCTTCCCGGCTATCCTGGTTTAGATATTTTAATAAAACCGTAGAGCCAACCCTGCTATTGGTTTGCAGTAAAGTGTCTGCTATCTGCTGGGCAAGATTTTCTCTTTTAGTATTATCAAATATTTTGTTTACTGCAGACCAGTCTATGTCGGCGCTACCACCCTTATTAGCAAAATCCATATTTCTTTTAATGCTTACCTGCTCCTGCATTTTCATGCCCATATTTACATCATCATCTACTTTTGGGCTAATGCTAATAGATTCTTTGGAAGCAAATACCTGTGGCATTTGTAATCTTATCATCAGTGTACTGCTATCTATCCAGCTTTTACCACCCGGCCATCCTGCCACATTTGGCGGATAAAATAGTACCTGCCCCAATACATTTTGAAAAAGCAGTTGTGCATTATCGTTATCAAGCTGCAAAGGCATAAAACGGCGGATACCAACAAGTAGTTCGATGGGAGATTTAATTCTTGTGCCTATATTTTTTTCATCATAAAACCAGTCGCTTGTATAAATATCTTCCAGCAACTTTTTTATATCGTATCCACTGCTTTTAAATCTTTTGCTTAGCCATTGTACATGCGCATCATCGGGTTTGTCGTTTACAAAATAGCGGTATATTTTACGGGTAATAAAATTGGCTGTTTGATCATGATCTAACAAGATGTTCAAAATATCATCGCCATCAAAATTACCTGTTTGGCCCAAAAATGTTTTTGTACCGGTGTCGTGTACATTTTTTCTAAATACAAACTCTCCCTGCAGATTAAAGCCCCATCCTGTAAATGCCCTGGCACCTTGTTTTACATCATCTTCGGTATAATTACCGCGGCCCATGGTAAATAGCTCCATTACTTCCCTTGCAAAGTTTTCGTTGGGATGATTTTTATTATTTTGCTGATTATTTAAAAACTGTAGCATTGACGGGCATTTGCTTACTTCTCTCAACAAGTCACCAAAGTTGCCCAGTGCATTGGCCCTGATAATATCTAATAATTCTTGCTGAAAATAGCTGTTAATAACCCTGCAGGCAAAATGCCCATGCCAAAAGAGGCTCATTTTTTCTCTCAGTTGGGCCTCGCTATTTATCATTTCGTCGAGCCATAAAATATTTAATGATTTTAGATTTTCTCTTGACTTTTGCTGCCTTTGTTTGCGCTGGGCGGCTTTTTGTTCGGGTGTCATGGTAGCGCTTTGAGTAGCCAGGTCTTTAATGCCAATGTATAAACCATCAGCAAGCCCATCTGCCACCTGAATTTTTTCAGGCGTTTTTGCAGATGTTTTTAGCAAAAGCTTCCATAAATCTTTTTGGGATATATTGGCTAATTCGGCAGCATTTTCGGCCATAGGGCCAAAGCCGGCTCGCCATAGCAGGTGTTGATTTTTTAAACTGTTGGTAACTATCATAATATTAAATTGTCAGGAGGTAAATTTGACAACTTAAGTTATGAAAAGTTTAAGGGTTTGAGTTAATTAAATGTTAGTATTACAATGTATTAACAGAAATAAATGATAATTATTTTTTAGCATTTGCTGTTACATAAGCAAGTACATTAGCCGTTTCTTCCTTTGATAATTTAGCTTTTACAGACATACTTGCCAGGATGGGATCCCACTCCTGTGCAGTAAAATCATCTACTTTTTTTAACTCGTGGCAACGGCCACATTTTGCAGTATAAGTTTGATGGCCAAGTTGTGCCATTTTTTCTGCAGATAAAGTAGTAGATACAGAATCAACAGGAGTAGCAAATGCAGGCGATTGAGCGGATGTTTTACCGGCTGCTGGCACATTTTTTCTTGCGCAACTAATGATGGTTAATCCTGCTATAAAAAAGATAAAAAAGTATTTCATACTATAATTTTAATGTTTGAACAGTAAATATAAAAACTGAATTTTACATTATCTAATTTTATTTTGAAATCATTGTATTTCCAAAATAGGGATGCAATGCTTTAGGCAAATGGATACCATCCGGTGCCTGATTATTTTCGAGCAAGGCGGCTACAATGCGGGGCAATGCCAGTGAAGACCCATTGAGAGAATGCAGCAATTGCATTTTTCCGGTATCATCTTTATACCTAATTTTCATTCGATTGGTTTGATAGGTTTCAAAATTGCTTACAGAGCTTACCTCCAACCATTTTTGCTGAGCAGCGCTGTACACTTCAAAATCGTAAGTGAGGGCAGATGTAAAACCCATATCGCCACCGCATAAACGCAGTATGCGATAAGGCAGCTCTAATGCCTGCAACAGTTTTTCTACATGCTGCACCATTTCCTGAAGTGTATCGTAGCTTTTATCTGCCTGCACTAATTGTATAATTTCTACTTTATCAAACTGGTGAACCCTGTTGAGGCCACGTACATCACTTCCAAAGCTGCCAGCCTCTCTCCTAAAGCAAGGGGTATAGCCGGTCATTTTAATAGGCAACTGGTTTTCCTTCAATATTTCCTGGCTGTAAATATTTGTAAGGGGTACTTCTGAAGTAGGTATCAGGTAAAAACCATCTTCGGTAACATGATACATTTGCCCTTCTTTGTCGGGCAATTGGCCGGTGCCATAAGCGGTGCTTTCATTTACCATCAATGGCGGAAGGTATTCAGTATATCCTGCCTGAATATTATACTCTAAAAAAAATTGTATAAGAGAGCGTTGCAATTTTGCCCCTTGCGCTTTGTACAATGGGAAACCACTTCCTGTAATTTTTGCACCGGTTTCAAAATCAATTAAATTATAGTCCTTAATTAATTCCCAATGTGGCCTGGCATCATTCATTAACGTAGGTATTTGCCCGCCTTGCAATACTGTTTCATTATCTTCGGCAGATTTGCCTGCAGGCACACTTGCGTGAGGCAGATTAGGCAACAAAAGAAGTGAGGCAGTAAATTTTACTTCTAACTCCTGCAGGCTGTTTTTGCTTGTATGCTGTTGGTCTCGCCAGTTGTTTACCTGCTGTTTTTTTTCAGCAGCTTTTTCTTTTTCGCCTTTGGCCATCAGCGCTCCTATTTCTTTAGAGGCTGCATTAATATTTGCCTGAAGGCTTTCATAATCTGCTTTATGTTTGCGCAGCTCTTCGTCAGTATTCAGCAGTTCATCTACTAAGGCTATATTGGTAAAATTTTTTTTGAGTAACCCATTCTTTACTTCTTCGGGGTGTTGCCTTATATAATTAATTTGTAGCATCCGTTATTTTTCTAAATTAATAAACTGTATTATGCCGCAAAGATAATCGGGAAAAGCTTATTACTTACATTTGCGGCATGCAACATGTACAAGAAGATTTGCAGGTACGCTGGTTAAAACTGCGTATATGGCTAAAAGAAAAATTTGGTATAAAGCCAGATATGAATGGCATATTGCTGTTAATAGGTGTGCAGGAACTGGGCCAGGGCCCTCAGGATTTTAGCAAAGAGCAAAAGCAAGACCTGATGCATATTGCCATTTGTACTATTTTATCGGTAAGTGGCTATTATGCATTAGAAGGCAACGATAGTGATGGCTGGCCACATTTTAAACAATTAAAAGCTTTGCCCGAAGGCAACATGATAGAACAGGAAAATTTTTTAAAAGACCATGTGTTGCTTTATTTTAGCAATTTAAATGTATAATTATAAATGATGAAAGTAAACCTGAAAAAGCAAATTGTACCCATTTTATTTTTAATTACAGCCATGATGTGTCAAAGCCTTACGGGCTATAGCCAGGCCAGGAAAGCCCCGGTTAAAAAAACTGTAACTGCAAAAAAAATAATAAAAAAACCTGTGGTAAAAAAAGCACCGGGAAAAATATCACAACCGGTACGAATAAAAATAATTACGGATTCGGGTACCATGATTGTAAAATTGTACGATTCTACCCCCTTGCACAGAGATAATTTTGTAAAACTTGTGAAAGAAGGATTTTATGACAGTCTGCTTTTTCACAGGGTAATACCTCAATTTATGATACAGGGGGGTGACCCCGGCAGCAAACATGCCGAAGCCGGCAGCCTTCTTGGAGCAGGTGGCGACGAATTGGGTCGTATTCCGGCAGAATTTAGAAAAACCTTATTTCATAAAAAAGGAGCTTTAGCTGCTGCAAGGGATCAAAATCCCGAAAAAGCCAGCAGCGCCTGCCAGTTTTATATTGTAGTAGGCAAAACCTATACTGATGAGCAATTAAAGATGATGCAGGAGCAGCGTGGCATTTATTTTTCGCCGGCACAAATACAAACGTATAAGACAGTAGGCGGCACGCCTTTTCTCGACCAGGATTATACCGTATTTGGTGAAGTAGAAAAAGGGCTGGATGTAATTGAAAAAATTGCCAATGCAGCAAGAGATGAAAATAACAGGCCTTTAACTGATATAAGAATGCACATGGAAATAATACCGGCAGCAAAAAAATAATACAGGTTTGCCCGGTAGCTAAATTATATTGTTAAATTGCAGCATTATTTTATTAAAAAAAAACAAAAATGGAATTTCCCTCTAATTTAAGATATACAAAAGACCACGAATGGATATTGCTGGAAGGTAATGTTGCCACTATTGGCATTACCGAATTTGCACAACACGAGTTGGGCGATATTGTATATGTAGATATAAGCAGCAAAGGCAAAGCACTGACTGCCGAAGAAGTATTTGGTACGGTAGAGGCCGTAAAAACTGTAAGTGATTTATTTTTGCCAGCATCGGGCACTATTACAGAAGTAAACCCAGCTTTAGAAGCAAACCCCGAATTGGTGAATACTGACCCTTATGGAGAAGGATGGATGGTAAAATTAACAGTGGATAATCCTGCTGATATTAACAATTTGATGGATGCTGCAGCCTATGGAGCATTAGTAGGATAAGCTTTTTTTAAAATATATGAATAACAATACACCTGCTAAAAATAATTTAACCATCAAAAAATTTATTCCAGGCATTGCCTGGTTTTTTGTTGTAATGGTATTATTATTTACTCCCGGCAATGATTTGCCCGAAGTAGGCGACTGGTTTACAAGAATTGATTTTGACAAGTTTATACACATGGGAGTGTTTGCATTATTAGCTTTTTTATTTATGTTTCCAATTGGCAAAAGCGAACTAAATAATAAAGCTAAAGCTCAGTATTTTATTAAAATAACCCTTTGTGCCTGCTTGTGGGGTATTACCTCAGAGTTTATACAGGAATATTTTATACCCGGCCGCACTTATGATATACTTGACTGGTCTGCCGATAGTATTGGAGCCATAATAGCCATGCTTGTATGCAGAAAATTATACCTTAAAAGTTAATGGCTAAAGAATAATTACTAATTTTCTGAAATGATAGTAGCCGTGGGCATCATAGCCCTATCAGAAATGATTATACAAAAATAAACTTACATTTGCCTATATGACAACAGTAGAAAACATGGAATACAATACTACCAGAAACCATTTAATCATGAAAGAATATGGCCGACATATTCAAAAAATGGTAGAGTATTTATTAACCATTGAAGATAAAGAAGAGCGTCAGCGTAAAGCCAATGTGGTAATAGAATTAATGGGTTTTTTAAATCCACATCTTAAAAATGTAGAAGATTTCAGGCACAAACTTTGGGATCACCTGTTTTTGATAAGCGATTTTAAACTGGATGTAGATAGCCCCTATCCCATCCCTACCAAAGAAACATTAAGAGCCAAGCCTGACCCACTGGAGTATCCAAAAAAATACCCTAAGTTTAACCACCTTGGTAAAAACATTGAAGTGGTAATTGATAAAGCATTGAAAGAAGAGAATCCCGAAAAAAAACAGGGATTTGCCAATGCCATTGCATATTATATGAAGCTTACTTACAGCAACTGGCATAAAGAGCTGGTACATGATGATAGTATTCAAAATGAATTAAGCTCTATTACCCAAGGGGAATTAGAATTTAATAACCGCCCATTTGTAAAACACAGAACAGATAATCGCTCTGATGAGTATGCCACATCTGGCAGAAATCAATTTCGCAAAAATTTTGGCAGAGATAATAGAAACGGAAATAATGGTGGACAGGGAAGAAACAATAACAGAAACCAGGGCGGGGGTAACAGGGATAATAATGGAGGCGGAAGAAATAATAACAACCGAAATTTCAAAAAAAGGTTTTAATAATCTTCATTTAAAAATATTTCGACAAACAATTTTTCCCTGGTACAGTAAAAGTATCAGGGTTTTTTATTTACGTTTGTAGCAAAAGCAAATCAATCTAAATAATATGAGCATTTTTGAAGTAAAAGGTGGTAAAAAATTAAAAGGCGAAATAACCCCACAGGGAGCCAAAAATGAAGCGCTACAAATAATAAGTGCCGTATTGCTTACAGATGAAGAGGTAACCATACATAATATACCCGACATTATTGATGTAAACCTTCTGATAGATTTGCTGGCAGAAATGAATGTAAAAATAAACCGAATAGATAATCATACATGCCGGTTTAAAGCAGATGAAGTAAATGTAGAATACCTGCAAAGTGATGAGTACAATAAAAAAAGCTCCAAACTAAGAGGCTCTGTAATGCTTGCCGGCCCCTTGCTTGCCCGGTTTAAAAAAGCATATTTACCTAAACCCGGGGGAGATAAAATTGGAAGGCGAAGATTAGATACCCATATCATTGGTTTTCAAAAATTAGGCGCTCAATACGATTACAATAGCCATACTGGTTTTTTTAAATTAGAAACAACCGGACTTAAGGGCACATTTATACAATTAGATGAGCCCAGCGTAACCGGCACTGCTAATATATTGATGGCTGCGGTGCAGGCAGAGGGGATTACAACAATTTACAATGCCGCCTGCGAGCCTTACCTGCAGCAGCTTTGCAAAATGCTCAACAGGATGGGCGCAAAGATTGAAGGTATTGGGAGCAACCAACTTAAAATACAAGGGGTAAAAAAAATGAGCGGTACAGAGCATACAATGCTTGCAGACATGATAGAAGTAGGAAGTTTTATAGGCCTGGCCGCAATGACACAAAGTAGTATTACCATAAAAAATTGTGGTGTAGAACACCTGGGAGTGATACCCGAAAAATTTAAACAACTTGGCATACATCTCATCATACAAGATGATGACATTATTGTACAGGAACAGGAAGTGTATGAAATAGAAAAGTTTTTAGATGGAGGTGTACTAAGTATATACGATCATCCCTGGCCGGGTTTTACACCCGACTTATTAAGCATAGTGCTGGTAACTGCCATACAGGCCAAAGGGAGTGTACTTATTCATCAAAAAATGTTTGAGAGCCGTTTATTTTTTGTAGATAAACTGATAGAAATGGGGGCGCAAATAATATTATGCGATCCGCACAGGGCAGTAGTAATTGGGCTTGAAAGAGAAAAACAGTTGAGAGGCATTACTATGAGCAGCCCCGACATTAGGGCGGGGGTAGCATTGCTTATTGCAGCATTAAGTGCAAAGGGCAAAAGCACCATTCAAAATATTGAACAGATAGACAGAGGATACCAGTACATTGATAAAAGGTTGCGTGATTTAGGTGCCGATATAGTGAGAATTTCTTAAGAAATTATTTATCTGTTTTGCATTTGGGGGCAACAAATTTTTTGGGCAAATTAAAATACTGCAACCCATTTCCTACATCAATATTGCCCTCACCTACGCCGGGCTTACAGCCGGTAGAAATATACCAGCGTATATTATTGCTTTCGGGTTTATAAAATTTATTATTGCTAAATTTTATTTTACGAGCCACACAAATGTATTTGATGGTACTATCAGCCGGGGCATAAAAATTAAAAGTATTGTTTTTGAATAAAGGCATAAAACTTTCATCATTGCATTGATAAGTGCTTGTACCATAAAAAAACACCCAATCATTTGCATTAGACGAATAGTATTTATTAAATACACAATTTATCAATTGCATACGGTATCCAAACTCTATGCTCAATAATGGCTGATCGTACATTCTTTGGCCATTATAGCAATCAGAAAATACACTATTTGAAAAAACCACAGGAGCCATCTCATCTTTGATAGTGCTGCCATAATTTAATACATACCCATAAAAGCCGCATGAGTCAAAGGTTACACGATTGATGAATATATAAACTGCAGCATTCGTCTTGCCAATAAATGTACATTTTCTAAATGTATGATTAAAGCTATACCCATAACCCGAGGCATATACCGGATTGTCTAATGAAGTGCCGGGTGTCATGCCAAGGCCTGTATTGTTTTTATAAATATTGTTATAAAAATAACCGTTGGTACATGCAACCTTACCTGTTAGCCCTTCGGGCTCAATATCCATACCTGCACCGGGGGCAGTTTTTATTTTTTTAGTACCGGCATAGTTAAATACAGAGTTAGCCACATAAATATTATTGCCACCTAACCAGCTAAAATTATTTCGGCCGGCATAAGTACATTGTACATGATTGAATACTATATTATTGGTTAAGGGTTTGGAAGTATCCCCATCTACCAATGTGCCACCCAGGGAAATATTATCAACAATAAAGTCATGAATTTTTAAATTTTGAAAACTGCAATTTTGAATATTGTACAGGTAAATGCCATAGCATTGTGTAAGCTCAAAAGGGTTGCCCCCCAGGCCCCAGTTGCCGCCCATTTTATAGCCATCGCTATTTCCATCTAATTCCAAGTCAGTCAACATAAAATTTTTACAGTTCATGAGTTCTAAAAAATTTCCGGCTGTAGCAAAAGTTTTAAGGCTGGCAGATTTGTTTTCGCTATTAGCAGAAGAGGGGTTGTACTTATTGAGATTTTGAGGAGCTGCGCCTGTAGCAGGCTCAAATGAGCCAATAGATAATCCGGATGCGTACTTTACTTTTGTACGAGCTGTGCCTTTAATAATTACATTGCTAATGCCTGTAAATGAAAGTACAGGTTCACCATTTATTAAAGGGGCTACATTGTCCTGCACCACTCTACGGGTTTGGTTTCCTACAATATAAGTGCCTGCCGGAATGATAAGGATTACATTTCCTTTATTTGCTACAATAAAATTATTGGCTTTTTTAAAAGCAGCCTGATCATTGGTACTACCATTGCCTTTTGCACCAAAGTCGGTTTTAATATTTTTAGTTATCCATTTAGATGTATTAATTTTTCCAAAACCGGTAGCGGGTACCTGAGCCCCGGCCGAAAGGATACAAGCGAATAATAAAATGAGGGTATAAAAATATTTTATCATACTGCAATTTAATTTTTTTGATTGTTTATGTATTCATAATAATATTTTCCATCTTTAATTTACCACCCTAGTTTTATTTTCCTTTTCTTTGCAAATGGCATTACCTTATCATAAAATATTAATTATTACTGCGCCTTCTGGTGCCGGCAAAACGTCTATCACCCATCATTTAATGAGCCAATATCCACAGTTGGCATTTTCTGTATCGGCAGCCACCCGGCAGGCAAGGGAGAATGAAGTAAACGGGAGAGATTATTATTTTATAAGTGAAGAGGAATTTAAGCAGAAAATAAAAGAGAAAGCATTTGCAGAGTGGGAAATGGTGTATGAAGGTAAATATTATGGCACTTTAAAATCTGAATTAGAGCGTATTTGGGCAAATGACCGGATACCGGTACTTGATATAGATGTAAAAGGGGCGCTGCACGTGCAGCAGCAATACCCGGTAAATACCCTGAGTATTTTTATAGAGCCCCCATCGGTAGATGAGCTAAAAGCCAGGCTGCAAGGGCGTGGAACCGAAACACCTGAATCTCTTGCTGCAAGAGTAAATAAAGCTACTTATGAAATTTCTTTTAAATCTCATTTTGATAAAGTGATAGTAAACGACAATCTTACTACTGCATTTGAAAAGGCAGATATGCTGGTAAAACAATTTTTAGATGCCCCGCTTAGCCAAACTTTAAGCAGCAATTAATAGCTTTTGCTTATTTTTATACCATGGATTTTACGGCGCTATTTGCAATTATTATTTCACTACTCTTTATCGGTTTTTTTTCCGGTATTGAAATAGCTTTTATTTCATCCAACAAACTTTCTATTGAGCTAAGTAAAAAGCAAGGCACGTACAGTGGGCGTATTTGGGGAAATTTTAATGAACATCCTGCCCGGTTTATTGGCACCACACTTATTGCTTTTAATATTGTACTGGTAATTTACGGCTTGCTGATAGGGCAAATCCTTTCGCCCATTTGGCAGCAAATAGAGGCCAGGTTGCCCATATCGGCAGCGGATTATGTAAAATTTATAAAGCTATTTGTAGAAACCATTTTATCTACCATTATTATTTTGATGGTAGAGTTTGTGTGCAAAGCAGTATTCAGAGCCAGAAATAATAATATCCTTAGCAACGGCATAGTTACTTACATCGTTCAATTATTTTACTCTTTGCTATCTGGCGTAGCTGCTGTATTTGTAAATATTGGAGAGTGGATTTTAAAATACATTTTTAATGTAAAGCTCAATGATAAAAAAGAAGTTTTCAGCAAGGTAGATCTTGAACATTTTATTCAACAAAATAAAGCTCATAATCAGGAAGAAACATCAGAGATAAACAAAGAGCTTTTTGAAAATGCTTTATCACTTAGTGAAATAAAAATAAGGGAATGCCTGGTACCCCGTACTGAAATCATCAGTATTGAGCAGAGCCAGCCAATGGAAGAAGTAAGAAAAATATTTATTAGTACCCGCCTTAGCAAACTGGTAGTGTACCAGGAAAGTATTGATAACATTACGGGGTATATTCACCAGTTAGATTTATTTAAAAACCCTGCAAGCATCAAAGATATTTTATTGCCCATACCTACAGTGCCGGAGAGTATGACTGCTACCGACCTGATGAATAAATTTACCAAACAGCGCAAAACCATTGCCTGGGTAATAGACGAATTTGGCGGCACTGCCGGCATCGTTACAATGGAAGACTTACTGGAAGAAATATTTGGTGATATTAAAGATGAGTATGATGATGTAGATGAATTTATTGACAAACAACTTTCAGAAAACGAATATATATTTAGCGGCAGGCTGGAGCTGGATTTTATTACAGAAAAATATCATCTGGTATTTAAAGACAGAGATACTGCTGAAACACTCTCAGGTTTTATCATACAACACTACGAATCTATCCCCAAGCAAAAAGAGCGCATCTTTATTGGCAATTACGAATTTGATATTTTAAGCGTAAGCGATACCAGGATAGAAACCATAAAACTTAAAATTCTTAAGTAAGATATCCCGATAAAAGCTGCAACAGTTTTATTTTTGCAGTATGACAATTGCGGCACACATTACAGATGGCAACCTATTCGGTTCATCATTTCTTACAGCATATTTACCGCAGCTTGCTGCTCAACATCCTCAGCATCATTTTATATTTTTTACTGAACAGCCTTTACAAACTACAGCAGTAGCAAACATTACACAGGTAAGCATTTCGCCGGCAATTAAAAACAGCCTGTTGCTGCACTATTGGTATAATTTTAAGTTGCCTGTATTATTAAAAAAATACAATGCCTCCGTTTTTATTTCCGAAATAAATGTGCTGCCGCTAAAAATAAAAATTACATCAATACTTCTCATTCACAATGTACCGCAGGTGAAAAAAAGCAGCATTTTTAAAAACAATTACAAGCGCTACCTGCAAAAATATTTTTCCCGGTCTTTAAAAAAAACCAACAGCGTGGTATGTACTGCCCATTATTTGGAAAAAGAACTCATATCAAAATTTGATTTTGCAAAGCAAAAAACTACCTGCATTCATCCGCCCATACATGCTGCATTTAAGCCCATACCCTGGCAGCAAAAAGAAAATACACTGCAACAATACAGCGGAGAAAAAGATTATTTTTTATACCCGGTAAGCCTCATTACTAAAGAAAATATTTTGCCGGCATTAAAAGCTTTTTCGTTGTTTAAAAAATGGCATAAAAGCAGCATGAAACTTGTATTGCTATCGGGTACTGACATGCAGGATACCATGCTGGTAAAAGATTTTGATTTATATAAATACAAAGATGATGTAGCCATTATTTTTACAGACAATAAAAAAGAAGTGGCCAACATTACTGCCTCGGCCTATGCCATGATATATTTGCCTCAACATGCGCATATAGAATACTTTGCTTTAGAAGCTATGCAGGCAGAAGTGCCAGTAATTACCTGCAGCAACCAACTTACAAAAGATATGTATGGCCAGGCAGTGATATATACCGGCATCAATGGTAAAGATAATTCAGAATCAATGATTCATTTATATAAAGACGAAAACCTTAGAAATGAAATGATAAAAAAGGGGGTATTGCATACTGCCGGTTATTCGGATAAAGATTTTTTTGAACCATTTTGGGAAGTAATTACGAAGGCTGTTGAAGGCTAAATCATTAACTTTGCTGCCTAAAATTATTACATGCACAAATCATCCATCAACATTGATATTTTGCTTGACCCCAATAAAATACCAGAGAGCATACACTGGCAGGCAAGCGATAGTAGCGCAGATATGGCTCAAAAAGCAAAAGCACTTTGCCTGGCCTTTTGGGATGGCGCCGATAAAACCGCTATGCGGATAGACCTATGGACAAAAGACATGATGGTAGATGAAATGGGTGACTTCTTTTATCAGATGCTCATGACCATGGCCGATACATTTAAAAGAGCTACCAACCAGGCTGAATTATCGGAAGAGATGAAATCATTTGCAAAAGTGTTTTTTGACAAGTTTAGGGCAGCCATGATAAAAGAGCAACAGTAAATGTTTCATTTATTTGAGAAAATAATAAAAAATAAATTATGAGTTTAGAAACACAAGTAATGGCAGAGATGAAAGAAGCCATGAAATCGAAAAACGAAAGTGTATTGCGTAGCCTACGTGCCATAAAAGCAGAAATCATAAAAGCCAAAACCGAGCCGGGAGCCGGAGGCGAAATTGATGAAGCAACAGAGCAAAAGTTTTTACAAAAAATGATGAAGCAACGGAAAGACTCATTTGAAATTTTTGAAAAACAAGGCCGCAACGACCTGGCAGAAAAAGAACGTGAAGAAATGGAAGTAATACAAAAGTTTTTGCCCAAACAAATGACCACAGACGAAATAAAAGAAGCCGTTAAGGGAATTATTGCCAGCACAGGAGCTACCACTGCTGCCGATATGGGCAAAGTAATGGGTGTAGCATCCAAACAATTGGCAGGCAAGGCAGACGGTAAAACCATTAGTGCAATTGTAAAAGAAATGCTTGGTTAGCAATTTTTTTTAACCCGGTTTTCAATTTGCTTACAGCTTATGTATATTGATATTATCTTTTTAATGTTCATGCTGCTTGCCTGCATTAAAGGCTACCGCAAGGGTTTTATCATTGCATTATTTTCTGTAATTGCGTTTATTGTTGGGCTTGCTGCCGCTATTAAATTATCGGCGGTAGTAGCCGAAATGCTTTCTAAAAATGTAAGTGGGGCAGGCAAATGGCTACCGGCATTTTCATTTTTACTGGTGTTTATTGCCGTAGTTTTCATCATCAATATTGGCGCCAGGCTTATACAAAAAACATTTGAAATGGCCATGCTTGGCTGGGTAAATCGTATAGCCGGTATTGCATTATATGTACTGCTGTATAGCATACTGCTCAGCATTTTTTTATTTTATGGCGTACAGCTTCATTTTTTCAATGCCAATACAATTGCCTCATCGCAGGTGTACCCTTACCTGCAACCCTTAGGGCCCAAAGTTATCAACTCATTCGGAGCCATTATTCCGCTTTTTAAAGATATGTTCAGCAGCCTCGAAGATTTCTTTGCAAAATTACCCCCGGCGATACCGGGCAAATAAATATGCTATTATTTCGTTAACTTGCTTTACCTGCTTATTACAATATAAAGCAAAATTTATAATACAAATTTTTAAAGTCATCATCTTTTTTTTAATAGTTTAATAAAAAGATATTATAAGGCCTGTAATTTTTATACTTTATATCTTTGTAATCAACATCAGGTATATTTACAATTAAAACAAGTATTTTAGCAACTAACTGCAATACATATTTACTAAACAGATAATGGCTTACGAAATAAAACAAGACGGTAAATTCAAATTTATAGAAGAAGGCGAAGGAGAAGTATTAATATTACTCCATGGGTTATTTGGCGCCCTCAGCAATTTTTCTGACCTTATAGAGTACTTTAAAAAATCTCACAAAGTAGTAGTGCCATTATTACCCTTGCTCGATCTTGACCTGCTACATACTTCTGTAGGCGGGTTACAAAAATTTGTATCTAAGTTTATAGACCATCGCAATTATAATGATATTCATCTTTTAGGCAATTCGCTGGGTGGGCATGTAGCCTTGGTACATGTGTTAAAAAGCCCCGAAAAAATAAAATCGCTGATACTTACCGGAAGCTCAGGCCTTTTTGAAAATGGCATGGGAGACACTTATCCCAAAAGGGGCGATAAGGAATACATCCGAAATAAAACAGCCCTTACTTTTTACGATCCGGCCATGGCAACAGATGAACTAGTAAACGAAGTTTTTGAAATTACCAACAACCGCCTAAAGGTTATCAAAATTATTGCACTTGCAAAAAGCGCTATACGCAACAATCTTGGCGATGAACTAAATCAGGTGAAACAGCCCACCTGCCTCATTTGGGGAAATAACGATACCGTTACACCACCCTTTGTGGGCAAAGAGTTTAACAGGCTTATCCCCAATAGTGAGTTGCATTTTATTGACAAATGCGGGCATGCGCCAATGATGGAAGTGCCTATGGAGTTTAATAAAATTTTGGATGGGTTTCTTACTAAATTAAAAACAACTGCAACTACTGCTTAGCTAAATGCCGGTATTATGGATTTTTTTATAAAATAAACTATATAACCTAAACGCATAAACGAAAAACATTTTAGATTTTACATGCTTACCATAGATTTAATAAATAAAAATATCCCCCGGCTAAAACTGCAGGATACTGTGGGCAAAGCGCTTCAATTGATAGTTGATTACAAGGTATCGCACCTGCCCGTGGTGTCTGAAAATAAATTTGTAGGCCTGCTAAGCGAAGAAGACCTTTTAGATCAGGACGATGAAAAAACTCCCGTAGAATTATTACAAAAGAATTTTACATTTACTAGTGTACAGCACAATGTACATTTTTTAAACGCTGTTAATTGCAGTATCCAGTTTGACACTACTGTAGTGCCTGTTATTAACAAAGAAAATGATTTTATTGGAGCTATCACTTCGAGAGACCTGTTAAAAAACCTGGGCAATTTTGCCGGGGCAGATGAAATTGGCGGCATCATCGTAATAGAAATGCTGCCATCGCAATTTTCCATTTCCGAAATTAGCCGCATTGTAGAGAGCAATGATTGCAGCATCCTTCATCTCAATACCACCATCCACCCAATAGATGGAATATTAACCCTTACCATACATCTTAACAAGCGGGAAATAGCCACTGTAGTAGCCACTTTTGAAAGGTATGATTATGATGTAACCTATTTTTATGGCAACGAAAAATTTGATAACGAGATCAACTCCAATTACCAGCATCTCATGAATTTTCTTGACATCTAAATTCATTGCCGGCCTCCAAAAAAAAATTGAAAAAACAAAACTAACTTTTGTAGCCGGATGAAATATTTTTTTTACATATTCTTACTGGTACTGCTGCTTTGCCAAAATAATTTTTTAAATGCACAGCCCTATAACGATGGCGCTTCTCATTCTTTTTTAAAAAAAAATAATATTGACAGTAGCAGTTATCTGATGGTAGACTCCATCATCATTACAGGCAATAAAAAAACCAAAAGTTATATCATCATCAATGAAATGCAGTTCAAGGCCGGTGACTCCCTACAGGCAGGCAAGCTTTATCAAAATCTTGAAGCAGCAAAACTTCAAATTTATAATACCACATTGTTTACAGATGTGCAGGTTAACGCCCGGTTGTTAGATGCCTTTCATGTACTCATTCTTATAGATGTAAAAGAGAAATGGTATATCTACCCCACGCCACAATTTAAATTGATAGACCGCAATTTTAATGATTGGATAAAAACCTACCATGCCAGCCTCAGTCGGGTAAACTATGGAGCCAAATTTGCCCATTACAATCTCAGCGGACGAAATGATAAGCTGCGTATATATTTACAAAATGGTTATTCCCGAAATATTTCTTTTAGTTATTCTTCTACGGCCAGCAACCCCGCCCTCAACCAGGGTTTTAGCATTGGCGCCGGTTATACTCAAAATCGTGAAATACCTTACAAAACCGGGTACAATAATAAATTGATGCTATACAAAATAGAAGATCATTTTGTAAAAAATTCTTTCGAAGCCGAAATTTCTTACAATCATCGAAATGGATTATTTAAACAGCACTCCTTCTCCATACAATATCAGCACCAAAGCGTAGCCGATTCAATAGTTACCAATGTGTACAACCCTGGGTATTTTGGCAATGGCAAGCCTAGTGCAGGTTTTACAGACATAAGTTATTATTATCAATACATACGCACCAACAATAACAGCTACCCTCTCACCGGAAAAATTTTTAATATCCTCTTTTTAAAAAGAGGTTTTGGCCTTACAGGCGGCATCAATATGTTTTCTACCGATATAAATTTTAATAATTATTTCGCTCATTCACATCAATGGTACAGCAGCATTGAGTTAAGTTCAAATGTAAAACTTCCGTTTAACCAGGCATACATCAATCAGCAGGCATTTGGCTACAAAGATTTTTATTTGCGTGGCATGGAGTATTATGTAATAGATGGTGTAGCCGCACTACTGGCCAAATACAGCCTCCGAAAAAAAATCGTTTCTTTTAAGGTTCCCGTACCATTCCATATAAAAATATTGCCTTCTATCCCATTCAATATTTATGCAAAAACCTATGCCGATGCAGGGTATTGCTACAATAAAACACAATACAACAGCCAGTTCAATAATCGCCTGCTATACAGCGGTGGCCTGGGTTTAGATATACTTAGCTTATACGATTTTAGTTTTAGAATAGAATACAGTATTAACCAGTTAGGCGAAAACGGTTTATTTTTGCACGTAAAAGGTAGTTTTTAAATCAAAGCCTTTTTAATTATATTTAATAAATGAGAATAGCCATTTACAGCAGAGGGATAGAAAACCAGCAGTTGCAGGATATTGAATTACTCATTACTGAGTTAGAAAAGCACCATGTAGAGCCCGTTTTTTTTCAGGATTTTTTTAACCAGTTTTATAGCGCTGTTGATATCAAAAGCAACTACTCTACTTTCAATAGCAGCGCCGATATGGATCAAAGTATTGACTGTATGATTAGCCTTGGCGGCGACGGCACCCTGCTCGATACCGTTACCCTTGTAAAAGATACCGGCATCCCTGTGCTCGGTATCAACTATGGCAGGCTGGGTTTTTTAGCCAATATTGGTAAAGAAGAATTGCACAGCGCCATAGAAGCATTGGTCAATCAAAAATATGTTTTAGATAAGCGTACCCTGCTGCATTTAGATGCTGATGTACCGCTATTTAAAGAAACGCCCTATGCCCTCAACGAGTTTTCGCTGCATAAGAAAGACAGCTCGCCCATGATAAAAATTCACACCTATCTCAATGGCGAATTTTTAAATACTTATTGGGCAGATGGCATCATAGTAGCCACCCCTACTGGCTCTACGGGCTACTCACTCAGTTGCAATGGCCCGGTTGTTTTTCCGGATAGCGCCAGTTTTGTTATCACTCCCGTAGCGCCTCACAATCTAAATATCAGGCCCATCATTGTACCAGACAATACCATCGTATCATTTGAAGTAGAGGGGCGTACAGATGGTGTGCTCATCACACTCGATAGCCGGCGTGAGCTGGTACCAAAAGAAATTGAACTGGCAGTAAAAAAAGAAACATTCGACATCAATCTCATCCGCCTTAATGAAAATAATTTTCTGCAAACTCTCCGCAATAAACTTTCCTGGGGTTTAGATAAACGCAATTGATTTTTTTTGAAGCCGGGCAATTAAATCTTTATGAAGCATTTGGCCTGCTTTTCGTTGCAAGTACGGCACATACCCCTCGCTACAAAGCCTCACCGGGCTTTCCACTTCAATCAGGGCTAATAATTCCGACATCAGTTTATTAATCAGCATAAGCCTATTTCAGTAATTTTGCAAAGCAGTCATTATAAAAAAAATACAATGCCGCACAAACAAAAAAAAATACAAACCATATTTATCATTTACTGGGTATTGCTGGCTTACATCATTGCAGCATTGGTATGGTGGTTTATTGCATTGAGTTCTCAAAATGCAGAAATGACGCAGTTAAAGCTGAATGAAATAAAAAAAGACAACCCTACTTACTGGCAGCAATACCAAACCATTCAGGAAGATAAAAAAAGAAAAACCACACAGTACATTGGCGAAGGAAGTATTTTTTTATTACTCATTATTGCAGGAGCCATTTTTGTATTCAGGGCAGTACGCCGGCAATTAAAATTCAGCCACGATCAGTATAATTTTATGATGGCCATTACCCACGAGTTAAAAACCCCCATTGCAGTATCTCGCCTTAATTTAGAAACGCTGCTAAAAAGAAAACTAGATGAAAGCCAGCATCAGCGGCTCATATACAATACCCTGCAGGAAACCAACCGGCTCAATACCCTTTGCAATAATATCCTGCTTTCATCGCAAATAGAAGCCGGTGGTTTTGCTATTGCATCTGAACAAATCAATTGGAGCAACCTTATCAATAACTGTGTAAATGATTTTATAGCCCGCTATCCCCAAAGAGCCATACAGCAGCAGGTGCAGCCCGATGTATTTGTATTGGGCGATCAATTTTTATTGCAAATTGCTATCAATAACTTAATTGAAAATGCCTTAAAATATTCTCCAAAAGAAGGAATCATAAAAATTGATTTATTCAAAAAAAATAATACTGCCCTACTCGAAATAAAAGATAATGGCCCGGGTATAGCTGATGATGAAAAGAAAAAAGTATTTGAAAAATTTTACCGCACCGGCAACGAAGCCACCAAAAGAGCCAAAGGCACAGGGCTTGGATTGTACTTACTAAAAAAAATAATTAAATCGCATAAAGGAAATATAACGCTTACCGATAACATGGATGGAGGTTGTATCTTTACTATTACACTTCAATCAGAAGCATAAATTATATGATGGCCGAAAAAAAATATTCCATATTAGTAGTAGAAGACGAAGAAAATCTGCAAGAGGCACTAAAACTTAATTTAGAGCTTGAAGGCTACGAAGTTACCAGCAGCTATGATGGTGTACAGGCTTTAAAAATAGTACAGCAAGAGCATTTTGATTTGATCATATTAGATGTAATGCTGCCCGAGATGGATGGTATTACTGTATGCGAAACCATCAGGCTTACCAATACAGAAATACCCATTTTAATTTTAAGTGCACGCAATGCCAGTGCCGACAGGGTATTGGGCCTTAAAAAAGGCGCCGATGATTACCTTACCAAACCATTTAATCTCGAAGAGCTATTGCTACGGGTAGAAAAACTTATTATAAAAAGTGAGCAATTAACCAGCAAGCAGCCCCTGCCCAATGTATATGAGTTTGGCAACAATAAAATTGATTTTAAAAATCTTACCTGCTATACAAAATCTGGTAAAGAAATTACGCTTACCAAAAAAGAAATCATGCTGCTAAAGCTGTTAATAGAAAATAAAAATGAAGTGGTAACAAGAGAAAGAATACTACAGGCAGTATGGGGCTACCATGTTTACCCTACCACCCGTACCATCGATAATTTTATCCTCAATTTCAGAAAATATTTTGAAACCGATAGCCGCAATCCGCAATACTTTCATTCTGTAAGAAGCATTGGTTACAAATTCACCAATTAATCATTGTAAGAATTCATCAATTGTATCAGCGCATGGCTACGGCTGTACATTTCTTTACGCTTACCCGTTTCTTCAAATGGCGCATATACCTGCCATTCTATTTCCTGCAATAATTGTTGCAATTGCAATACAAGGGTATTGTCCATATTTTTTTTATCCATTACCCAGGCAATAGATTTTGAATTTACATCCATGGCATCCATGTTGAATTTGTGGCCAAGGTAGGCTTTCATTTCTTTATTTAAATGCACAAAAAAATCTTTACAATCGGGCGCATACAGGCAGGCCTCAGCCTGTTGCAATGGATTTTGCTGGTTTTGTGCAGATGTAGCCAACACTGCTTCCATTGCAGTATCTACAGGTGTTGCATTTGCCGTAGCTTTTAATTCAGCTTCTTTCTTAGTTTCTTTTTTAGTCCAAAAAAACAGGCTCACAGCAATAATAAAAATCAGTGCTGCAATCATCCATATTCGATGCGAAAATATTTTGTTTAAAAATGAAACATTCTCCTTTTTTTCGATAGGAATATTTAATGGTGCATGTATGCCAGTGCCTTTAGTAACGGTAATGGGTAAAGGCTCGGTACGCACAGTTTTGTAAGAAATGGTTTTGGGGTCAAAAAAACTAAACTCAATTGCAGGAATGGTATAGCTGCCGGGCTTTTGCACGGCAAATGAAAATTGAAAAACCTTGTTGCCGCTTACGGGTACAGTGCTGTTTACAAGGTTATCTGTAAGTTTAGGTTGAAAAGCATCTAACCCGTCGGGCCAGCTAATATCCGGTGCAGTTATTAATTGCAGGTTGCCTGCGCCGGATAATTTCACCGTTAGCAACCCGGTTTCATCTGTAGAAAAATTATTTTTAGCCAGCGAAGCTTCAATAGAAAAATTGCCCACAGCCCCTTTAAAGCCAGCCGGTTTACCGGCTTCAGGCAAGGGTTTTACGGTTATCGTTACCGGCTTGCTACTTAAGCTTACAGATTGTGTTACTATATCATTTGGGTCAATACCAAATCCATTCATCATATCGCCAATATTGCCCTGCGATGCCGCTTCCGCTTTTACAAATTGTATATGATTATCTACCGTTGCAGATTCTAAAGTAATGGTGCCATCCTGCAAAGGATACAGTTGTGCTTTTCTGATAGTGTACACATTATATTCTCTGCCATCCAGTTTTTCACGGGCATATCCATTTACATCAGGTTGCTGCAAATCAATCACCGAAAAACCATTAAAGGATGGGCTTTTATCCAGTTGGCTCTCACTTTTTAATCTTGAGTATAATTTATAAGTGGCAATAAGAGGCTCGCCCACATAGCAACTTGTTTTATCTGTTTGCAAGCGTAGCTGCATATTTTTTGCAACTTTTTCGGGTATATTTTCACCTTTGTGTAAAATATAATCGTTAAAATCAGGTGAAGAACGGTCTTCTTCAAAAGGGTCCATCAAGCCTGCAAATGGGCTACCAGGCTGGGTTGCACCGGCTGCATTGCCAGAGGTTTTATCATTTACAACTAAAGTAAGTGTATTGCTTTGATACACTTTATTGCCAATAGTGGCAGTAGCCGCAGCAATATTTATTTTGCCGGGCTTGCGTGGCTGCAATACATAACTCACGGCAATAGATTGATCTACCTTGCCATTTATAGAGCTCATACTGCTCTCCTGATTGGGGCCGCTAATTACTATAAATCCATTAAGAGATGGAGGTTGTATATTTTTTATATCGCTGCTGTTGTGTACTTCCATCCGCAGCGTGGCATACTGGTCTTTATTAATTTGTGCCGGGGTAATACTTGCCGTAAAGCTTACCTGCGCATTTACCATATACATCCACAAGCAACAAAAAACTCCAAGAAAAAATCTTTTTAAAATTACATGCATATATCACTGTTCAATCAGGCACAAAATTACTTCATCAAAGCTGTTAGCAGGTTCTAAAATTTTTAAAACCTTTTAAATAATCTGTTAATTATAAATCTCCTAACTGTGGTCTTATAATAATTTCTTCTACCACCGCCTGAGCAGATAAGCCCGTGGCAGCTACAATCATTGAAGCAATATCATCTGCCTCCATTATGCGGTTTTGAGTGTTATCAAATCCCTGCCACGAGTCTGTAAGCACAGCGCCGGGCATTACAGCCGTTACTTTTATGCCATGGGGCATCAACTCATGCCGAAGGTTTTTACTAAATCCATTCAGCGCAAACTTGCTGATACTATAGCTTCCGCCGCCGGGATAAGCATTAAGCGATGCTACCGAACAAATATTAAATATATGCCCTTCCTTTTTTTCAATCATGGGTGGCAATAATTTTCGGCATAGGTAATAAGCGCTATAAAGGTTTAAGGCAATTGTTTTTTCCAAAGCCCCTTCCGGCTCATCAGTTATACTACCTGCAATGTATTGGCCTGCATTGTTAATAATAACATCAGGCACTGCCCCGGCCAGGCACCAGTTTGCAAAGGCATACACATTTTCTTTTATAGCAAGGTCGGTTGCAAAATATTTTACTTCCGCACCTGCATATTTATTTTTTATTTCTGCAGCAGTTTGTATCAAATCATTTTCATTGCGGGAGCATAAAAACAAATGAGCATTTTGCGAAGCAAATTTTTCAGCAATTGCTTTTCCTATTCCCCTGCTGGCGCCGGTTATTACAATATTCATCATGTAAAAAATATTTTATTGGTAGCTCATCTTTAGAATATCTATCAGCATTTGTCCCGCTGTACGCTATACTCCGTTTGCCTTCGGCAATACGGGGTGCCGCTTCCATCGGGGCTATACCATCAGCTTTTGCCACTGTATCAACATTTACCATGTTTGGCAGTTGCATTATATTTGTAAAGTTAATTCATCGCATTTTAAAATAATTGTTACATGCCGGTTTACAAGCATCTTTTCTTTGATTTAGACCATACCCTTTGGGATTTTGATGCCAATGCCAAAACATCGCTTACAGATGTGTATGCACATTTTGATTTAGACAGTATTGTAGCAGCTCCTTTTGATGATTTTTATCAAAAATACCTACATCATAATGAAGCCTTATGGACCCGCTACCAGCAAGGCAGCATTACAGCCGAAGAGCTTAAGTGGAGGCGCATGTGGCGCACCCTCATGGATTTTCAAATAGCAGATGATACTCTCTCAAAAAATATCAGTACAAAATTTTTAGAAATTTTGCCTACCAAAAAACAAGTGTTTCCACATACGTTTGAAATATTAAATTATTTAAAAAACAAAAACTACCAGCTTCATTTAATTACAAACGGATTTGAAAAAACACAATGGAGTAAACTAAAAAACAGTAATCTTGATGGTTATTTTTCGGAAGTAATAACCTCCGAAGGCAGCAATAGTTTAAAACCAAAAAAAGAAATTTTTGAATTTGCCATCCAAAAAGCCAAAGCAACCATTGCAGAAAGTATCATGCTTGGCGACAACCTGGATGCCGATATTCAAGGCGCCATGAATGTAGGTATGGATACTGTTTTTGTAAATCACATCAATGCAGCTACAGAGCTAAAACCTACATTTACCATCACCCACCTGCAACAGCTTGAAACTATTTTTTAACTGTCTCTTTTATCATTCAGTAATTTATTTACTGCATCTTTAAATGAGCCAGCCCGTATTATTTCCCCGGCATTTACAAAATAAATTTCATCAGCATTTTCAATTGTATTGAGCCGGTGAGCAATAATAATTCTTGTAGTGGTATCGGGTAGTTTATTTAAAATATTTTCTAAAAGCTGCTCCGTCATGGTATCAATATTGGCAGTAGCTTCATCCAGTATCAATACCTCAGGGTTGCGAAGTACCGCTCTCATAAAAGCAATCAATTGTTTTTGCCCAAGGCTTATGCTTTCGCCGCCGGTACTAACATTGGTTTGCAGGCCGTTTTCAAATACGGCCAGCAGGCTATCGAGGTTTGCTTTTTTGATAAGCTGCTCCACATCATCATCAGAGTAATCTTTATAAACAGCATTGCCATATAAAATATTATCTTTTACTGTGCCGCTAAATAAAAATGGCTCCTGAAGTATAAACCCAATTTTTTGTGTACGCTGCTCTGCAGTATAACTTCTAATATCTTTTCCATCAAGCAGTACCGTGCCCGATGTAGCATCATACAATCTTGCTATTAAAGAAGCTGTAGTGGTTTTGCCGCCGCCGGTAGGGCCTACAAGGGCATAGGTTTTTCCTTTGTATAATTTTAAAGATACATTGTGCAATATTTCTTTACTATCGTCATATTTAAAATGCACATCTTTAAATTCAATAAGTGCATCTGAGGCTTCATTGGCTTCGGCAACCTGCAGGGTTTCCATATCGGGTTGCAGCTTAAGTATTTTTGTAATTCTATCCCAGCCTGCCATTGCCACCTGAAAACTCGTCCACAATGTAGCCAACTGCCTTAGCGGATTATAAAAATTGGTAACATAGGCAATATAACTTACCAGCAAGCCAATACTAAAGCTTCCGGTAGAAATTAAATAAATACCATAAGTCAATACAATTAACTGCGCCAGCCCCGAAAACAGGCTGTACACCGGCAGCAACAGGTTATTAGCAAGACCGGCGCCAATGGCTGTTTTATAATTTTGCTGATTGTTTTCATTAAATTTTTGCCTGAAATAATCTCTTCGGTTAAACGCTACCGTTACTTTAAAATTGGTAAGGCTCTCCTGAATACCTGCGCTCATATTGCCCACACTCTGCATATTAATAGCGTTTTTCTTTTTTAGCCAGGGCGAAAATAATTTTGTAAAAATAAGAATACCCAATGCAGGCAATAATGCTGCCACACCCAGGTTAATATGAATGGCTAACAAAAAAATACCACAGCCTGCCATGCCTACAATTGCGCCAATAAACTGCATCAGCGACTGCGAAAAAAAAGTATTCAGTTTATCGGTATCATTATTAATCCTCGAAATAAGATCGCCGGTTTTATTAGCATTAAAAAACGCCACCGGAAATGTTTGCAGTTTATTAAAAATTGTATTTCGTAATGTAAAGAGCATACGTTGCCCCACGCTGCCCATCAGCAATGTTTGGTAATAGCTGGTAAACAATCCTGCCAAAAACATGGCCAATAAAATGCCTGATATTACCAATACCCCGTGATAATCTTTATGCTGCACATATTTATCAATAGCATAGCCAATTAGTAAAGGAGTAAAGAGGTTTATCAATGCATTTAGCAAAATTGCAGCAGTAGCTATCAGCAGGTTTTTCTTTTCGTGTGCAATAAGTTGCAGCAGGCTTTTTAAAGAAGAAAAGGTAGATACTTTTTCTGCATTGCCCTGTGCAGCATTAAGATTGTAATTCATAGTTACTGGTGCTTTTTTGTGAATTTAAAAGTTGTACATATTCCGGGCTTGTATGTATTAGTTCGCTATGCGTACCCGAAGCCACCAGCTCTCCCTGCATGAGTAAAATTATTTTATCGTAATTTTCTACGGTTGTTACTTTTTGAGTTACAGATACCAGGGTAAGTGCAGGATAATTTTGTTGAATGTTTTGCAAAATTTTCTTCTCTGTATTATTATCTACCCTTGCTGTAAAATCGTCGAGCAATAATACGGTAGGATTGAGCGCCAGTGCACGTGCCAGCATAATGCGTTGTTTTTGCCCACCCGACAAGCTTGTTCCTCTTTCTGACACCATTGTTTCTAATTTATCGGGAAGCGCCTCAATAAAATCTTTCAGTTCGGCCGTTTCAATGGCTTTTGCCAGCGACTCATCAGTAACAGCATCACCAAAGGCAATATTTTCTTTAATGGTCATATTAAAGATGATGCTATCCTGAAATACAAAACCCACCTGCCTGTGAAAAGCATCGCTTTTATACTCTTCTATTTTTCTGTTATCATATTGTATGCTGCCCGATGTAGGCTTCATAAGGCCGGTAAGCAAATACAGCAATTGGGTTTTGCCGGCAGCCGTGGGGCCAATGATGGCCGTTTTAGTACCGGGCAATGCAGTAAAAGTTATATCCCTTAGTACCGGCATTTGTTCGTACAATAAATTTACATTTTCTACTTGCATTGTACCTTTTAGTGGCTCACTTATGGTGCCGGTTTCTACCGGTTCGGGCGCTTCTATTACATTACTAATGCGTTGGTAAGAAGCAGTGGCTTGTGCTATTACATTGCTCATAAACCCGATAACCAATATCGGAAAAATAAGCATGGTGAGGTAACTATTAAATGCAGCAAAATTTCCGAGGCTCATACTGCCATTTATTACAAAATGCCCGCCCAGTGCAAGTATGCTAAGGCCGGCCATGTTGGCTGTAAAAGTAATAACAGGTATAAGGCCGGCAAATAATTTTAAGATTGCCAGTCCAAAATGTTTTGCTTTAGTATTGGCTTCTAAAAATTTATTGTACTCTGGTATTTGAGAGTTTACCACTCTTATAATGGCGGCGCCTAATATACTTTCACTTATTACTTTATTGAGCCAGTCTATTACCGCACGGGCCTGTATGAACAATGCTCTTACTTTTCGCAGCACCAAAAAAAATGTAATACCAATAATTGGAATTACTGCAATGATGCACAATGCAAGTTTCCAATTGATACTTATAAGTAAAACACTTACACCTATAATGATAAAAATAGAGGATACTATAGATACAATGGCCTGCGAAATAAACATTTTGATAGAATCTACATCGGCAGTAAGATTGGTGAGCAACCTGGAAGGGTTTGCTTTTTCTATAAATGCAAAAGATTGTTTTGATATTTTATCGGATAGTGTAGTTCGCAAATCTCTGGCTACTTTTTCGGAGGCATAGGTTTGTAAAATACTTTGCAAATATGTGAAGATAAAAATGCTGACAACGGCTGCTATAAATTGCAGCACAATGCCATGAAGCCGGTAGGTGCCATTGGAAAATGCATCAATGGCCTGAGCAATTATTTTGGGTATCCAAAGGTTAATGCCATTGCTTAATAATGTAAACAGGATAAGCAAAAGCACCATGCTTTTATAGGGCTTTAATAAACTAAAAATACCCGGTTTTTTTTCACGGGCAGATGGGGGTGTTGCCATTTTGAAATTTATAACATCAATTATTTCCTTACCTTAAACAGTAGGGTATTCCTCTACATTTTGGAGGGGTATTTGCAAAAATAACCTGAAACTAAGTTTAATAGCTATCCTGAAGAAAATTTTTGTTAAATGGTAGCAATTGTATCTACGCCGCCTTTAACCACCTGGTTGAGTGAAACATTTACCTTGGTGCCGAGGGGTAAAATAAGATCGACCCTGCTGCCAAATTTTATAAAACCCATTTCGGAAGACTGGGTTACTTTTTGCCCTACTACCAGGTAGTTTACAATTCTTTTAGCCACGGCGCCGGCTATTTGCTTTACTAAAATTTCTTTATCTCCTTTTTTTATTACTACGGAGTGCCTTTCATTTTCGGTAGATGATTTGGGGTTCCATGCCACTAAGTATTTTCCTTTGTGATATTGGCTGTACACAACTTCGCCACTAATGGGATTGCGGTTTACATGCACATTGGCAGGGCTCATAAATATGGATATCTGCAGGCGTTTGTCTTTAAAATATTCTACATCTGTAATTTCTTCTATTACTACTACTTTTCCATCGCAGGGCGATACTACTGAAGCTTCATTAAAAGTATATGTACGGGTGGGTATGCGAAAAAAAGAAACTACAAAAAGTACAAAAAGCAGGGTAATGATAAATATGGCAATACAAAGCCATAATAATGACGGGCCAAAAAACCAAAACATTAAAATATTGATGACTGCAAATAATAAGGTTACAATTGCAATAGATTTATAGCCTTCCCTGTGTATAGTCATTATTTAGATATTGAGGGGCAAAGGTAAAAAAAAGGCTTCGTATATCCGAAGCCCTTTTTTATGAAACAAATATGATGAGAATGCATTAATCTGAAACTACGAGCCTAAAACCATTGCCGTGTATATTGACGATTTCAATTTTACTGTCTTCCTTTAAATATTTGCGAAGCTTTGCAATGTACACATCCATGCTGCGGCCGTTAAAGTAAGTATCGCTACCCCATATTTTTTTAAGGGCGGCCTCACGGGGCAATAAGTCATTTTTATATTCGCTTAGCATTTTGAGCAGCTCATTTTCTTTTGGCGATAGCGTTTGTACCTTACCGTTTACAATTAGCTCTCTCAGGCGGGGGTTAAAATGATATTTGCCAAGGTCAAACTCTGCATTGGCTTCTTCCCGATGGGTTTCTTCATTTCGTTTTAAAATGGCTTTTATTTTGTGCAGCAATACTTCGCTGTCGAATGGTTTTGTAATATAATCGTCTGCACCTAATTTATAGCCTTGAATGATATCGTCTTTCATTGTTTTGGCGCTCAGAAAAAACAAAGGAACATCGGGGTTGATGTCTCTTATTTCTTCGGCTACGGTAAAGCCATCCATATTGGGCATCATTACATCTAAAAGGCAAATGTCGAATTTTTCACGCTGAAATGCAGCAAGACCAAGGCGTCCGTCTCTTTCGAGGGTTACGTCATAGTCATTTAATTCAAGATAATTTTTTAATACCTGGCCAAGATTGGTATCGTCTTCGCAAAGTAAAATTTTGGGTTTAGCTGTATCCATGTCTTATTAGTTTATTACAAATAAAATTAAATCAATATTGGTACTGCTAATATAATGCCTAATTTTTTGTTAAGCTTGATTTTATGAATAGTTTAGATACAAAAAACCTGTGAATGTGATGGGCTATGTGTGGCTAATATCAAATAAAAAGGCAATGTCGGTTTTTTATTTTTAAACTATTTCATTTTCGGTTGGTTGCAAAATGGTATTTTTTACTATTCTATTTATACCTCTACCGACACCACATTATTTTGCAGGGTTAGGTAGGCATGCCTATTTTATTGGCACACTTCCAATTCATTGTATTGCTGATGCCCATTGCACCTGCAGTACACGAGTGCGACGCCACTAATGATGCCATGAAAAACAAATGCCGGGCTAATAAAACTACTCTACCGTAAGTGAAAAGGTAATGGTTCGTGAATTGAGCTTATCCATTACATTTGAAAACTTGAGATTGGGATCCCTGTCATGAATATTTCTGAGGCCATATCCTATTTTTAGCTCGGGGGTTAGTACAAATACGGGGAAATAAAGGTGGAACCCAATGCCGGCTTCTACGCCATAATCGAGCCGGTTGGTTTTCAACAGGTCTTCTGCATTTCTTTTTCCTTTGTTGGAGGCGAGATCGTATTCTATTTTTCCGCCCATCATCATGTAGGCTTTAAAATTGGCAATACGATCGCTGCTAAACTTTACCTGCACGGGCAATGCAAGAGTGATGCCCTGTATTTTTTTAGTAGTTATGCTATCTTCTCCTGCCGGAATATCGGGATATTTTAAAGTGTATTGAAAAGCTTTTTCGGTAAAAATAAGGTCGAGCGGAAAGGCCCGGATATCAAAATGCTCACTAATATTATAATTGACCAACAGGGCAAGGTTGATACCAGTATTGTTTACACTTTCAATACTCATTACACTATCCTGCTGCAAAAAATAGGGGTGGTGAGTAATTCCGAAGTGGGAGCGATTGACTCCCACATTGATACCAAAATGATATTTTTTGGAATCGTGATCAACCTGATTAAGCCCATCACGCAACTGTGCCGATGCCCATACAGGGCATAACAGTAAGGCGTACACGATGTATTTTATTTTTCTCCGCAATAAATGCTGCATATACCTAAGCTAAGGGGTTTACATGTTGTATTTTTATATCCTTCATTATCCAGTACCTGTACAAATTTTTTTCCTTCCGGAAATTTTTTTATAGACTCATCGAGGTATTGGTAAGCACATTTGTTTTTTGAAAAAAGCTTGCCCATACCCGGCGCTACGGTTTTCATATAAATATTATAAAACATTTTTACCACCGGCGATGATGGCCGGCTAAATTCGAGAATTACTAATTTTGCCCCGGGTTTTAGCACCCGGTAAATTTCTGCCAGACCTTTTTCAAGGTTTTGAAAATTTCGTACTCCAAAGGCTACGGTTACTGCGTCAAACGTATCGTTTTCAAAGTTTATTGTTTCGCTATCTCCTTTTAACAGTTCGATGGTATTTTGCAAATCTTGTTTCAACACTTTTTGCCTTCCTATTTCCAGCATTCCTTCGCTAATATCTATTCCTATTATTTTATTGGGCTTTAGCAAAGCTGATGCCATAATGGCTACATCGGCGGTGCCGGTAGCTACATCAAGCAATAATTTTGGTTGCTGGGGTTTTAATACGGCCAGGGCTTTTTTGCGCCAGCGCACATCAATACCTGCGCTTAAAAACCTGTTTAAAAAATCGTATCGCTTTGCTATATTATCAAACATTTCGGCCACCTGCTGTTTTTTTGCAAGGCCCGAATTTTTGTTGGGGACTACTGTATCATGCTCAAATATGGCCATATAAAGTTGCAAATATAAGCCAATACTACAGCTCAAAATTTAGTAAGTTCATTATAGTTTGCAATACTGCTACATTTGTAAGATATTTAACTTTACTTATGCAAATTAAAAAAGCCTCTTACTTAATTAGCAGCCCCGGTATTGAGAATTGTCCCTTACCCACCCTGCCTGAATATGCCTTTATTGGCAGGAGTAATGTGGGCAAATCGTCGCTGATAAATATGCTTTGCCGAAATGATAAACTTGCCAAAACCTCAGCATCACCTGGCAAAACCCAGATGATAAATCATTTTGAAATAGTAAGTGGCGATATCCCTGCCGATAGTAAAAAAGAAATATTGTATAAATGGTACCTGGTAGATTTACCGGGCTATGGATTTGCCAAAGTAAGTATGCGTAGCCGCAACCGCTGGGAGCAAATGATAGAAAATTATTTGCGAAAGAGAGAAAATCTGGCCCAGGTATTTGTATTGATAGATGCCAGGCATAACCCACAAAAGATTGATTTGGATTTTTTGGAAAAATTAAAAAAATGGGAAGTGCCTTTTAGCATTGTATTTACCAAAAGCGATAAAGAAAACCAGCGTACGGTAAGTAAAAATGTGAAATCATTTTTTGAAGCAATGAAAAAGAGTTGGCAGTTTTTGCCCATGCATTTTGTAACAAGCGCCGTAAAAAAAACCGGCAGAGAAAAACTTATAGCATTCATAGATGAAACCAATGCAGAAATGATGGGGAATACTGCCGGCTAAAAAAGTTTAAGATTACAAATACTTCTATTATTGAGGATGATTTATTTTATATACCTTAGATAGCACATAAATATAAGAAGATGGAAGATCCACAAAAAGATGAACAACTTTGGCGAATAGCCAAAAAGAGAGCAAATTTTCAAAGAGGGCTTGCTGCCTATTTTATTTTGAATGCATTTTTATGGCTGATATGGTGGTTTACCATTGGTAAAGAAGGCAACAATAGTGGTATTCCCTGGCCGCTATGGGTTACGCTGGGCTGGAGCATTGGGATATTGTTTCATTACTTAAATGCTTATGGTGGCAGCAAAACCGATCTTGCCAAAAAGGAGTATGATAAACTAATTAATAAAAAGCAGGAGTAAATGTTTTGAATAACTCCGACGATTTGTTTTAATAATTTTCATTTTTTTTTGATTGCTTATGAATGAACAATTTCGCATTTTTGATTTTTTATACCATCAGTTAGCACATTTTCCTAAGGCAGATATGTTTGCCAGTAAGGTAAACAATAAGTGGGAGGCACTGAGTACTCAGGAAGTGGTATTGCTGGTAGATAAACTTAGCGCCGGTCTTTTGCAGATGGGGGTAAGTGGCGGCGATATGAACATTGAACATCAGGACAAGATAGCCCTGATAAGCCGCAACCGGCCAGAGTGGCTAATATTAGATATGGCCTGCCAGCAAATAGGCGCTGCACTATGCCCTATTTATCCTACCACTAATGTAAATGAGCTGGAATTTATTTTTAACGATGCCTCTATAAAATATGTTTTTATAAGCGGGGAAGATATTCTTGCAAAAGTAAATGATATCAAAGCTAAAGTACCAACGCTTGTTTCAATTTTTAGTTTTGATAAACTGGATGGAGCCCAATACTGGAAAGAAATTTTTACCCATGTGCAGGACAAAGATTTTTCTTTATTAGAAGATATAAAAACCAAAATTTTACCTACACATTGTGCTACTATTATTTATACATCGGGTACTACAGGTAAGCCCAAGGGGGTGATGTTGTCGCACAAAAATATTGTGATGAATGTTATCAATGCGAGGGAGAGCTTTCCGTTTGAAGATGAGATAAAATCGAGGGCATTGAGTTTTTTACCACTCAATCATATATTTGAGCGGATGGTATCATACATTTATATCAGCAGCGGCATATCTGTATATTATGCCGAAAGCCTTGAAACCATTGGTGATGATTTGAAAGATGTGCAGCCAAACTTATTTACAACCGTACCCCGCCTGTTAGAAAAAGTATATGAAAAAATAATGAGCAAGGGGGCTGAGCTAACGGGGCTAAAGAAAAAATTATTTTACTGGGCAGTAAAGCTGGGCAATGAGTACGACAATAGAAATAAAGGAAGCATAAGCTACCGCATACAATTAGCGCTTGCCAATAAACTTATATTTAGCAAATGGCGGGAAGCCTTGGGCAATAAAATAGATTTTATAGTTACCGGCGGAGCTGCCTGCCAGGTGAGGCTTATCAGAATATTTACCGCAGCCGGTATTCCAATATACGAAGGATATGGCCCTACCGAAAACAGCCCTGTAATAAGTGTAAATTCTAAAAAAAATAATGGAACAAAATTTGGCACAGTAGGCCCGCCCATAATGGGTCAAGAGGTAAAGCTAATGCCTGACGGGGAGATTTGTGTAAAAGGCCCCAGCGTAATGATGGGCTATTATAAAAGGCCTGACCTTACTGCAGAAACAATAATAGACGGATGGTTGCATACAGGGGATATTGGGGTATTTGAAGAAGACAGGTTTTTGAAAATTACCGATCGCAAAAAAGAATTGTTTAAAACCAGCGGGGGTAAATATGTGGCGCCTCAGCCTATTGAAAACAAGATGAAGGAATCGCCGTATATTGAACAAATAATGATAGTAGGTGCAGAGCAGAAATTTGTAGGAGCATTGATTGTACCCTCCATGCCCAACTTAAAAGAGTGGATGCGGCAGCAAAATATAGCATTTACCAGCAATGAAGAAGCTGTAAAGAATGCAGAAGTGCAAAAATTTTACAGAGGCCTGATAGAATCCTTTAATACATATTTTAATCATGTAGAGCAGGTGAAAAAATTTGAGCTTATGCCCGATGAGTGGACAATTGAAACGGGCGAACTAACGCCTACGCTTAAGCTAAAACGCAAAGTGATAATGGAAAAATACAAGGCTGCTTTAGAAAGGATTTATCAATAAAAAAGCCCCTTGCTACAGGGGCTTTACAGCATGAAAACTTCGTACATTCATAGTGATAGTACAATTTTTTGGTCTTTCTCTGAGTATTGTTTTTTTTGCAAAAGGCGCAAAAAAACAAATGGTTAATCATAGTTTTTATGCAGTAATGCCGGAGTAAGATTCGATGATAGTGGGGATATTTTCAAATTCGCTTGATTTATCCACAAAATGATCGGAGCCTAAATTCCTGCAAATTATTTTATAATTATCGCTGGTTTGGTTGGTAAGCATCACTGCTTTAATACCGGGATAATTTTTTTTAATGTATTCTAATAAATCAATACCGTTTTTTTCGGGCAGATGAATGTCGAGCAAAGCAATATCTGGCTTAAAAGACTTTAATAAAAAAACAGCCTGATAATAACCTGCTGCTATTACAATTTCTTTTACGCATGAAAGCTCTTCAATAATTTTGGTAAGCCTTTCTGTTACCAGCAAAGCATCATCTACAATTAATACTTTGAGGTGCTTATTTTTCATACAATTGCTGTTGATTCTTTAATTCGTTGCAAAGATAAAGTGGGCAGCCGGGCAGATTTGTAAAAGTGTTTGTGAGATGATTGTAGTAGATATTCTACTGATAAAAATAAATGTTAAAGTAGCTTATACTCAATGGCATAGAGGGTGAGGTCTGCATTATTTTTCATACCCATTTTGGCCATAATACGTGCTCTGTAAGTGCTTACGGTTGTTACGCTCAAATAAAGTGATTCAGCAATTTCAGAAACTGATTTTCCGGAAGCAAGTAATTTTAGTACGCTAAACTCACGGTCGGATAAGCTCTCATGTGGAGGCTTGTTAGAGTCCTGATCGAGTACGGATGTTAGTTTTTCGGCTATGGATGCAGTAATATATTTTTTACCGAGCATTACCCTGTGAACGGCATTTACCAATTCGTCGGGAGCCATATCTTTACTTAAATAACCAGATGCGCCGGCTTTAAGTACCCTAAGTGCATATTGCTCTTCGGGATGAATGCTTAAAATTAATACGGGCAGCCTTGGATACAATTGTTTTATTTGTTGCAATGCTTCAAGCCCGCTTCTACCGGGCATACTTAAATCACTAATCACTACATCCCATTCAGCCTGAATGATAGCTTTTATCATTGCTTCTGCATCGGGTACTTCTTCAATGGCAGCAGTAGGAAAACCCTCCTGCAATATTTGCCGAAGCCCTCTTCTCACAATACTATGATCATCTGCAATAAGTATTCTTATCATTGCTCTTATTATAATATATTTAAAAAAAGCTTAATGTAAAGGTACTGAAATTTTTACAGATGTACCAATACCAGGTTTGCCGGTTATTTCATACTGCCCTCCCAATAAAAAGCTCCGCTCCTTCATGCCCACCAGGCCCAGGGTTTTTTTATGCTCTATCTCTTCTATATTAAAGCCTTTGCCATTATCGGTAATTTCCAGTTCCAGCCTATTATTTTTAATGTTTAAAAATGATTTTACTTCTGATGCTTGTGCATGCCTCAATACATTGGTTAAGCATTCCTGATATATCCTGAAAACGCCGGTTGCTATTTCGGGCTTTACCTCTACATTGCTAACATTGCTGCCAAAAATGGATTTTATTTCTGCTCTTTTTTGAAACTCTTCGCTTTGCCACTCCATGGCTGGTATCAATCCAAGGTCGTCTAAAATACTTGGCCTTAGCTGTGTAGCTATACGCCTTACGGTTACTACTGTTTTATCTATCAGCTTGATGGTATCTTTAATTTTTGTATTTACTTCTTCATCCTGCGATTGTATTTTTTTATTAAGCCATGATATATCCATTTTTAAACCGGTTAGCTGTTGACCCAGCTCATCATGTATTTCTCTGGCCATGTGGGTTCTTTCGCTTTCTCTTATTTTTTCTAAGTAGGTAGCAAGTTCTCTCAGTTCTTCATGCGATTTTTTTAAATTTTCTTCAGCAATAATTTTTTCGGTGAGGTCATTTGCTAATACAAGTTTTGCATTTTTTCCTTCGTATGAAATATCATGAGTGATAATATTTACCTGTATTATGGTACCATCTTTTTTCTTGTGTTGCCAAATACCTGCATTATATATCCCTTTTGGGCGATCTGTAAAAGTTGATTTTAATTTTTCAATATCTTCCGGTGGCCGAATATCCCTAATATTCATGCTTAAAAATTCTTCTCTGCTGTAGCCATAATGCTCTACGGCTGCCGGGTTCACGTCTAAAAAATTTCTTTCGGGCATGGATATCATCCACATGGGCATAGGGTTTTGATTAAACAACAACCGGTATTTATTTTCTGAAATGCGGAGTGCTTCCTCTGCTTTTTTACTTTCTGTCATATCAACACCAACTCCCATCAGGCAGGTTTCGCCTTCATAATTAATTAACATGCCTGTAAAATAGTAGGGTAATTGCAATCCGGCTTTATTTACAAAAAAGGCTTCTACAGAATCTTCACCTGTTTTAAATACATTGGCCACTTTTGCCGACACCAGTGCCTTTTCTTCTTCAATAAAAAAATCCATGCTGTTTATTTGCCTAATTTCTTCAGAGTTGTAACCTGATATGGTTTCAAAGTTTTTATTCCATCGGTAAATTTTTCCATAATAATTAAAAATGTAAAAAATACCAGGCAGGCCATTGATGATAGAATCGGATAATTCTTTTTCTGTAAGTAATTTTTTTTCTGACTCTTTTGCTTCTGTAATATCCTGCGTGGCGCCTAGCATACGAAAGGCATGATTATCTTTATTATAAAGGATGTAGGCCCTGTCATATAAAATCCGGATCTTGCCTTTTTTATTTTCATTGAGCCTGAATTCTTCTGTAATGGCGGTTGCTTTTTTTGTAATGGCGTTATTAAAATTATTGATAATCATCTCCCTGTCGCCGGGGTGTATGCGATTGATAAAATTCTCGAACCTAAATAATTCGCCTTCTTTAATGTTAAATATTTTCCGGAAACTTTCATTTCCCCAAATGGTATCGGTTTTCATATCCCAATCCCATACAGCATCATTAGTAGCTTTGGCTACCAGCAAAAATCTTTCATTGGATATTTTAAGAGCCTGCTCAGATGATTCGAGCATTGCAATTGATTTTTTTCTTTCAGTAATATTTATCAAAGTACCAATAATAGCCGGCTTGCCCTGGTACAGCGTAAAAGTTCCAAACACTTCAACTTGAAGCGGTTCGCCATTTTTGTGCACTCCTGTAAATTCATAGTTCATGCTTTTGAGCTGGCCATCAATACGTGTGCGAATATTATTAATAACTTTTGCCCTATCATCCGCATTAATAATATTATCTGTAATGCTTTTATTGGTTAGTTCATAAGGCTCGTATCCAAATATTTGAGCAAACCTTGGGTTTACATATACTAATTGTTCATCCTGAATGATGTACACACCTACCATTGACTGCTCTACAAGGTTGCGGAATTTTGACTCTGCTTCCAGCAGTGCCATCTCTGTTGTTTTCCTAAATGTTATATCCTGTACCAGCGACATGATGCCGACGGTATTACCATCATGATCTTTTAGCGCAGAGTTGTACCAATCGCAATAAATAATATTACCCTGCTTTGTTAAATTTCTAATATGTAAAACATTATTGCTTTTTTCTACACTTTTTAATTCTCTAATTGCCTGGCGTACCAGGTCTTTGTCGTCAGCAAAAACAATTTGTGTAGAATCAAAATCTTCTTTTGCAATTTCGTCTTTCGTCCAGCCAAAAATAGTTTCGGCCATATTACTCCATTGCAAAATTTTCATGTTGTTATCAAACTCTATAACACCCATGGGGGTATTTTGAATATGATAACTTAGTTTTTCGTGTACTTCTTTTAAAGCAAGTTCAGCTTTTTTTCGGGTAGTAATATCATGATAGTACACTGAGATACCATCAGATGAAGGATAAATAAGATCTTCGTACCAGGTATCTTTTGCAGAGTAATATAATTGAAGGCGCTGTGGCTGTTGTGTTTTTTGAGCTGTAACCAGCGCTTCATAAAATGGCTCATTCACTACATCCGGAAATTGTTCCCAAATATTTTTACCTACAAGGTCTTCGGGGCGCTTGTCGTGCAGCTCAGCAGCTTTTTTATTAAGATAGGTATAGTTCCATTGATTGTCTAAAGCTATAAAGGCATCGGCAATTCTTTCAAATACATTATTCAGCTCAGCCACTTTAGCATTTACCTGTTGTTGCAAGTTGTAAGTAAGCTGTTGAAGCCGGTGTTCCATACTTTTTCGCTGAGTAATATCTCTAATAACGCCTACCGTACCAACTACCTCTCCATCGGGTGTTTTAATAGAAGAAGTGCTTACTTCTACATTAATGGGTTGGCCATTTTTATGATGATGTATGGCTTCTCCTTTCCAGTAATCATTGCTACTATCCTGCACACTGCCCATCAGGGGCCTAATGCCTGAAATGTTTAATAAACTGTCTATTTCTTTTCCCACAACTTCTTCTTCACTAAAACCATATAATTTTTCGGCATACGCATTCCAATTGGTAACTTTATTTTGAGCATTTGTAGTGATGATTGGGTCCGAAATATTTTGAATTAAAGAGGCATTGTACTTTAAAATTTTTTCATTTTTTTCATTTAGTTTAAAATCTCTCAGTATAGTTTTAAAAGCATAATAAAGAATAAAACAAAACAGGATAGAAAGTGCAAAAAACTGCCACACCGTACGCTTGGCATACTTTTGCCGCTCCACATTAGATTGTTGCAACAAAATTCTGTCTTTAAATTCTATAGAGTTAATAGCAGCCACTATATCATCCATCATCATTTTGCCGGGGGCAGATTGCAACTTTACTGCTGCCGAATCGTAACCGTATATGCGGCGGGTTTCTACCACAAATTTAGAGTAGGCTATTTTTTTGTTTAGTAAAGAAAGTAACCTGCTCCGGTCTTCAGATTTTGTAGAATCTCGTAACTGAAGCTGAGATAAGATGGTAGTATCTCTTCTAATACGGCTAAGGCCTTCATTGTAGGTATCGAGGTAGCGTTCATCTCCCGAAATAGTAAAGCCCCGCTGTCCGGTCTCAATAGACTTAATATCAACAAGAATATTTTCAAGCCTGAGCAGTACATCCAGGGCTGATTTTACATTTTGGCTTTCACTTTCGGCCCGGTGCATATTTGAATAGGTAGCAATAAAAAATATCGCAATAAAAATAAATGCTGCTATAAAAGCGGCCCTGATTTTATTGATTGCAATTTTATTTTTTAGCAATTGAATCATATTCAAATAATAAAGAGATAAGTTACTGATTATTTATTTACATTATATTATATTTTACAATTTTTTATTTTCAAAAAATAGATAAAAAAGCAATTAGTGGTAAAATAATTAGATAATTTTGTGATAATTCCAATTATTCTTTTAGCAATACAAAAAATTTACCCTAAAGTAAAAAAATAAAATGCCTGAAAAACACCCAGTTATCAATATTTTAATGGCGGCAGGAAGCAAACCTGATTCTATCGCTGTAAGTAATTTTATCAAAAAAAGTAAACTGCCGGTAAGTATTAACATTGCAATCTCAGCATTGCAAGTGAAGCAATCTTTAAAAAAAAATTCACCTGACCTTTTAATCATTTCTCCATATTTTAAAATGGCAGTATCGGGCGCTTTTATTACCCAATTAAAAAAAAGCCATCCGCTTTTGCCCATTATTGCAATTGAATCAAAAAAAAATAAAATACCTGCAGCAGTTAAAAAAATAGCGGATGATGTATTAGAAGAAGAAGGCCTTACCCCTACAATACTAAAAAAAAATATTACTCATATTTTACAATCACAAAAAACTAACCTTGAATTAAAGGAAGCGCTTGAAAGAAATGAGCTGCTAACTAAAGCTACCAACAATATTGTGTGGGACTGGGATATCAATAAGCGTTTTGCATACTGGATGGGTAATGGGTTAAAAGAAATATTAGGGTACGACAAAATTCAAATGTATATCAGCACTGATTTTTGGGACAATAATTTACATCCGGAAGACAAGGAAAGAGTGATGAGTAGGCTGCTCCATATTTTTAAAGAAGCAAAAGCCAGCAAATGGGAAGAAGAGTATCGCTTTAAGAATAAAAAAGGGGGCTATGTGTACATTTACGACAGGGGCTATATTATTTATAAAGATGGCCGGCCGGTAAGGATGATTGGCTCTATGGAGAATATTACCGAAAAAAAATTAAGCGAAGCAAATTATAAAAACCTGTTTGACAAAAACCCTGTGGCCACTTTTATTTGGAGTATTAAAAAATTTAAGATACTTGATGTAAATGAAGCTGCGCTGAATGAGTATGGATATACTAAAAAAGAATTTTTGGATTTGAATATTTTTGACCTGCGGCCAAAAGCTGAAATAGAAAAATTTAAAGATGAGGCTTTAAAAGATATTAATAAAGGGTATGTGTACAATGAAAACACCTGGGTACATAAAAATAAAAAGGCCGAAAATATGCTGATGCAGATTTCATCTTATAAGATAAATTATAAAGGGGAGCCGGCAAGAATGGCCCTTGCAAAAAATATTACTGAAGAAATTAACCTATTCAAAAAACTTGAAAAAGAAAAAAATTTAAAAAACAAACATATTGCAGAAGCCGTTATCATTGCCCAGGAAAAAGAACGAACAGAAATAGGAAAAGAGCTGCATGACAATGTAAACCAGCTCTTGAGCGCCAGCAAACTTTATATTGAGGCTGCTAAAAATGACCAGCAGGAATCACATACTTTACTTAGCCAGGCTTCGGAGTATATCATGTCTGCAATTGAAGAAATCAGGATGCTTTCAAAAGCATTAAATACGCCCATATTAAATGAAGTGGGGCTAATAGAAACTACCGAAAACCTTGCTGAAGATTTGATGAAGGTTAATAAAATTAAAATCGAAATTTCGAGTAATTTATTTTACGAAACCGGACTACAGGAAAATTTTAAGCTTGCACTTTTTAGAATCATTCAAGAGCAGGTTACCAATATTTTAAAACATGCAAAAGCTACTAAAGCAAAGCTTACATTTATCCGCAATAAAACTTTGATAAGCTTAGAGATTAGAGATAATGGCGTGGGATTTGAAAAAAATAAAAAGGGTAAAGGAATTGGGCTAGCCAATATGAAAAGCAGGGCCGAGATATACAAAGGCGAAATGAACATTACATCATCCCGTCAAAAGGGCACAGTGCTTTCTTTAGAATTTCCTTTAGAATATTGCCTGGATGAAAATGAGCTACTTTAACTATATGAAATGGGATGCACTTTTGCCAGGGTATATAAGTCTATCAGATTTTTAATATGAAGTTTTTCAAAAATCCTGTTTTTTTGAGTACTAACAGTAGAGCTATGCAGTTTCATAAAATTACAGATATCACTCACCGTTTTTCCTTCTATCAAAAATCTTACAATTTCATATTGTTTGGGTGATAATTTTTTGAATGGATTGTCGGTAACTCTTTCGAACTTTTCCCTGCTTATTATTTCACAAAGTGTTTTGCTTATATATTTTTTATTGCTTAATAAGGTATGTACTGCCGTAATAATTTCTGTAGCCGGTTCATCTTTTCTTACATAACCCATTACGCCCATTGCTAAAAATCGCTTGGCATAAATATTTTCTGCACTCATGCTAAAAATCAGTATCCTGCTATCTGCTCTCCATTTCATCACCTGCTCTACCAAGGCAAAACTATCGCTGCCCGGTATATTGATATCTAAAATAATTAAATCATATTGCTGATTGCTAACCAGGTTTTTACATTCTTCACCTGAGGACGCTTCATCAAATTGGTAGTCTTCAAACTCTTTAGTAAGTAAAATTTTAAGTCCCGATCTTATTATGCTATGATCATCTACCAGTAGAAATTTCTTCATATTGCTTATGAAATGGAATGCGTTTTTAGTTTTTAATAAAACGATTTTTTTATCATTTTATTGTTTATCTGAATTAAATTTGCAGGCTCGCCAATGGCGATTTATTAACCCACTGAAAAATATCCATTTGAAACGTTTTTTATTAATAGATGATCATGTGATTGTTAGATCTGCAATGAATGTATTGCTTTCGCAAATGTATAATTCCTGCCATACAGATGAAGCCCATGATGCTGACAGTGCAATTTCTTTTTTAAAACAAAACCAATACGACCTGGTAATCTTAGATGTGCAGATACCTGAAACCGATACGCTTGGGTTGATGGAATATTTAAAAACAAAATATCCGGGTATCATTGTACTTATATTTTCTATGAGCCCCGAAAACCTTTATGCACAACGCTTTTTGAAAGCAGGCGCTATGGGTTTTTTAAATAAAAATGCACCCTTAGAAGAAATCAGGAAAGCGGTTGACTTACTGTTGAATAATAAGAAATACATTAGTAATACCATTAATGATATCCTGCAAAATGAAAGCACAACCGATACAAATAAAAATGTGTTCAACTCCCTCTCAGTAAGAGAATTTGAAATAGCTTCCTTATTGTTGAGTGGGCAAACGATTAGTAAAATTGCTGCCACCTTACACCTAAGTGTATCAACCATTGGCACACACAAGGGGCGTATTTTTAAAAAACTAAATGTAGAAAACCTGCTTGAAATGAAAGAACTGGCAGTGCTATACCACTTATAATTTTTTCAGCTTGAGGTATTATGGGAAAATGTTTTTATGTAAACCAATCCCTGTTTTCAAACAAAGACTAATCTATTAGTAGTGGCCTCGCCAGGAATCGAACCTGGATCTGGAGCTTCGGAAACTCTTATACTATCCATTGTACTACGAGGCCGGAATTATTTTCCGAAATTAATGATATTGGCACTGAATATTTTTACGGCAATGGCGAGCAATATTACTCCAAAAAATTTTCTCACCACCAGCAAACCATTTGGCCCTAATGCTTTCTCTATCCATTTAAGCGAATGCAATACTAAAAATATCACCAAACAGTTTATTAATATTCCTACTAAAATATTGATGTCTTTAAACCCTGCTTTTAACGACATAATGGTAGTAAGGGTACCAGAACCGGCAATTAATGGAAAAGCTATTGGCACTACACTACTCCCTTTAGCATTATTATCCGTTTTAAAAAATTCGAGGCCAAGCACCATTTCAAGGCCTAAAATAAAAATTACAATACTTCCTGCTACAGCAAATGATTTTACATCTAACCCAAGCAGGTTTAAAAATTGTTGCCCCAAAAAAAGAAAAAGAATCATCAAAGCCCCAGAAGCAAAAGTAGCCTGGCCTGATTTAATATGCCCACCCATCTTAGCTTTCAAAGATATTAAGATGGGAGCCGACCCCAACATATCTATCACAGCAAACAAGGTAAATGTTACTGTTATTATTTCCTTTAATGATAAGCTACTAAAATCCACCAAAAACAATTTTTGCAAATATAACAAGCTCACACTTTGATTTGCAGAAAAGAGCGGTAAATATTATTTTCAAATATGATTTTACTTTTTATAGGAATTAAGACAACGCTGTTCATTTAAGAACCTTGCTACTTTATTTGTTTTAACGGAATAAAACTGTAGATAACCCTTTGACATTTGAACAATTACTCCTTAGATTGAATCATCAATTTATTTTTTAAAGCAATGAGGCAGTTTTTACAGAGGCAATCTTTGTAGTTTGTCTGCAACTGAGCTCTCTCTTTCTCTGTAAAATCAATTTTACTACATGGGCAGTTTTGTATATCTGCGGCATGGCAGTTAAACCTTATGTTGCATCTGGGGCATATTTTTTCTACAGAAGCTG
>JAFDXD010000124.1 GCA_018268135.1 Bacteroidota bacterium
GGGCTGGGAATAAAAAATATCAGATATATCAATTAATTATCATTAAGAACTTATAATTAATCAGATGTTAAATGATATTTCTCTCTACTAAAATGATATTTTTTTTTGTAAAAAAAACTCTTGTTGAAATCTCAAAAAAAAACAGGCTTTATGCAAACGTTTGCATTAACAAAACAATCGTTTGCGCTATTTTTATTTTTCAACCCAAATTTTCTTTTTTTTAGTTTACAGGCGGAAAATTATAGGGCATCCAAATGGGCAGGTTTGACACCTCTTCTTTTGCTTTATCGCTTACCGGTATGCCCCATTTTTCAAAGAATTCAGCAATATTTTTTTCAGCTATCTTCGAAAATTCGGTAACCCATAAATCTCTCTTTTTTTGATCGCTATTGGCATAAGAGCCTGTACTGTCATTTGCTGACATTGACTGGTATTTAATGAAAAATTTCTTAAAAGTTTCCCAGCCAAATCCTTCCTGCAATTGCCTGAATAAAATTAGGGCAAGAAAAGGATCCTTTTTCCAGACATCATAATTAATACCATTACTAAAATATTGTTTCATCATCTTTTGCGTAGCAACATTTGAAATTTCGGAATATGAGGGTTCATTTTGATAAACATTTATTGAAATTTATTAATCCTATCAACACTATAACAGGTACATACTTACAGGCTGTTATACAATTAACTTCTTTTTTGAATAGAAAAAAAGCCGTACCAAATTTTAAATGATACGGCCCAAAAAAACACATGAGAAAAACAAAACTTAGAATATGAACACAATTTTTACATTACATTTTTTTACTTACTGCATCATCTTTTTTAGCAATAAAAATTATTGATTTGGCAATTCAGAGAAATCAATAACCGGGGCTATTTTATTTGCCATACGCTCATAGGTTGCATTAAAAGTGTTGTCATTTAATTCTTTAAATCCACCGGTAAACATATAGAACTTGTTGTTTTCTACTCCTGCACCATAATCGTAACGCTGGTGCTTAGCAGGCCCTGCAGTAGAAGTCAATTTGCAACGGGTAAGTTCTATCCACTTGCCAGAGCTGGTACATACCCATTGATTACCATAATCAGCCTTAAAAAAATCATCTCCATTAGCCCCAAAATTTTCAACAAATGAATAGAGGCCTGAGAGTAACTTACCTCCGGTTTTGGTTTTGTCCCATTGGGCAATTAGTTTCCATTTATTTATCTCCGGCGCAAAATAATATGCTGTATAAATTGTATGGTCGCCCGCCGGCTTAGCTCCTAATAACATTTTATAAGTATTCCCTTGTTTCCAGTCAAATACAAGGTGGCTATGGCCGCCGGAGCCTTCATTGCCAAACTCGCCCGAAAAAACATCTGTACCTTTTTTTACTAATGTAATGGCGTAATCAGAAGGAATCTCTTTAGGATTGTTGGTATTATAATTACTCCACACAGAAAAAATAAATCTTCTTTCGGTAGCAGAGTTTAATTGTATGCCCATATAGCCATCACTAAATCCGTTTGTCATATAGTAAGCATTGGTTGCATTTACACCGGGTGGAATGGTTACTTCATTATAAAACCATGCAATGGGTTCATCTTTTGGGTATTGATACCAAATATGTGTAGATACCGCCCCTCTGTAATTGGATAGATTATACTTTAAATCTTTTGCAGCCGGCCCCGAAAAAACCAGAGACTCTATGTCCGGAAAATTTGCCCCTGTTTTACTAACACCTCTAATTTCAATAAAATGATATTTCACATCTTTAATTTCGAAAAAGCCAACAGGCACAATTGTAAAATCTGAAGATTTATTAATAGCCAAATTGTACTTCTTACCATCATTGTCTAATTGTATGGTTAATTTACAATCTCCGTCTGGTGATCTTAATTTTACTCCCACCATTATTTGCCCCGTTATTTGAGGGTAAAAAAAAGTACGGGTAAAAGTATTTGCATTATCCCAATGTGAAAGGCCTTTATTTGAAATTTGCCGCCAGTTATTTTCCGCATCTATTTTAGGGTATGCATAAGCGTTACTATACAGGGTAACTTCAGAGCTTACAGCAGTATCTGCAGGGGCTTTAGTAACATTATATCCAAAAGCTTCAGCAGCTTTTGGGGAAAAATTAATGCCTAAAAAGAAAAAAAGAAAAAAATATTTCATGTTTAAATTTCTATGTAAAAAATAATATGTTTCCTTAAAAACGTAGTACTTCCAAAAAATACAATATGGCTGGCTTACTTAGCCTAAATTATGCTAAAATTTAAAACCAAAAGAGCAAGGCTATTTTTAGTAAGGTTAAATTGAGTTACGCATACGATTGTGTAAGCTTTGCAATCGATTGCCTAATTTTTTTGGACTTTAAAATTTTATAAAACGCAATCGATTGTGTATTATTGAAATCATTTACCTATATTGCATTAGCGTTATTTTATGGAAAATAAAATCACTACTCTTAAAGAAATTGCAAAACGGTTAAATTTTTCTATTTCAACTGTATCCCGTGCCCTGCATAATCATCCAAGCATTGGCTTAAGAACCACCATGCAGGTACAAAACCTGGCCAAAGAATTAAATTATGAGCCAAACCAGACAGCCTTATTTTTTAAGCAACAAAAAACGCATACCATTGGTGTGGTGCTACCCAGCTTAAAAGAAGAATTTTTTTCGCAGGCTATCAATGGTATTGAAGATGTGGCCCAGCTAAATAATTACAGTGTGCTTATTGGGCAGTCGCATGATGATATTGAAAAAGAAAAACAAATTATTGTTGCGATGAAAAACCATCATGTAGATGGGCTGATAATTTCAATATCAAAACATACCAAAGAGTACGAGCACTTACTTGCATTGGAAAGATACAATATACCGGTAGTATTTTTTGACCGTGTACCTGAGTTGCCCAAAGTACATAAAGTATCTTCTAATATAAATACAGCTACCAGGCAGGCAATTGAGTTTTTAATAAAAAAAGGGCATAGGCGCATTGGCGTAATTAACGGGCCCGACGAAATGCAGTCTTGTAAGGATCGAACTAAAACTTACATGGATGTACTTCAAAAGAAAAGAATAAAAATAGACATGGGGCTCATTATTAGTAATGACCTTACTCCGGGAAGTACCAGGGCTGCCATGCAAACTTTATTAAAACTAAAGTATCCGCCAACAGCCATACTTACCATTAATGATTATGTGGCTTTAGATGCAATACAATATGCCAGGAAAAATAAACTTAAAATAAATAAAGATATTTCCTTTGTAAGCTATGCAAACCTGCCTATTACAAATTACCTGGAGCATCCCCCGTTGGCTTCCGTAGAGCAATACCCTTATGAGCAATCAAAAAAAGCGGCTCAAATTTTATTTGAGCTTTTGGAAAAAAGAAACAATACCAACGACAAAGAATCTACCTACAATCATATATTGATTGAAGGTGATTTGGTTATTCACAAAAAATAAATCAATCGTTTGCGCTTTGCTGGCAAGCAAGGCTTCCATAAGTTTGTTAAGTATAATTTATATTTTGAATTCTTTCTAATGCTGCAAGAAGTCCTTTCTGAATATGGCTTTGATTTTAAACATCTCAACATTGAGACAATAAACAATGGCCTTATCAATAAAACCTGGCTGGTTCATAACGGCAGCAATAGCTATATTCTTCAAAAAATAAATCACCACATTTTTAAAGACCCTGATGCCATTGCTTTTAATGTAAGAAAAATAGACAATTACTTAAAACAGCATCACCCAAACTACTTATTTGTAGCGCCTGTAAAAACCTTAGTTCAGCAGGAAATGAAATATATTGACAAGGATGGATATTACAGGCTGCTTCCTTTTGTACATAATTCAAAAACCATTAAAACTGTTGCTACTACTGAGCAGGCTTATGAGGCAGCCAAAAAATTTGGCGAATTTACTATGTTGTTATCTGGCTTTCCGGCAGAAGAATTAAAAATTACTTTGCCCGATTTTCACAATCTTTCCTTACGCTACAATCAATTTTGCGAAGCACTAATAAATGGAAATACAGAAAGGATTCCACCTGCAGAAGATGCTATAAACTTTATCAGGCAAAATAAAAATATTGTAGAAGAATACGAGCGAATTTTAAAAAACAAATCATTTAAAAAAAGAGTAACTCACCACGATACCAAAATAAGTAATGTACTTTTTTCGGCAGAGGATAAAGGTATATGTGTAATAGACCTTGATACCGTAATGCCGGGGTATTTTATAAGTGATGTGGGCGATATGTTTCGTACCTACCTTTCTCCTGCTAGTGAAGAAGAAAAAGATTTTTCTAAAATTGAAATCAGGGAGGATTATTTTAAAGCCATTTGGGATGGTTACATGAGCGAAATGAATGGCGTACTTACCGATGAAGAAAAAGCACATTTTATTTATGCCGGAAAATTTATGATCTACATGCAGGCTATGCGCTTTTTGACTGACCATTTAAACAATGATAGTTATTACGGAGCCTCTTACAGCAATCATAATTTTATACGTGCCTGCAATCAAATTACTCTTTTAAAAAGTCTGATGGAAAAAGAAAATGATTTATGTAAAATAATTGGCCTGCCTCTTTTATAATAGCACTTTTGCTTTTGTTCTTTTTCCTTACCTGACTAGCTTCAGCTCTCTTTCCATAGTTTTATTGTTTGATTTGTGATTAACAATTTAATGGCTATTTTTATTAAATGACAGCACAAGAATTTTATACATCCCGGATAGAAACATTAACTGCAGAAAGGAAAAAGCTTCTGCAAAAAAAATCAATTTTTGCAGTGCTCAGGCTGGGGTCTATTGCTTTAATAATTGCCGTATTTTATTTTTTATGGTCTGCCGGTGTAGCATGGGTAATAGCTGGCGCCTTGCTATTGCTTATTATTTTTACAAGGCTGGTATTAAAAGATATAGCAACAAAAGATGCCATTAATAATTTATCGCATTTAATAAAAATTAATGAAGATGAGTTAAAAGCATTGGAAGGAAATTATTATCATTTTGATAATGGCGCAGGCCTGAACCCCAGTGAGCATTATTATGCAAATGATATGGATATTTTAGGCCATGCGTCTTTATACCAGTTTATCAATCGTACCACATCAGAAATAGGCAGCAGGCAACTGGCTGCATGGCTTTTGGCGCCGGCAGATACGGATGAAATTATTAAGCGGCAAAATGCTTTTAAAGAATTAAAAAATAAAACTGCCTGGCTGCAACAATTGCAGGCTTATGGAAAAGAGCAGTCTATAAAAATAGATACTACAAAAAGATTAAAAGCCTGGTTTGACAGCCCACCAATATTTTTGCCTTTCAAACCATGGCAATGGCTCAGGTATGTATTACCGGCAATCATTGCAGGAGTAAGTGTAGCCGCATATTTTGATGCTGTGCCCATGCAATTATTTTATGCCATCTTGTTATTGTATGCAATCATTGCTTTTCAAATAGATAAATATGTATCCCCTATTCATGAGCAATTATCTAAAATGGTGAATGAACTAAATACGCTTTCAAAAACCATCAAAGCCATAGAATCCGAAAACTTTCAATCGCCATTGCTTACACAAATACAACAACAATATGCAGCAGGCGATACCAAAGCTTCTTATAAATTAAGCCGATTAAAAAAAATTCTTGACCGCTTAGACCTTCGTTATAATATTGTAATATCTGCACCACTCAATATTTTTTTACTTTGGAATCTGCAGCAGGTACTCGATCTGGAAAAATGGAAACGACAATATGCCGGTGATAGCCTGCTTTGGTTTCATCATATTGGAATATTTGAGGCATTAAATTCTTTTACAACCCTGCATTTTAATAACCCCCAATGGGTTTTTCCGGGCTTTAAAGAGCCCCATTTTTTTATAGAAGCCAATAACCTTGGCCATCCCTTAATTAATAAAAATAAAAGGGTAAATAATTTTATTAATATAAACAACAAGGCAGAAATAATGCTGGTAACGGGCAGTAATATGGCCGGCAAAAGCACTTACCTGCGTAGTGTAGGCATCAACGTTATACTGGCCATGGCAGGCGCTCCTGTGTGTGCCGATGTATTTAACCTGTCGCCGGTGCAACTTATCAGCAGTATGCGTATTGCAGATAATCTTGAAGAGAGTACCTCTACTTTTTATGCAGAATTAAAAAAACTAAAAACCGTAATTGACAAAGTAAATAACCATGAGCATGTATTTATCCTGCTGGATGAAATATTACGTGGCACCAACTCATTAGACCGGCATACGGGCTCTGCCGCATTGATTAAACAATTGATTCAGCAAAAAGCAGCAGCAGTATTAGCCACTCACGATGTGCAATTGGCTGCCCTTCAAAATGATTATCCTGAAAATATTGTGAATTATCATTTTGATGTGCAGGTAAATAATGAAGAACTTTATTTTGATTATAAATTAAAACCCGGAGTTTGTACCAGCTTAAATGCATCTATTTTAATGAAAAAAATTGGGATAGAATTGTAAGCCGTTTTTTGCAGTCAACTTTTCTTCAACAGCATTAACCATTTCTACCACTCAGCATTGGCACAAATGAAAAATTACTAAAGCTCTCTTCTGTATAACCTTCCTTTTCATTTTTAGTAAGCCTTAGCATACGCTGGTGGCCTCCACTTTCCAGGGGTATTATCATCATGCCTCCGGGCTTTAGCTGGGCAATTAATTTGGGAGGAATAAATGGCGCCGCTGCTGTAATGATAACTTTATCAAAAGGGGCAAATGTAGGCAGGCCTTCAAATCCATCGCCATAAAAAAATTTAAGGTTTGGGTATTTTGATTTAAAAATATATTGCTTTGTTTTTTCAAAAAGATTTTTTTGCCTCTCGATGGTAAATACTTTTGCTCCTAATTCTGCCAGCACAGTTGCCTGATAAATACTCCCTGTACCAATTTCTAATATTTTTTCATTGGCTTTTACCTGAAGCAATTGAGTTTGATATGCCACCGTATAGGGCTGAGAAATGGTTTGGCCATCAGTGATAGGAAAAGCCCGGTCTTCGTAAGCAATATTATCTAAAGCGGTATCTAAAAAATAATGACGGGGTATATTATTCAGCGCTTCCAATACATTTTCATCTGTAATGCCTTTGTCTCTTAGGCTGTCTACTAATTTTTTTCTAAGTCCTTTGTGCCTGTATGTATCTTCAAGTTTCCTCATAGCGCTTGCAAGATAAAAAAATGTCAGGAGCATTGTCCTGACATTTTTTTATTTTTTTATTTGTAATGCGGCGTATGTTCATTAAAGAATGAGTTGACCGCTTTATTCCAGTTGTTCAAAGCTTCATTCCGCATGTCATTCAGATTCTTATTATTGTTGTTATACAATTTTGTGGCTTTATTTACATCATCCACAGCTTTATTATATTCACTTACTTCCTGCTTTGTAGCATCTGATTTTTTTTCAAATTCTTTCTGAATAGTTTTAAAACGCTCTGTTTTTAATAGATAATCCGTTACTACATTCATCATATCAGCTTCCTTATTATAAAAATTTAAAATGTTTTTACACTCTGCTAATATAGAATTATCAGCTTTGTAACCTTTCATTGTTGCAAGTTTGGCAAGCCCTTCCTGTGCATATTTCTGCATGCTGTTTTTGTCCTGCTCTATGCCGGTAATGTTTCCTTTTTCAGTAGCTTCCAGCATATATTTTTCCTGTACATATGGTTTAAAAAAAACCAGGTACACATCATTATAATATTTATTCAGATCCCCTACTTCTTTCACCATATTATCCAGGTCAGAAGCATTATTTATCAAAGTAATATTATGCTCGGCTGCAAATTTTTGTTGTGCAGTTTTCATCTTCGCATTCCCTTCTTCCAGCTTTTTATCTACAGCCTCTTTTAAAAGTATATAAGCTTCCATTTCATCATAGCTTTGTTCAGCAATATCTTCCATGTTTACAATCTTGCTATAATCATCATTCAACACATTGTAATAAAGTTTCATAAAGTTCACCGTTGTATCACGGTAACTTTTATCTCCTTTAAAAGAAGGCATTCCGCTTATATTCATACGTGCATCTTGCACTTCATCCAATAATTTAGTACGAAGATTGTCTACTTTTTTAGCCTTTTTGCCATGTGCAGATGCACTGGCATAACTCATGAATTTTTTTGAAATATTTTCCTGCTGCTGCCCCAGGAAATTCATGTATGCAGAAGGATTGTCAAAATCCTGCGCCTGAACTGTAAAGCTTTTTGAAAATAAAAATGTAAAAAATAACAGGGTAAAACACTGTTTCATAAAGTAAGTTTTGGTAAAGAGTTATTTGTGTTTAAAACGAATTCAAATATATTTAATTTTAAAAAAATCCGGCAATTATTTATTTATCCAGTCCATCATTATAAGATAGCTTTCTTCCAGCGTTCTATCAGTTTTTAAATACTTTAAATAAGTATCATTTATTTCTTTGCTTTTTTGAGAAGATGTAACCACAGTTTCTTTATCAAAAGAATTATTGGTAATTACCAATGATACTGAGCCTTTTTTAGTTTCATCATCACTTAACTGGCTGAATTTGTCAGTAATTTCTTTATAATGCACAATATATGTTGGCCATTGCAAAGGAATTGTTCTACCATTATAATTACTCCTGACCCATTTGTTAAACTCTTTGATTTCATTATAGTAAGTATTGTTACTTACTCTTTGTGCACTTTTAATTTTCAACTCTTCAATCGGAAGCGATGGTAACGGATGATACATGCCTGCTTTACTTTGATCAGGTTGTAACGCACTTTTATTTGCTTTTTCTTTGTAATTATCATTATCATACAAATCCGGTAGAGATATATCAGGTATTACTCCCTGCCATTGTGTAGTACTGCCATTAATCCGGTAAAATTTTTCTTCTGTTACTTTTACAAAATCTTCATACTTACGGTTTGAAGAAATAATGCCTGTATCCAAAGGCATTACAATTTGCGCTGTCCCTTTGCCGTAAGTAGTGCCGCCAACAATTAATGCCCTGTTATAATCCTGCAGGGCAGCGCTGGTAAATTCGCTGGCGCTTGCGCTGGCACCATTTACAAGTATCATCAATGGCCCATCGTAAATAGTACCACGGTTAGGGTCTTTTAAAAAATGTACTTTTCCATCACGGTCTTTTACAGATGCAACCGGCCCTATATCAATAAATATTCCGGCAAGCTGCATAGCTTCCCACATGCTGCCACCACCATTAGAACGCAAATCTATAATCAATCCGGCAATGGTATCTTTTTTCAACTTCACTATCTCTTTGCTTACGTCATTTGCACACCCATTAAAATTTGCAACACCATTTTCCTTATCAGTTTCTCTTGAGTAAAAACCCGGCAGGTTAATGTATCCGATATTTTTATTTCCATGTACCACATAGCTTTTTACTACATTCTCTTCGTCAGAAATTTTATCCTTATTTAATTTTACTGTATTAACTACTCCGGCCTTTGTACGTACTGTTATCTCTACTTCATCCTGGCTACTTCCGCTCAACATAGCTTCTAATTCTTCCAGCGATGCATCTTCTGCATCAGTTTCAATGTTATTTATTTTTATTTTTAACAGCACATCATCTTTATGTAATTTTCCGCTCACCCATGCACTGCCGCCGGGCTGTAAATAACCAATAACTTTTTCCCCTTTTTCATTTTCAGTCAAATCGCAACCAACGGTATACTCTGACGCACTCATTTCTGTTTCAAACTCATTCTTTTCATGCAGGTTCATATATTCTGTATGCGGATCGTAGCACCAGGCAATGCTGGTGAGATATGCATCATTCTGTTCTGAAATAAATGTTGCAGGGTCAGCAATAAGATTTTGCAGGTAACCAAGCTCCATTTTTTTTTGCTGCTGCCTTACTGTTGATTCCAGTTGCACAAAATCTGAAGGCAATTGAGCTGTCAGTTCTTTCTTATCATTCGACAATTTCTCAGCAACTTTATTCAGCAACTGCCATTTTAAATATTGTACCCAGCGGCGGTAAAGAGCATTATCATCTGCAGCATATTCTTTGCCTGGCCATTCAATATTATCCGGCTTGGAAAAATCATAAGGCTTGGCTGTAATTACCTTAATAATGCTATCAACTTTTAAAAGTTGTTTATAGTAAATATCTGTAGAAATTTTAAAAAAATTCCACTCTTTACCATTCAATTCATCATCAAGTTTTGTTTTGTATAAATTTAAAACAGCAATATTATTTTTAGTGAGAAAAAGCTTTTCATCATCTAAATGTTCCAGCCATTTATCATAAAGCATTGCAGAAGAAGTATCATTCCATACCAAAGGATGATAATGATTTTTTTGCAGGAAACGGGAAAGCACAAACGCTTTTTGTCTCAGAGTAGCAGAAGATTGCTGAGCCTGTGTGCTTACATAAAAGCACACAAGCATCGGCAATAAAAATTTTCTCATAGCGGTATTTTATTTATTTCAATCCCAGTTGTTTTTCTATCCGGGATATTTTTTCATCCAGTTTTTTCTCCGTCTCGTCAAAAGCCGATGCATTGGCCAACGGCATATTTACACTAAAATAATATTTAATTTTTGGCTCTGTGCCGCTTGGCCTTGCCGATACTTTGGTGCCATCTGCCAGCTCAAATTGCAACACATTGCTTTTTGGCAAATCTATTTTCCAGGAAGCGCCATCCGTCAAATTCCGGCCTTGTTGAAATTCATAATCCAATACCTTTTGCACAGCTACCCCATCTATTTGAGCAGGCGGATTTTTGCGGTCATTCTCCATCATCTTTGCAATTTCTGCAGCCCCATTCATTCCTTTTTTTGTAATACTTACCAGGTTCTCTTTGTAAAAACCATATTGCACATACAGGTCAACTAATTTGTCAAATAAACTGCGGCCTTTATTTTTTTCGTAAGCAGCCATTTCGCATATCAAGGCTACAGCACTTACCGAATCTTTATCTCTCACCATATCGCCAATCATCAGGCCAAAGCTTTCTTCACCACCAATGATGTATTTTTCTTTGCCTTCTTTTTCTTTAATTAAAGATGATATCCATTTAAATCCTGTAAGAACATTGTAGCATGCTACGCCATTATCTTTTGCTATTACATCAATCATATTGGTAGTAACAATTGTTTTTATTACCATATCATTTGGCTGAGCAATACCTTTTGCCTTACGAGCTTCTATCATATAATTAAAAGCCAGCATTGCTGTCTGATTTCCATTTAGCAATATCCATTCACCCTTATTATTTTTCACGCCAACTCCTACCCTGTCTGCATCGGGGTCGGTGCCCAGCAGTATATCAGCATCAAGTTCTTGTGCCTGCTTTAGGCCAATGCTCATGGTTTCTTTTTCTTCGGGGTTAGGATATATCACCGTCGGAAAATTTCCATCAGGCACCATCTGCTCTTTTACAATATTTACATTTGTAAATCCAAATTTTTCGAGCGCCTGTGGCACCAGCATAATACCAGAGCCATGTATGGGCGTGTAAACAATTTTTAAATCGTGCTGCGCTTTGCATACATCCGGGTACACACTCAGGCTCTTTACCATATCCAGGTATGCCTCATCTATTTCTTTACCAATGATGGTAATATTTCTTTCTCCTCCTGTCCATTTCACATCTTCTATAGAGGCAATTTTTTCTACTTCTTTTATTACATTTTTATCATGCGGCGATACCATTTGAGCGCCATCATCCCAATAGGCTTTGTATCCATTGTATTCTTTAGGATTGTGGCTTGCGGTACATACCACGCCGCCCTGGCATTTTAAATGCCTGATGGCAAAACTCAGTTCCGGCGTGGGTCGCAGGCTCTCAAATAAAAAAACTTTGATACCATTTGCTCCAAAAATATTTGCAGCAATCTCTGCAAAATCCCGGCTGTTGTTTCTGCAATCATGTGCAATGGCAACTTTTACATCATCGCCAAAGCATTGCTTTAAATAATTTGAATACCCTTGCGTAGCCATGCCAACGGTATATTGGTTCATCCGGTTAGTACCCACGCCCATTATGCCACGCAGGCCGCCAGTACCAAATTCTAAATTTTTGTAAAAGGCATCGGCCAATTGATCAGGATCTTCTTTCTCCATTTTTCTAATCACTTCTTTTGAACCTTCATCATAATCACCGGCAAGCCAGTTGTCAATCTTTAATTGAATATTTTTATCCATAATATTAATTTTTACATCTTTACAAATATATTATTCGTAATTGAATAACAAACGTATCATTTATTTTTGTTTTTTTTATGAAACCTGCTGCAATGCATCCATCATCTTTTGTTGTGTCACTCACTTGTACTTATAAAGCCCTATTCAGCTTTTTGATGGGTATATTTTTAAGCGCCACCCTGTGTGCCCAGGATACTGCTCAAATAAATCCCATCCTTAAAGATACAGAACAAATAAAATCTATCCTTATGGATACTGCTACCACCATGCCCCCACGATATCCCTTCAACAAAAAAAGAGTAATGACTGTGGCTGTTGGCAATATAGGAGGTTACAGTGCAGCCATGGTAGGCTTGTATTACGCATGGTACAAGGGTTATCCGCAAAGTAAATTTCATTTTTTTAATGATATAAAAGAGTGGCAGCAAATAGACAAAACGGGCCATGCATACAGCGCCTATGCCGAAAGCAAAGCCAGCATGGAGCTTTGGCGATGGGCGGGAGTTAGTAGAAAAAAGAGAATACTCCTGGGCGGCTTAAGCGGTGCAGCATATCAAACAGTAATAGAGGTACTGGATGGCTTTAGCTCCGAGTGGGGTTTTAGCTGGGGCGATTTTACAGCAAATGTATTTGGGAGTGGCTTATTTACTGCTCAGGAATTTGCCTGGAATGAGCAACGAATTCAATACAAATGGTCTTTTCACAGAAAACATTACAGTGATGCCACATTAAATACCCGAAGCGATGATATCTTTGGAAAGAGCGACCCCGAGCGGTTTTTAAAAGATTACAATGGACAAACTTATTGGCTCAGCGCTACGCTTAAAGATTTTTTTCCAAAATCAAAATTGCCAGCCTGGCTACAGCTATCGGTAGGTATGGGCGCCGAGGGAATGTTTGGCGCAAGAGGAAATATTGAGAAGGATGCTAATGGAAATATAGTATTTAACAGGCCGGATATTACCCGATATCGTCAATGGTATCTGGCTCCTGATGTGGATTTAACTAAAATAAAAACAAAAAAGAAAGGGATAAAATTTGCCTTAGCAGTTTTAAACATTCTTAAGTTTCCTACTCCATCTCTCGAATATAGTAAAATGGGCTTTAAAATAAACTGGTTCCATTTTTAGGAACCAGTTCTTTGCAATCAAATGAATAAAATTATTTTGCAAGCGTTTCATGGTTGGCATATAAAAATAAATCAACCACATCTTTCTCTTTTTTTAAATTCAAATTATTTTGTTTGATGTAATCTTTTATTTCAACTTTTGGAAATACGTCTTCAAAATTACTTTTGTTGGCTGCCATAAATTCGCCTTTTCTCCCTTTAATAAAATAGGTTACGGTTTTTTTAAATTTAACTTCTTCATTTAAAGATAGCTCATCAGTTGTATTACTATACATGGTATTTATCGCATCCATGTTTTGGGTATTATTGCTTGAGCCAAATGCGCCAACCTTTTGAGCGCCGCCTCCTATAATGGAAAAAGAAATTCTTCTTGCAAGCTTAGTATCAGGAGACGAGGCCATCCACTCTAAATATCCATTGTCGTAAAAAATGGTATCGTTGGCAATAGTTAAATAATCCAGGTCATCTACATTATCAAGCATTAAGGTGTCTTTATGTTCGTTTATAAATTGCACACCACCCAATAAATAATTGTAATTTAATTTGGCTACAGCATTCCCTCCTTTTTTAAAATAAATTTTACTTTGAATAAATTGGGGATACTTGTAAACTTTGGTTGCTAAAAATTCTTTAACATCAGCGCCTTTTACCACAATAGTTTCGGAAGACTGAGCCAATACATTGGCTGTAATAAAAAAGCTAAGTAAAGCAAAAATGATTTTTTTCATAATTTACAGAATTGTTTTTTTTACAAAAATAGATTAAAAATAATACTGAAATGCTGCATACCTGAATGTTTTTTTATATGCATTAAATGATGTAAAAAGCTGGTATTAAAAATTATTGGCCTTTAATATTTATCTTTGCACCACTTAGCAATCTCTCTCTGGTTGAATTTCTTATTTTATAATTACATACAACCAACTGCAATATTTAACTTATTAAATTACAATGAATAAAAAAACTTCGAACATTCCTATTTCAATTTCACTAGGCGCTACATTAAAAGAAGAAGATATTGAACCCTTGCTGCCCCAGGAAAAAACAAGGGTACTAAGAGTAACTTTTGTAGCCGTATTAATAGCTGTTTGTATAAGTTTTATTGCAAAATTTTTAATATATCTTATTTACCTGGTTACTAATATTTCATTTTATGGTAGTTTTTCATTAGCTAATAACAGCCCTGCCGATAATCATTTGGGGCTATGGGTAATAGCCATACCAACACTGGGAGGTGTAGTAGTGGGCCTGATGGCATTGTACGGTTCAAAAGCAATACGAGGCCATGGAATACCGGAAGCAATGGAGCAAATACTTACCAATAAAAGTAAAATAAAGCCAACCATTACTTATTTAAAACCCATTTCATCTGCCATATCTATTGGTACCGGTGGCCCGTTTGGCGCCGAGGGGCCCATTATTGCTACAGGTGGTGCTTTAGGTTCTACCCTGGGGCAACTTATTAAAATTACTCACAATGAGCGAAAGATATTATTGGCAGCAGGAGCTACAGCGGGTATGGCAGCAATATTCGGCAGCCCCATTGCAGGCATATTTTTAGCAATCGAATTATTGCTTTTCGAATTTTCGCCAAGATCCATCATACCTGTTGCCCTTGCATGTATTACTGGCGCTGCAGGCCATCATTTTTTATTTGGCAGCGAGCCGGTGTTCGAAATTAAAGGTATCATTCCTTCGCCTTCCAATACCGCACTTGCTTTGTATAGTGGTATGGGGCTTATAGTAGGGCTATTGGCTGTATTGGTTACCAAAATTGTTTATTTTATTGAAGATGGTTTTGAAAAATTACCAATCCATTGGATGTGGTGGCCAGCCATTGGCGGTATTGCTGTAGGTATAGTGGGCTATTTTGCACCGCATACCCTGGGTGTGGGCTACGAAAACATTACCAATGTATTGTCAGGAAACATGCCTGCTAAAATTATCATTTCTCTTTGCCTGTTAAAATTTATATCGTGGGCTATAGCCTTGGGTAGCGGCACATCTGGTGGCACCCTTGCTCCCTTGCTTACAATTGGCGGCGCTACCGGTGCTTTAATCGGCATGGTGATATTACATTTTTGGCCCAATTGCGGTATCAATATTTCACTGGCAGCACTGGTGGGTATGTCGGCCATGTTTGCCGGTGCATCAAGGGCGCTCATTACTTCTATTATTTTTGCGTTAGAAACTACAGGGCAGTCGAGTGCATTGGTTGCTTTACTTGCTGCTTGTGTGGCGGCATACATTGTTTCTTTTTTCCTGATGGAAAATACCATCATGACAGAAAAAATTGCAAGGCGTGGCATCAAAACTCCCGACTCTTACGAGCCTGATATTTTAGATAAAATAAATGTAATAGATGTAATGCAGGAAGATGGACTGGTGATTAGTGAAAACAATGAAATAAATGAAGTTCGCAACTGGCTTATAAAAAAAGATTTTAAAAATAACTATTTTATTATTTGCAATGATGAGGGCGAATTTAAAGGAGTCATTAGCTCTTCCGACCTTTTTAGCCTGCACCACGATCCGCAAAAATCTATAGCTACACTTATCAATAAAAAAGATATTTCTATAGCTCTCAACGATAGCCTGCGTACGGCAGCCGAAATGATGGCTAAAGAAAACCTGGATGTGTTGCCAATAGTATCGGCAGAAGATAAAAATTCTTTGGCAGGGATACTCACCTACCGGGATATTATAAATGCCTATAAACTAAATATTGATGAAAATGAAATAAAGCGGCCAAGTATTTCATTAAAAAGAAACGGACTTAAAATATTATTGAAAGGTCAGCAACTAATCAGCTCTGCCAAATCAAAAGTAAAATAACGGAGTACTTTGTATCTTCTTTTATTTATAGAAATAGATAAAATGAGTACTGAAAAAAACTGAATGTCGCCGGTAGTTGATAAGTCGCACTTTAGCCGTGATATCATCTATCGTTTGAACTAATTTTATTTTAGGAGAGCATTCGAATTTTTAGTTTTTTTTATAGTCTTTATTTTTTGTTAGTTTTTTTATCAGGGCAAAAAGTAAATAAAGAAAAAACTATTTGGAATAATGGTTTAATATTAAAATATCTAATCTTGTTTATTTAACTTAGTTTGATGATAAAGCTATCAGTAAACATCAATAAAATAGCCACTTTAAGAAATGCCCGTGGCGGCAACAATCCCGATGTATTGCAGGCTGCAAGAGACATTGAAAACTTTGGCGCCGATGGTATTACCGTACATCCCAGGCCTGATGAAAGGCATATACGATATGAAGATGTATTTGCTCTTAAAAAAATTATTACCACCGAATTTAATATTGAAGGAAATCCTACAGAAGAAAAATTTGTACAACTTGTATTGGCTAATAAACCTACCCAGGTAACTTTAGTGCCAGATGCACAGGGCCAGCTTACCAGCAATCATGGATGGGATACTATTACGCATCAGCAATATTTACAAGATACCATTGCTGTATTTAAAAATGCCGGTATCAGGGTTTCTATTTTTGTAGATGCAGATGTAAAAATGATAGAGGCTGCTAAAACCACCGGTACCGATCGCATAGAATTATATACAGAAAGTTATGCTACGGCGTATAACCCCGATCAAAAAGCCCTTGCAATATTACCATATATTACTGCTGCCAAAAAAGCTAATGAATTGGGCCTGGGCATCAATGCAGGGCACGATCTTGACCTGCAAAACCTGCACTACTTTGCCCAAAACATACCGGGTTTATTAGAAGTATCTATTGGCCATGCACTAATTTGTGATGCCTTATACCTCGGCCTCGAAAATGCAGTACAACTCTACAAAAGAAAACTTACTTCTTTGTAATTACTATTGCAAGGCAATTTTTTTTGCCATTTTTTCCTAAATCAATAAAATATTATTTATTGCAATAAACCGGTGAGCTTAAACTCCAATGCAGCTCCCCGAAGGTTTCGGGCTATTACAATTCCGTTGGGGTCTATCAAAAAATTTTGAGGAATGCTTTGAATACTAAATTGCTGAGCTACCGCATTGCCCCACCCTTGCAGGTCGCTTACATGAGACCAAGTGAGCGCATCTGCATTAATTGCGTTTATCCATGCCTGTTTGGTTTTATCAAGCGATACACCCAATACTGTAAAGTTTTTATCCTTAAATTTTTGATACATTCTTACAACATTTGGGTTCTCGGCACGACAGGGGCCACACCAGCTTGCCCAAAAATCTACCAATACATATCGCCCTTTAAAAGAGGAAAGGCTAATCATTTTTCCGGAAGTATCTGCCTGCTCAAAATTGGCAAGCGGCTTTCCTATAGGGCCATTTTTATAGGCTTCAATTTGTTGTGCAATATAGGCTGCAATAGGTGATGGCAGTACATTTGACGAAAGGAGTTTATACAATTCTTCCATTTTTTGTCCATTACCTGTAAGCAGGTTCACCCGGTAAATGGCCAAGGGAGAAATAAAAGACGAAGGATGTTCTTTTACAAATTTTTCAAGTGTATCTACAGCTTGTTTCATAAAAGCGGCGTCATAATTTCCCTGCTGATTAAGCATACGCTCAAATGGCCTGATGGCAGTAGAGTAAGCTTCAAAATCATCTTGCGATGTTGACCCTTTTATAACGGCATTTAGCAACGAATCTTTGCTGGCATCAAGAGTAATATTGCTATTATCTAAAAACAAAGTAAGATAACGCTGTTCATTATTTACCTGAAGAACCCTAAAATCGGGGAAGGCCATTTTACCAGACAACTTAAATTTATTTTTACTAATTGTTGCAGAAGCTTCTGCATTGCCATTGTTTGGATTTAGAAGTTTTACCTCCGTATTGTCGGGGTAGCCGGTAATGATACCATTAATAATAAAACCATCGGCAGACTTCTGACTTGTAACAACTTTAGGAGGCAGTTTTTTAGAATTGGTTTTAGTTTTTTTTGCCTGAGCAAAAAGCAGTGCCGGCAATAATAACAAACAGGTAAAAATATATTTCGTCATGGTATTTTTTGAAATGCAATTTTAATTTGTTTAAGTTGATTTCCGGTAACCTTTCAAAAAAATTAACACTACAATTTACTGTTTTACAGATTTGATAAATTGTGCTGTAGTAGATTGAATGTTTTTACTATTCTCAATGGCCTTAATAAATGCTGAGCCAATAATAGCCCCGGCGGTATACTTGCAGGCATTTTGAAATGTAACTTTATCTTTTATACCAAAACCAATCAGCAAAGGGTTTTTGAGCTTCAATGATTTCAATTTTTTAAAATATTGCTGTTGGCCGGTATCTATTTTATTACTTCCCGTAGTAGAAGATGAAGACACTGCATATACAAAACCACTGCTCAACTTATCAGCATATTTTATACGCTGCATACTTGTTTGTGGGCTGATTAAAAATATTGGGTGCAAATTATTTTTTGCAAAATAAGGTTGGTACCATTGTTCGTACTCATACATGGGCAGGTCGGGCAGAATGATACCCGACACACCGGCCTTTTTAGCATCTTTGCAAAATTTTTCAATTCCGTATTGCAATACCGGGTTTAAATATCCCATCAAAATAATCGGAATATGAATAGAATTTTTTAGCGAATTTAATTGCTGTAAAAGCAGTGGTATGGTCATACCATTTTGCAAAGCCTGCATATTACTTTGTTGTATTACCGGCCCATCAGCAATTGGGTCGCTATATGGAATGCCAACTTCTATGATGTCTGCACCCTGCTGCTGCAATGCAGGCAATATGGTTTGCAGGCTGTTTATAGCAGGGTATCCTGCTGTGCAGTAAATATTCAGAATATTTTTTTTCTTTCTGCAAAATAATTCGTCAAGCTTATTCATAAATATGCAGGATTTTTTTTACAAATACTTCATGTAAGTGTCCATGTCTTTATCACCCCGGCCGCTAAGGCAAACTACTACATGATCATTTTTTTTAAATTTTACTTTACTCAATGCAGCCAGCGCATGTGCAGATTCTAAGGCTGGAATTATGCCTTCTTTTTTTGCCAGGTGAAAGGCTGCGGCTAATGCTTCGTTATCTGTTGCGCTTAAAAAAGATGCTCTTTTGCTGCTGAATAAATTAGCATGAAGAGGGCCAATACCCGGGTAATCGAGCCCGGCCGAAATGCTGTGTGGCTCTATTACCTGTCCGTCTTTTGTTTGCATTACAAGGCTTTTACTGCCATGCAAAATACCCTGGGTTCCTAACTGTGTGGTAGCGGCCGATTTGCCGGTATTTATTCCGCATCCTGCGGCTTCTACAGCTATTAGTTTTACTTTTTTTTCATTGATAAAATGATAAAAAGTTCCTGCTGCATTACTTCCACCGCCTACGCATGCTATTACATGTGTAGGCCATTTTATGCCTGCCTGTTTATGTAATTGATTTTTTATTTCACTACTGATTACACTTTGAAAACGGGCTACCATATCGGGGTAAGGATGAGGGCCCACCACACTGCCAATGATGTAATGCGTATCTGTAGGGTTATTTATCCAATCTCTGATAGCTTCATTGGTAGCATCTTTAAGCGTTTTGCTACCACTTGTAGCCGGCACTACTGTTGCACCAAGCATTTTCATTCTTGCCACATTTGGCGCTTGTCGTTCTATATCTTTTTCGCCCATGTACACTATACACTCAAGCCCTTTTAAGGCACATACGGTAGCAGTGGCCACCCCATGTTGCCCTGCGCCGGTTTCAGCAATTATCCTATTTTTTTTTAAGTGTATTGCCACCAGTATTTGCCCAATAGTATTATTAATTTTATGAGCGCCGGTATGGCAAAGGTCTTCTCTCTTTAAGTAAATATTTGTACCAAATTGTTTACTTAAATTTTGGGCAAAATATAATGGCGTGGGCCTGCCGGCATAATCTCTTAATAAAGTATCAGACTCTTTTTTAAACCGTGGGGAAGAAATTATTTTTAAATAATTTTTTCGAAGCTCCTCTACATTTGGGTACAACATCTCTGGAATGTACGCCCCACCAAATTGGCCATAGTAGCCATTTGTATCAGGATTTGAAAGTGTATTTTTCTTATTCATGTTATTTTAATCCTAATTTAAATTGTAACACCAATGCCATGTCTTTTACACCGGGCTCTTTTTCAAAGCGGCTGTTTACATCCACTCCATAAAAATCGGGGTGCTTAAATTTTTTCACAGCCGGGCCATCTGTAGGTGCAATGCCGCCACTTAAAAAAAATGGCTTCTCTATCTTACTTTTAGCAATAATTTTCCAATCGAATTTTTGGCCACTCCCCCCATGTAATCCTTTAGCAGCAGTATCAAATAAAAAATAGTCACATACTTCATCATACTCTGCCAGCATATAATCAATAGATTTATCACTCGTATCATCTACTCTAAATGCTTTGATAACTTCAATATTATTTGAAATCTTCTCACAAAGATGTGCGGTTTCATCGCCATGAAGTTGCACTACATCTAATGCATAATCATCGGCTGTTTTCATAATTTCATCGTAAGGCGCATTTACAAATACTCCTACTTTTTTAATATCAATATCCAGGCTCTGTATTTCTTTTTTCGAAATTTTTTCTCCTACATACCTGGGCGAATTTTTAGAAAAAATAAGCCCGGCAAAATCAATTTCCAAACCATCTAACTGTTGCAATTGCTTAATAGAGGTAATTCCACATACTTTAATATTCATATAGTAAATTTTAATTCTTTTACAAAGTTTTTGAGCGCCTGCCCGGGGTCCTGATGTTTCATAAATGCTTCTCCCATCAGAAATCCGGAGTAGCCTGCTTTCTTCAATTCTAAAACTGTAGCTGCCGCATCAATGCCGCTTTCCGCAATTTTAATTTTACCTGCAGGTAACATTTTACTCAGCGCTATAGACCTGTTGATGTCTACACTAAAAGTTTTAAGATTCCGGTTATTAATACCAATCAAATCTATACCATGGCATAGATGGTTTAACTCATTCTCACCATGCAATTCTAACAATACTTCCAATTTTAATTCATTTCCAAGGGCTGCCAATTCCTGCACTTCATGTACCGTAAGGCAGGCAGCAATTAATAAAATAACATCTGCCCCCATTGCTTTTGATTCATAAATCTGGTAAGGATCTATAATAAAATCTTTTCTTAAAATAGGAAGATGATTTACCCTGGCTTGCAATAAATCTTCTGTACTTCCCCCAAAAAAATAATGGTCTGTTAGCACCGATAATGCACTTGCGCCATTGGCTGTATAGGCTTTTGTAATCTCTAAAGCATTGGCCTCTGCATGGATAAATCCTTTTGATGGCGATTTTCTTTTAAACTCAGATATAATGCCGGAAGCATCTTGTAATTGGAGGCTTTTGCTAAGAGATAAAGGTTTCCTGCTAAAATATTCACTGTCCTTCAATTCATCAATTGTAGTAAGCGATTTTCTCACTGCAACTTCTTCTTTTTTGTAAGCAACTATTTTATTAAGTACATTCATCTTTAAGAAATTAATTTTTGCAAAGATTCAAAAGCTTTGCCACTTTCAAGGCTCTCAACAGCAAGTTGGTAGCAGGTTTCGTAATCTTTGTATTTACCGGTACAATGCAATGCCATGGCTGCATTTGCCAGCACTACGGCATTTTGCGCCCAGCTTCCCTCCCCTTTTATTATTTTCAAAAATAATTCAGCGCTTTCCTGCACAGTAGCGCCGCCATAAATATCTGAAGGCATTACCATTCTTTTACCAAGTGCTTCTGCGCTGAAAATTTTTTCTCCTTTGTTGGTAATTAATTTAGTGTCGCCGGTTAGCGATATTTCATCGTACCCATCAAGGCTGTGAATGATGGTGAATGCACTGCTACCCTGCTGTAGCAAATAATTGTACAACCTTGCCATTTCTAAATTATACACCCCAATAAGCTGATAAGCTGGCATGGCCGGATTTACCATTGGCCCCAGCATGTTAAAGAAAGTACGTACACCCAAATTTTTTCTGATGTCACTTACTTTTTTTAATGCCGGATGAAATAAGGGAGCATGTAAAAAGCAAATATTTGCCTGGTCTAATTCTTTATTGAGCAGTGCACTATCCTTTTTAAATGTATAGCCCAACTGCTCCATTACATTTGAAGATCCACTGATGGAAGACGCCCCATAGTTGCCGTGTTTAGCCACTTTATTGCCGGTACCGGCTACAATAAAGCAACTGAGTGTAGAAATATTAAAAGTATTTTTTCCATCGCCTCCCGTTCCTACAATATCCATCACATCATGCTGCTTTACATCTACCGGAAGGGCTAACTCAAGCAAGGCATCTTTAAATCCCTGCAACTCCTGAATGGTAATACTTCGCATAAGGTACACCGTTATGAAGGATGCAATTTCTGCATCGCTATATACTCCTGTAGAAATATTTACGAGTACATCATGCGCCTGTTGCCTCGATAAGGTATTGTATTCAAATAAAAAGTTTAATATTTTTTTCATCTTTATTTATCCAATTAAAGGTTTTATCTATGCTAAGCTTTCAGCCAGTTTCTAATAATCAATTCGCCATCGGGTGTTAATACACTCTCGGGATGAAACTGTACCCCTTGCACATCAAGGTTTTTATGTTGCAATGCCATAATAAAATTATTATCATCTACAGCAGTAATGTCTAACACTTCCGGAAATTTATCCTTACTTACAATCCAACTATGGTACCTGCCCACCATTACCGGCGCCTGAAGGCCTTTAAAAAGGGGCGAATCTTTTTTAATGATTTGAATAGGCGTTGCTACTCCATGATAAACCGTATCGAGATTTACAAGCTCTGCCCCAAAAGAGCTGCCAATAGCCTGATGCCCCAAACATACGCCCAGTATAGATTTTGAAGCAGCATACTCTTTTATAAGAGGCATTAACAAGCCGGCTTCTGCAGGCAGGCCAGGCCCCGGCGATAAAATTATTTTGTCAAACTCTTTAATTTTTTCCAAATCAATTTCATCATTTCGAAATACAGAAACCTTTACATGCAAAATTTTTTCAACCAGGTGTACCAGGTTATAGGTAAAAGAATCGTAATTATCAAACACCAATATTTTTGTCACTTCTATAAAATTTTATGCTGTTAAAGTTGTTGCTATTTCTATCGCTTTTTTTAGTGCCCCCAATTTATTATTTACTTCCATCAATTCATTCTCGGGAATACTTGCTACTGTAATTCCTGCACCTGCCTGGTATTGTAAAGTATTTTCACTGCTTAGGAATGTCCGTATCATGATGGCATGGTTACAGTTTCCGTCCAGCCCTATAAAGCCTATGGCGCCACCATAAAAACTTCTTGCAGTTGTTTCGTATTCATCTATCAATTGCATGGCTTTATATTTTGGTGCACCGCTAAGTGTACCCGCCGGAAAAGTACTTCCTAATATGGTAAATGGATTTTTAATCGCATCTGTTTTTCCTTCTACCTCGCTTACCAGGTGTATTACATGCGAATAAAATTTTACTTTTTTAAATTCAGTAACTTTTACATCAGCACATACCCTGCTAAGGTCGTTTCTGGCAAGGTCTACCAGCATTACGTGTTCGGCAGTTTCTTTCTTATCATTTTCTAAAGCAATGGCCAGCGCTGTATCTGTATCATCATTTCCCGTACGTTTAAAAGTGCCGGCAATAGGGTGAATGATAACTTTATTTTGCTCAATTACCACCTGGCTTTCGGGCGAAGAGCCCATTAATTTATAATCGCCATAATCAAAATAAAAAAGGTAAGGGCTGGGATTGATACTCCGCAAGGCTCTGTACACATTAAACTCATCGCCGGTAAATGCCTGCTCATATTTACGGCTCAATACTATTTGAAATACATCGCCCCTCTGGCAGGATGCCATCCCTTTTTGCACTAATTTTTTATACGCATCATCTGTGATATTGGAAGTCTCTGCCTGTTTTATTTCAAATGGAAAAACGGGTACATCTTTTCCCCTGATAATATTTTCAACATCAGAAAATTTACTTTCTACCCCGGCAAAATGATTTTCGCATATATACATTTCGTCTTTAAAATGATTGATGATGATAACGTATTGGTATAAACGATATCTAACCAACGGAATATTGCTACCGGGCTTTTTCGGGTTGAAATGTATATTTTCAAAAAAAGGTACCGCATCATACGAAGTATAGCCAAATACAGCTTGTGCTATGTTAACCGGTTTTTCTACCGGCTGCCCGGCTTCAAATCTCTCAAGAAATTGCTGCATGGCTACTTCCAGCCTAAAGCCATTTTCTATTTTTTCTTTTTGCACCGGCTGGGCAGGCAACTTATACTCCACATAGTGATGCTGACTGATTTCAATACCGGCAATGGCATTAATACCAATGATGGAAAAGCTATTATCGCTCACATGAAAATCCGTACTCTCCAGCAGGATAGTATCTCTAAACTTATCTCTAAGCCTAAGATAAATACTCACAGGCGTATATACATCCGACAATATTTTTTTGTAAGTGGTATTAAAATTTACTTTTTTCATTTTAATGATATTAAAAAACCCCAACACATTGTGTCGGGGCCTACATTTATATTAAAAAATTAAATACAGTAATGACACAATCAATTATTATTGATATGCCAGCACCATGATTTATTATTTAATTTTGTTGTTGTCATTTATTGTGCAAATATGTAGCAGATTTTTGACAATAAAAAAAATAATTCTAATTTCAGGGAAATCCAGTTTATGAAAATTATACAAAATGAAGCAGGCAACCGGGGAAAATTTATAGTGCAAAAAGAGGGGCTAACATTGGCTAAAATAGAATATTTACTGCCTGACGGTAATACGCTAAGCATACAGCATACCGAAGTAGATGAAGCGCTACGTGGCCAAAAAGTTGGCTATCTTTTGGTAGAAAAGGTGGTAGAATATGCAAGAAATAAGCATTTGAAAATAATTTCATCATGTCCTTTTGCCAGTGCAATTTTAAGCAGAAAGACCAAAGAATATGAAGATGTTTTAAAAAATACTATATGATAATTACAATTTTTGGAGCCACCGGAATGGTAGGAAAATACCTTGTAAAGCAATCTTTGTTGAGAGGGCATATTGTAAAAGCATTTGGCCGCAATGTGTTTACTGCCGGCTTTGCCGAAAATGAAAATTTAAAATTATTACCCGGCGCATTATTTGATGCTACAGAAGTGTATGATGCCATAAAAGGAAGTGATGCTGTGTTTTCGGCCATTGGTGGCGGCATGGATGGCAATGATAAAAGCAGATCCCTTGGAATGAAAAATATAGTAGCACAAATGGAAAAATCTACCACAAAAAGAATTGTAGCCATTGGTGGCATGGGAATTTTAAATGATGATGATGAAAAACTTATAATGGATCTACCGGATTTTGATAAACAATACATGGCTGTAAGCAAAGAACATTTATTGGCATACGAATATTTAAAAAATTCTTCCCTTGAGTGGACAATGCTGTGCCCACCCGATATTTTGCCTGCTGATGTAACCGGAATTTACCACACTGCTTCAAACCATTTACCTGCACCAAACCAATACAAAATAAATGCAGGAGACCTTGCACTTTTTATGCTAAATGCAGTGGAAAAAAATGAGTATCCGTACCAAAGGGTTGGTATTTCAAACTAATTTTATTGACGGTTGGGCTTAATGAGGCCATTTAGTTTGCAGAGTTTGCTATCTAACGAAGTTGATTGGTACTTTTTTTATGAAGCCATTAACTAAAAATGCTTCTAATTATATCAATTTTGTGTCTAATATTTTTTTAATGAAAAAAATTTTACCAGTTTATTGTTTACTTTTTGCTCTAGCAGGAAATGCACAAAAAATTGATAGTATTTACGTTCATCTTTATACAGACAGTTTAAAAAAAGGCACTTACAATTATATCAACATTGATGGCCTGATGTCTGATGGGCATTACCTTCCATTGGATAGCACACAATTACATTTCAGCAGCTCTTACGGAAAATTTTATGGCAATAGTTTATTTATCAGCAAAGATTGCAAGGCTGAAAAAGTAAATATAAAAGTAACCATGAAAAGCAACCCTGCTTTGCAAAAAGAATTTACTATTTATATTAAGAAGAAAGATGATGATGAACATTTAAAAACCGAAGAAGAAATATTAGGAGAAATAAGGGGCGGTGGGAAGCGCAAAAAAAATTAATACGGTTTAGTACTAATTACTCTCAAAAAATTTAGACATCTCACAAATATAAAGTGGCAGCCTGCAAAACACAGGCTGCCACTTTATTTGAATAATGCTATAAGCTTTAGTAACACAGTGAGCGTTTCTTATACCCTCACATCTTTACTCTATTTATCTTATGCAAATTTCTTAGCGTCTTCTAAAAATTTTGCAAGGCCAATATCAGTTAACGGGTGCTTTAATAAGCCCAATATAGAATCTAAAGGACAGGTACAAACATCAGCTCCGGCTTCAGCACATTTAATAATATGCATAGAATTACGAATGGATGCTGCAAGAATTTCGGATTTAAAACCCTGCATGGTAAATATCTGGCGCAATTGATGAATCAGTTCCATTCCATCCCAACCAGTATCATCTACACGGCCAATAAATGGTGAAATGTATGCTGCACCAGCCTTGGCTGCCAGTATTGCTTGTCCGGCAGAAAATACTAAAGTACAATTGGTGCGAATGCCATTATCAGTAAACCATTTAATTGCTTTTACCCCATCTTTTATCATCGGCACTTTTACCACAATATTTTTATGAAGTGCTGCCAGCTTTTTACCTTCAGCAATAATTCCGTCAAAATCGGTTGAAACTACTTCTGCACTAATATCTCCATTGGTTACAATATTGCAGATATCTACATAATGCTTCATCACTGCATCATGGCCTTTAATGCCTTCCTTAGCCATGAGCGAAGGATTGGTGGTTACCCCATCTAAAATTCCTAAATCATGGGCTTCTTGTATTTGAGCAAGATTTGCTGTATCTATAAAAAATTTCATTGTATGCTACCTCTAAGAGGATTTTATTTAAAATTTTGAAAAATTATTTTACTGGCACAAAGGTACTTAATCGGCTGTCTCTTATGAATAAAGTTGTATATAAAATTTTTTTAAAACAAAAAAACAAAATCAGAAAAAAAATATCATGTAAATGCTACTATATTTGCAGCGGCAAGTCTTATACGGCCAGCTCCTGTTGAACTCCCCCAGGACCGGAAGGTAGCAAGGGTAGATGGTTGAGCGGTGCGATGTAAGTAACTTGCCTTTTTTTTTCCCTAAACTGCCAACGGCGCAATTCATTTAAAAAATATATAAAATCTATTCATCATATTAAGCACCCTAAGCAATTCTGTAAATATTTCTTACCCAAAATAAATTTACCAATACTTAAAAACTAAAGCCCGGCCTGTCGGTTCTGGAATTGATGCGGCTTTCCCCTATCAACTGATCGGCTCTGTCATTAAAGGCTTTATAGTATATCAGGATGGTGTAAGCATTTTCAGTTTCCCAATAATTTCCTTCAAGCTCTGTCTTTTTTTGAGGATTATCGTTATCTACTGTGATGTAAGTATAATTGTAATAGCCTTGCTTTAAAAATGCAGCACATTCATATTTTTTTTCTGCCTCATTATATTTCATTTTCCATTTATCAGAAAGATGAAAACCGGTAAACCCACCGGCAAGGTACACATCTTTATTCGGGTATGGCTGCCCGTTAGGCGCCGCCAGCGAAAAATTAACCGTGGCATAATCCCCTTCCCACAAGGGATTGATGCTTTCGTAAGTTACAATATTATACCCACCATCATAGTCAGGAAAATAAATATACCGCTGTGCCGAACGGTCAACATCGGTTTTTAAAAAAATATCTGTACTATCTCTTTTATAATTGGCATGATCTACCCTGTCGCTTTGCAGCCGAAAACTTCTCAAATCGAGCCAGCGCCACTCTTTGCCTGCCGGAAACAAAGCCACATCTTCTGTATTATATTCCATTAAATTGGCTCTTACAAAAGTGGGCTTTATATCTCTCTGCGCTATATCCCACCTGTTATTTTGCAATACCACCGCCTTAGTTTGCTGCGCTGCACTAAAGGCATCAAGGCCCGATACTGTGGCGGTAAATTTTATGCGCTGATGGGTGCTAAAATACTGCGGGGCATAAGGCTGTACTACAGTTGCACTCACAGTAGATTTTAAATCGAGTACCAAAAACTGTTTAGTAAAAACCAATTTAGAGGTATCGCCATCTAAAAATACTTTTAGTAAATAATTACCGGATTTTGTTGGCACAGAATTTTGGTCGGGCAGTAAAGCAGAGTAGTGAGTGTACCTGGTATAAGCCAAAGATGAATACCTGTAGTTGCTTATGCGGTTTTGTGTAAAACCTTTTATGTAATCAAATGGGTTCAAATCTACAGGGTTCCAGTTATAGTCGCACAATACGTAGGTATAATAATAACTCTTCAGGCTCCCCTGCAGGTCATCAAACTCAAGGTCTATTTTATCTCCACTATTGAGTGTATAAATTGGCATTGCCTGCTGATTGCCATACTGAAAAAGCTGGGCTGTAGCAATATAAGGCTTATAAATATTCTCTACATTTTGCGCCGGAGCTAAAAATTCTATGTTAAAAAATAAAAAAAATAGAGAGATAAGTTTTGCTGTGAAATTCATTTAATAGCTTAATTATTTTACTTTTGAAAGGTAGCAAAAATATAGCTTTGAATGTTTCCTTTTTTATTGCCAAACGTATAGCCTCGGTAAACAGGCGTACTTTCAGCAGGTTTATCATCAGCCTGGCCATTGGCGCCACTACATTAAGTGTGGCTGTAATGATAGTGGCTTTAAGTTTTGTAAATGGGTTTCAACATACCATTAGCAACAAAGTATTTAGTTTTTGGGGGCATATAAGAGTGCAACAGAGTATAGATGATAAAGCTGATATAGCAGAAGAGTTCCCCATTACACAAAATGACACTGTTGAAAACTACCTTCATTCTTTGCCAGATGTAAAAACAGTAGAGCGGTATGCAACCAAATCTGCCATTTTAAAATTTAATACAGAAATAGAAAGCGTATTGCTAAAAGGCATTGACAGCAATTTTAATTTTGAGCGACTACAATCATTTTTACAAAAGGGCAAATGGCTTTCTTTTAAAGATAGTGGTTACAGCAACCAGATAGACCTCAGCGCTTTTACAGCCAACCAACTGCAGATAGGCGTAGGCGATAGTATGCTGGTATTTTTCTTTAGAGAAGATGGAAGCCGTACTGCCCGCCGGCTTAAAATAGCTGGGATTTTTAAAACAGGCATTGAAGAGTATGATAAAAATTTTGCTATCTGCGATATTAATTTAATAAGAAGGCTGAATAATTGGGAACCTACCCAAATTGGCGGCTATGAAGTATTTTTAAAAGACTATACTAAAACAGATACCCTTTCAAAAATTATTTATGCAGGGCTTCCCCAGTCATGGTATTGCAAAAGCATTAAAGAGGTTTATCCCAATATTTTTGACTGGCTCAATTTGCAAGGGCAGTTAAAAAATATTTTGATTGTAGTAATGATGATTGTTGCCATTGTAAATTTAATTACCTGCCTGATTATATTAGTTTTAGAGCGAACAAGAATGACAGGCACATTAAAAGCATTAGGCGCCAGCGATTGGAATGTACAATTAATATTTTTATACAATACTACATTGATTGCAATCATCGGGATTATAGCCGGTACGCTGCTTGGTGTGGGTATTTGTATTTTACAGCAACAAACTGGCTTTATAAAATTAAATGAAGAAGCCTATTACATGTCGCAGGCACAGGCTGATATTAACTGGTGGCAGGTACTTTTTGTAGATGCTGCCACATTATTGATTTGTATTGCTACATTAATTATACCAACACTTCTTATTAAAAAAGTAGAGCCTGTAAAAGCCATCCAATTTAGGTAAACAAAAAAATAAGTAGAAAATAATTTAATACAGAGTTGCAAATTAGCTTAGCGGCTAAGCCTGTATTAAGCCATACAAAATAATACCCAAAGCTACTGCAGCATTTAATGACTCTGCATTGCCAACCCGGGGTATGGTAATTTTTTCATCAGCATAATTCAATATGGCCTGGCTGATGCCTTTAGATTCATTTCCAATGATTATAATTCCTTCTTTTGTATTTTTAAAATCTGATACCGGAGCTCCATCCAGCACAGCAACATATTTTTTTATGGCAGCATGTTGTAAAAGCCATTCATCTATTTTGGTATAAATAATATTTACCCTTCCCAGGCTTGCCATGGTACTTTGTACCACTTTAGTATTGTACATATCTGCAGTATGCATAGAGCATACAATATTTTTTACCCCAAACCAATCAGCTATACGAATAATGGTACCAAGATTGCCGGGATCCTGAATATCATCCAACACAATCGTTATCGTATTCAATACCTTGATATCAACATTATTTTTTCTTTTTTCAAAAACCGCCAGTACCTGATTGGGTGTGGTAAGTGCCGATATTTTTTCTAATTCAAAATCAGTAATGGCCTGCACCTCTGTATGAATGAGATTTTGGGTTAAATGTGTATTAGAATTTACCCATTTTTCCAATCCATACAATGCCTTACAGGCAAATGCACCCGTTGCAATAATTTCATCCACTATCTTTGGCCCCTCGGCTATAAACACATGATGTATATCCCTGAATTTTTTGTGCTGCAAACTTTGAATATATTTGATACTGGATTTACTTAACATTGTTACTTTTTTTATGCTGATACATCGCCTGGTTTCAAAAATTAAAGTGTTATACTTTGAAGTTGTTTTATTACTAATGCTGATTGCAGCATCCTGCACAGTGGTAAAAAACGCTCCTGTAAACAGGCCTTACATTGGCAAAAACAGCATCGAAGTTAAGGGAGGAAATTTTAGTAAAATAGAAAAATCTGCTGTAATAGACAGGCTAACAACCCAATTAGATGATAGCGCTACTTTTGTAACCAAGGACATTTATTTATTTAAGCATAAAATTTTAAACCCGCCTGCATTTGATACAAGCTATGCCAATATTTCTGCAAAAAATATGGAAGCATCTTTGTTTCACCTGGGATATTACCATGCCAATGCTACTTATAAAGCAGATACAGGAAAGAGTGAGCACACAAGTGTTCTCTTATTTGGCTTACCCATCTCTACAAAAAAAACAGGAAAAAAAGTAGGAGTACACTACACCGTAGATGCAGGCAAACAAACTTTGATAGATACGGTTAGTTACCGCTTACGCAATCCCGACCTGCAACAAATTGCACTTGAAAATGCAAATGCATCATTGTTAAATAAAAGAAACCCCATTACAAAAATTGCAGTGCTCTCCGAAATTTCGAGGCTGGTAGATACATTTAGAAATAACGGTTATTATAAATTTACAGCCGCAGAGCTTCGTGTAAGAGCCGATACTACTATTGCTGCTTTAACCACCATTAGCGACGACCCTTTTGAACAACTACAATTACTTGCAGAAGCCCAGCAACAAAGAGATTCGCCCAAGGTAAAACTAGCGGTAGTATTAAACATTCCGGACGATACTACCAAACTGAATAAATATACCATTGGCGATATATACCTGCTTCCTGATTACAGGCCGGGCGATAATTTACAAGACACAATTAATATTAAACAGCGAATCATCTATTTGAGAGATGCAAAAGGCAACCCCACAAATACCAAAAGATTTATTTTAAGGAACCATGAAAAATTATTTAGAACGGGTTTTCTTTCACGCAATCTTGCTTTAAAAAGCGGCGACATATTCAGGCAGGATGATTATTATAACACTATCAATAATTTTACCAACAAAGCTGTGTGGCAAAGTGTAAATATACAGGTGGCAGATAGAAAAGACAGTAGCAATAAAGTAGATTTAATTGCTGAGCTAATCCCTTCCAAAAAATTTGGCTTTGAAGAAGCGCTTGAATTAAGCTATAGCGCCAGTAATAATGTCAACAATGTATTAGCCGGAAATCTTTTTGGCATATCGGCCAACCTATCATTGGTAAATAGAAATGTGGCGAAAGAAGGCATTAAAATGACACATAGTTTTAGAGCCGGAGTAGAGTTGAATAATAATCGCAATAAAAATAATTCTAATAAATTAATTAACTCTAATGAGCTGAGTTATAGCAACAGCATTGTTTTTCCAAAAGTATTGCAAATTTTTCCCGAGAAAAAAAGAAGGTATGTATCCGGGCAAAGTTTTATTAATACAGGTTTTACTTACAACAACAGGCTCAATCTTTTTAATCTTCAATCATTCAACTTTAATCTTGGAAATTCTAAAGTCAGTAAAAAAGGGCACAAATATTCTCTAAGGCCATTCAATGTTGAATTTAGTTATCTATTTAATGAGAGCGATAGTTTTAAAACTATAATAAATGATAATCCTTTTTTGAGATACTCTTACAATACGGCTTTTATTATTGGTACCAGCGCCAGTTATTTTAGTTCTTATAAAAATCCGAAGCATTTATTCAGTGTATCCAAGCAGCGTGATTTTACAGCAAATGCAGAAGAGTCGGGCATTACATGGGGCCTATTACCTATTTTAAATAAATATAAAAGAAAGTATATCAAGCTTGATGCAGAATATAAATATACCGTTACCTACTCTAAAACTGCATTGGCTTTTAGATTATTTGGCGGGGTTGGCATTCCCTTGGGAAATGACTCTATAAAAACCTTACCGTTTTTTAAACAATATTTTGGCGGTGGCAGCAATAGTATGAGAGGTTGGCCGGTAAGAGGTATTGGCCGTGGCGGCGAAAGGCTAATACCATTTGACCCCACAAAATATACATTTAATGACCGCACCGGCGATATGAGGCTGGAAGGAAATGTAGAATACCGATATGATATTGCCAGAATTATTCCAAACACCTTAACGCTGAGGGGTGCATTATTTGTAGATGCAGGCAATATCTGGAATATAAAAGACTTAAAGCCTGCCGGTATAACAGACAGCGCCCAATTTAAACTTAAAAATTTGTACAAGCAGTTAGGAGTGAGTGCCGGCACGGGTTTCCGACTCGATTTTAATTATTTTATTTTGAGGCTCGACCTGGGCTTTAGATTTAAAAGGCCTGAATTAAGTTATATAAATGATGGGTGGAAAATTCCTTCTATTGGCTTTGATGATGTCTTAAAAAAATTATTTTCAAAAAGCCAGCGGCAATGGAGATATGAAAATTTTAATTTCACCATTGGTATTAGCTACCCATTTTAATCAATCTATTGCAGCGATTGTATAAACTGATCAACGCCGATTGCATCTTCCACTTTACAATCTCCTATTTTAGTTCTTCTTAATTCGCTTAAATAGCCGCCGCACCCAAGCGCCTGCCCAAAATCTTGAGCCAGGCTTCGTATATACGTGCCCGTAGAGCATACTACCCTAAAGTAAATCACCGGCAATTGTACCTTTACAATTTCAAATTCATCAATCCTTATTTTTCTTGGCTCCGGCGTTACCGCCTCTCCTCGCCTGGCCAATTGGTACAAGGGCACGCCTTCTTTTTTTATGGCGGAATATACCGGGGGCAACTGTTCTATTTCACCCAAAAAATTTGAAACAGTAGCATGAATCATTTCTAATGTTATGGCATCAAAATTTTTTACATTTTCCGGCTCACTTTCTAAATCGTAAGTAGGCGTAGTAGCGCCGAGGGTAATACTGCCGGTATATTCTTTTTGCTGCGCCATGTAATCATTTATTTTTTTGGTAAACTTTCCGGTACAAACTATTAAAAGCCCTGTAGCCAGTGGGTCTAATGTGCCGGCATGCCCCACTTTTTTTATTTGAATACTATTCCTGATTTTTCGTACTACATCAAATGATGTCCAATGCAGGGGCTTATCTATCAGCAGTACTTTGCCTTCAGCAAATGCGGCTTTAGCATCTTCCGAAATCTTAATATTTATTTTAGGATTGCTTACATTGCCTGTAGTACCATGTATGAGCGCCTTATGCTTTGAAAAATATGTTTCCTTTTTAGCCAAAAGTATAGTTTTATTTTGCGAAAGTAAGGCAAGCAAACCAATACCGGCAACAAAGGTTTTATATAGCCTGCTGAGCTTTAAATTTTAAATAACGGTTTAATGTATTAATGGTAAGCTGTTGAGGCGATGTAAGTATGGATGCTATTCCGTATTGTTGCAGCTCTTTTACCAACAGTCTTTTTTCATACACAAATTTAGAAGCAATGGTTTTTACATAGACATCTTCAATATTATTGGCCTCAGCATTGGATAATTTATTCAACTCCGTATTTTCAAAAAATACTACCAATAGCAAATGATGCCTGGCTATGGAACGCAAATAAGCAATTTGTCTTTTTAACCCGTTTACAGATTCAAAGTTTGTAAATAATATGAGCAGGCTACGTTGCTTAATTTTGTGGCGCACTTGAGTATAAAGCATTTCAAAATCACTTTCCAAAAAATCTGTTTTTTCTTTATATAAAGCCTGCATTATATTTTCTTTCTGAATGGGGTTCCTGTTTGCAGCAATAATAGACCCCATCTTATTTGAAAAACTTATCAGCCCTATTTTATCCTGCTTTTGCAGACAAACATTACTAAGCGTAAGTACAGTATTGATAGCATAATCTAAAAGGCTTAAGCCAGCAAAGGGCATTTTCATCAATCTTCCTTTATCAATAATACAATATACCTGCTGCGATTTTTCATCTACATAATTATTTACCATTAAGCTGCCTTTACGAGCAGTAGCTTTCCAGTTAATAGTGCGGATATCATCTCCATTTATATAATCCTTTATCTGCTCAAACTCCATGCTCTGGCCTATTTTACGGATACGCCTGTTTCCACCACCTTCTATGGTAGCATTGGAAAGTAGCTGGTAAGATTGCTGGTGCAAAAATGAAGGATACACTTGCGCCTGCTCTGCCGCCTCAGCTATATGCCTGCGCAGTACAAGCCCTAATTGCGATTGTACATACAACAAAATATTTCCGAATTCATACAGCCCTCTTTGTGTAGGAGTGATGCTGTACGTGATATTTTGTTGCTGGCGGGGTAAAAAATTTTTTGTAATAGCAAAGCCCCGTTCCTGAAACTGAAATGGCAGCTCATCTATCAGCTCAATGTTTACTGTGTAAGCGCTATTGTTTTTCACCACCAGCGTTACAATATTTTCATCTGCATTGCTGAGCCTGTCTCCCATCTCACGCCTGGCTGATGGCGCTTTACTTATTACAAATAAAAAAAAATAATCGGCAGCAATCAATATTATAAAAGCGGTAAAAAATATTTTTGCTACCGGAAAAAAAACCGGCACAAAAAAAGAGGCAATAAAAGTAAGTGCACACAGCCCTGCTGAAATATAAAACCGTGTGGTGATAAATAAATTGCCAATATATTTTTTAATCATCTGCTGTAAAATAATTAGTGAATCATAGCATCATTGCTAACGCGGCACTTCAAGGTTTTTTAAAATGCTTTCTATTAAATCATCAGTACTAATGCCTTCCATTTCTTTTTCGGGTGTAAGCATTATGCGGTGCCTTAGCACCGGCTTTGCCATATCAATTACATCTTCCGGTATTACAAAATCACGGCCTTTTAACGCAGCGGCGGCTTTTGCAGATTTCAGCAAAGCCAGCGATGCCCTGGTAGAAGCACCAAGGTAAAGTGAAGGACTGTTACGGGTTTCATTGATGATGTTTGCAATGTACTCTATCAGGCGTGGCTCTATTTTTACCTGCTGCACTATCTCACGATAGTGTTTTATTTCGGCAGCAGAAAACATTTTATTTACCTGCTCTAAAAGTTGTTGCTGATTTTTTCCCTGCTGGTTCAATAAAATTGTTATCTCTTCCTGCAATGAAGGATAACCAATTTCAATTTTAAATAAAAACCTGTCCAACTGTGCTTCGGGCAGGCGGTATGTACCCTCCTGCTCTATGGGGTTTTGCGTAGCCAATACAATAAAGGGATATTCCATTGCATGAGTAAGCCCATCTACAGTAACCTGGCGCTCTTCCATTACTTCAAACAAAGCCGCTTGTGTTTTTGCAGGAGATCGGTTTATTTCGTCTATCAAAACTATATTGCTAAAAATGGGGCCCGGCCTAAAATAAAAGGCTCCTTCTTTAGGATTAAAAACCGATGAGCCAATTACATCGCCGGGCATCAGGTCGGGTGTAAATTGTAAGCGGGAAAAATTTACGTCAATAATTTTTGCAAGCAATTTTGCCGCCAGTGTTTTGGCTACCCCGGGTACGCCTTCCAGCAACAGATGCCCATCGCATAGCAGGCCAATCATTAGCAAATCTACCACCTGCTGCTGTCCTACAATTACTTTGGCAATCTCTTCCCTGATGCTATTTAACTTAGCATTTAACTCTGTTACAGATGTTGACTCTGTAAAAATGTTTCCTTCTTCCATTAGATTTTTGTTTTATAAAATTCCTGAATCTGTTCATTTAAACTTAAAAGCATACTATCGTCAACTTCAGGGCTATCGGCTATTTGCTGCATTTCGTAATACAATTTTTTAACCTTGGCCAACTCAATACCACTTTTTCTGCTGAGCGACAATACAAAATCATCATTTACCAAATTAGTATTTAAAAAATATACGGAGCGAATTTGCTCATTAAAATAAGTAATCATTTTAAGCGCAATTATTTTATTATCTTTTTCTTTTAAATACAATCCGCCAATAGCTTCTGCAAACTGAATAGAAGAATTTTTTACAGGCGAAATTACCGGCACAATTCGTTGCCTGCGCTTTGCACTAAAAAAAATATATAAAAACAACATCGCCAACATCAGCCAAAATGCCCAAATTAATGGTGGATATTTAAAAATGGCATCAAAGGATGAAAAAGACTTCCCATTACTTTTATAATTTTTTTTAACGTAATAACTATTCCAATAGACATTCTCCGGCGACTTTGGCATTACCTGAAGTAATTGAGTAAGATACTGATAATTGCTGCCTTGCAATAAAAAATAATTGCTGAATGCCCGAGGGTCGCAATGCAAAAACAACTTTCCCTTACCCCAAAATATTACAATACAATTGGGCTCATCTTTTTGATTGTACCCTACTTTTCGGGTATTGCTAACATTAAGCTCCGAAAAATGATTTAAAAATGGAAGATAAAAATATTGCAAAGTTGTGTCCCTAAATGTTGTGATGCCATTTATTAACCTAATGCCGGTATTAGTAAAACTAAGTGGCTTCATTAGTTCAAGAAAATCGTAGTTTTCTACATTGCATTTAATTTTAGTTAACAGGGTAGAATCAAACACTGAAGCCGCCAACAATGCTGTATTGCCATTATAAACAAAATCGAGCAGCTTCTTTACATCATTATCTTCCAGGTATAAATTTTTGCTGATAGAAATATAAAGTGATGAAGTGTCGTTTATCCAAAACAGATCATCGGCAAGCTTATCATTTTTGTTATTTACCCAAGTGTCTTTATAAGTTTGCTGCACTATTTGGTAGGCAACGTATGCGCCAAAAGGATGAGTGTCTTTATAGTTATAAGTTTCTCGTAAATCAGGAATTTGCTGCCGCTGCTTGCAGCCGATAAGGCTCAGCAAAAAGACACAAAAAATAATATGATAATAGCGTTGATGCAATGAAGTATTATGACTTATTAAATTGGGTAAATGTTTTTTCTATATTATCAAATGTATTTTTATCTATAGCCAAATGACCATACCAAACATATTCATAATTCAAAACCAGTTTAGCAAAATCATTGCGCTTATCGGAGGGCATTTCCTTCATATAGCTGCTATTGGTTTTGTCTGCTGCAAAATGTATGAAGGAGCGTTGGCTAAGTTGTTGCAGTGTTTTTAAAAATAAATACCGGGTAGCCATCCGGTAATCCTCCAGGTGATAGGCCTGCCTTATCAAAGCATCATAATCCGATTTTTCAAGCGTGGTTTCTTGGGTTTCTACAGGTGTTACTTTTTGAGATGATTTTTTTCTGCTAAAAACGCCTTTACTTAAAAAAAGATGGTACAGTATATATCCCACAGCCAATAATGCAATACACCAAAGTAATATTTTTAAAAAATAGGAGTTGAAAAATCTGTCGGTTGCCGATACAGATTTATTTTGATTTACTTTAAGGTTGCTGCTCTTTTTTTGCCAGTTTTTTAAGAGGCTGTCAAGGTTTTTTGCATAAGCAAATTTTTTAGAATTTCTTATTGCATCTATGGAATCTTTAGAAATACTTACAGCATTAACGACAAGTGCTGTATCGCTCAAAATACTTACTTCTACAGGGTCATCCTGCTTAGCCAACACAGTATCTTCGGCAAGCGACTGCTCCTGGGCATTTGTATAGCCAATACAAAAACAAAAAGTAAAAAATAAAATTCCTCTTCTAATCATTATCACTGTTCAGCCTGTTTAAAATACCGTTATTTTGAATGTAAAACCCACGCCTGTAAAGCTTGATAGGCCAAATAACAAAGTACCATATTATTAAAAATAAAGAAGAGGCCAGTATAAGAATACTCGCCCATTCCGGCATACCTCCGCTTCCGTTTTTATCATAAGTCTGGCTCATTAAATGGGTAATATAACTTTCTAAAAAAGCCGCCACAATAAAAAATGGTATCAGGCATATTAAAATTTTTGCTGCATCTTTTGCTCCTCTCTTAAAAGATTCTAAACGGGTATAAGTACCCGGAAATAATATGCCGTAGGCTAAAATAAAGCCAGAAGTGCCGGCGATAATAATTGAAGAAATTTCTATAGTGCCATGCACCCATATTACTAAAATAGATTTGAAACCTAACCCATTTTGAAAAAATAAATTTTGAAAACTCCCCAGCATGATTCCATTTTGCCATAGCGCCATTAATGTAAAAATACCGAGTGTAAAGCCGCCAATAAATTGCTTAAATGCTACACCGATATTATTAAACCCAATGCGTATAAACATACTAAAAGGGTTTTCATCTTTATAAACACCAAAGGGGTCGCCTTTAGCTATATTATCTTCTGTCATCTCTACATATTGGTCGCCCAATACCCCCCGTACAAATTCAGGATTGTGAATAGAGGAAAAAATACCAATACATACAAACAAAATAAAAATAAGCGTAGTAAATAAAAATATTTTATGATACTTCTTAAAAAGCAGGGGCAGTTCATATTTCCAAAATGAAAAAATACGGGTGTACTTTTCTTTTTTATTTTGATAAATATTTTGATAGATAGATGCTGCAAGGCCATTAATCCAATGCGTTACCTTGCTACGGGGATAAAATGTTTTTGCATAAGAGAGATCGTCAATTAAAGTGATAAACCGTTCTGCCGTTTCATCAGGGTTTTCGGCAGGCTCCTGCTGGTAGGTAGTCCATTTCTCTACATTTTTTTTTATAAACATTGCTTCTCTCATACCAGTACAGGTTACTATTACTTTTATTGTTACGCTTTACAATTTGCTGATTTTTTTTAAAATAAAAAAATATGCTTTTATTTAATTTAGCTCAATACAAGTAACTAAATTGCATACATCATGCCGATAATACAAATCAATACGGTTTTTAATATTGATCTTGAATTTGAAATTGCCCCATTTCATAAACGGCTGATGGCGTATATTATTGACTTTGTATTGCTGATTATTTATCTCTACTCTGTAAAATATCTTTTATATGGCGCTTTAGACATTTCGATGAGTGATAATATGGGCCTGGATATTATACTCATATCAATACCCATGCTGCTATATTCATTGCTTACCGAACTTTGGATGAATGGACAAACCATTGGCAAAAAATTAATGAATATAAGGGTTATCAGCCTTGATGGCGGAGAGCCTACACTTGGCCAATACATTTTAAGATGGATTACAAAATTTTTTGAGTGGCCTTTTTTATTTGGGTACATCATTTTATCAACAGGCAGTTTAAATTCTTATATTTTTACCACAGGCCTGTTTGGCCTGGCAGTAGTAATAATTATTACTGTTTCCAAAAAAAGTCAGCGACTTGGCGACCTGGCAGCAGGCACTGTATTGGTAGCTACCAAAACCGACCTTACTGTAGCAGATACGGTATTTATGAATGTAGACAACAGTAATTATAAAGTTACTTTTCCGGAAGTGATGCGCTTATCTGACAATGATATTAATACCATAAAATCTGTACTTACACAAGACAAAAAAAGAAACAACCATGATATTAGTACAAGGGTAGAATATAAAATAAAGGATGTGCTTAACATTCAATCAAAATTGTCGTCCGTAGATTTTTTAGAAAAACTTTTAGAAGATTACAATTACCTGGCCACAAAAGAATGAGGCCTTGCCATACAGCAAAGCCTCATCAAAAAAAAATGTTGTTCTATTAAATACCTCCGCTAAATGCAGCGCCAATTATACCTGATACAAAGATGAGTACAATCAATAAAATATAAATAATAGTAAAAATTCCATATACTCTAAATAGCACTTTAAGGCTTCCGAGGCCGGCATTGAGAGTAGACTGATCGTTGGTAGCAAGTGCAGCCTTGGTTCTTACGCCAAAGCGATAAGTGAGCAACGATAACAGAAATGCAACTACTGCAATGATTAAGTAAAATACTGTAATAACGCCACCCATGGCTGATCCTAAAGAAGACGCTTGTGCATAAGGATTTACACTCATCATTTTTCCTAAGATAGCACCTGCAAAAATTGCAATTATTGCCAATAATGCCGACATAATAAATCCAACCACACCCAAAAACTTTGCCCACATGGCCGTTTCTTTTAATTGCATGGCAGCAGTGCTGTCAATTTGCAAATCATTGTTTAATAAATTTTCGCCTGATTCCATTGTTGAGTTATTTTGATGAAAGAATAAGCGAATATGCAAAACTTTATGGTGGAATGCAAAAAAAGCGGATTATTTTTCCGCTTTACTAAATAATATTTATTTTAATTAATAGGCTCTTGCAAATAAAACCCTTTGTGAGCTTGGCTTTCCGGTTAATATACATTTGCCCGGCTCCAGGGCATTGTTTAAAGGAATACAACGTATGGTGGCCTTGGTTTCCTGCTTTATTTTTTCTTCTGTTTCGGATGTGCCATCCCAATGTGCAGATACAAAGCCGGCTTTTTCATCAAGCAATGTTACAAACTCATCCCAACTATTGGCTTCCCTGGTATTGTCTTGTTGAAAAGCTTTTGCTTTACTAAAAATATTTTGTTGAATTTCTTCTAACAGTTTTTCAATATAAGCTGCAATACCATCTAAAGAGATTGATTTTTTTTCTTTGGTATCTCTTCTTGCAATTTCTACTACATTATTTTCCAGATCTCGCATACCAAGGGCAATGCGAACGGGCACTCCCTTCAATTCATACTCTGCAAATTTCCATCCCGGGCGGGCATTATCACTATCATCATACTTTACTCTTATGCCCAAAGATTTAAGTGCAGCTACTATTTCATTTGCTTTTGCATCTATTACAGGCTTACTTTCTTCGCCTTTATAAATTGGCACCAGCACTACCTGTAATGGAGCTATCCTCGGAGGCAATACCAACCCCTGATCATCGCTGTGTGCCATTATTAAAGCGCCTATAAGCCGGGTACTTACACCCCAGCTTGTAGCCCATACATAATCTAACTTGTTTTCTTTATCGCTAAATTTTACATCAAATGCTTTGGCGAAATTTTGCCCTAAGAAATGCGATGTACCGGCCTGCAAGGCTTTACCATCCTGCATTAGCGCTTCTATACAGTAGGTATCTTCTGCACCTGCAAATCTTTCGTTGGCAGTTTTTACCCCTTTTATTACGGGTACAGCCATCCACTCCTCTACAAAAGCTGCATACACATCAAGCATTTTCTTTGTTTCAATTATTGCTTCTTCTTTGGTAGCATGTGCCGTGTGGCCTTCCTGCCACAAAAATTCGGCAGTGCGTAAAAACAAGCGGGTCCTCATTTCCCACCTTACCACATTGGCCCATTGGTTGATGAGTAGCGGAAGGTCGCGGTAACTCTGTATCCATCCTTTATAGGTATTCCAAATAATGGCCTCACTTGTTGGACGAATAATTAATTCTTCTTCCAGCTTAGCCTCGGGGTCCACTATTAATTTACCTTTATTTTCGCTATCCGTTTTTAAACGATAGTGTGTTACTATGGCACATTCTTTTGCAAAACCTTCTGCATTTTTTTCTTCGGCTTCAAATAGGCTTTTGGGCACAAACAAAGGAAAATAAGCATTTACATGCCCGGTTTCTTTAAACATTTTATCTAACTGGTCTCGCATGTTTTCCCAAAGTGCATAGCCATAAGGCTTTATTACCATGCATCCTCTTACAGCGCTATGGTCGGCCAGTTGGCCTTTTACTACCAGCTCATTATACCACTCCGAATAATTTTCGGCCCTTGTTGTAAGTTCTTTACTCATGTATGTTCTGTTTTTTTTGCCGGTATCGTTTTGGCTTTCCGGCATTGTCACTCTTAGTTTTTTTAAAGTGAGCAAATGTAAGAAGTAAATGGGCTTTTTTAAAAATGTTTCTTAAAGCAGCAAAAACTGCATTTTGTATGCCCAGTAATGCTTTAATGTATAAGTGTGCGACGCCACTGAAGCTGCCCATGGGTACCCTGGCCGGGTAAAAAAATATTAGGAATCAGCTTTTAAAAAAGTTGCTTTATTTAGGAGTAATTTAACAGCAAATGTTAAAGAATTAACGCCTTACACACAGTAGTTTTATGCAACTTTGTAGTAACAAAAAATAAATAATAATACGGTAACTTTAATGTATCATTTTTAAAAATTTTTGCCATGAAAATAAATTTTTTACTCTTTATTATTTCTGCAGCCTTGCTTGCAAGCTGTAGCACTACTTATAAAAGCGGGCAAACCCCCGATGATGTTTATTACTCCCCTACCCGAAGCATTAATGAAAGCAGGCATGTACAAAATAATGAGTCGGCTATAAGCAATTATGAAGACAGGCAAATTAGGATGAGCGCTTACGATTACCGCTGGCGTTACCTGGATGATTATTATAACTACGACTATTCGTATAGCCCTTACCGTTATGGATATGATTATGGATATTACTACAATCCTTACTACTATCCTTGCCCGGTATATATTTCAGGAGTAGCTATTTCTAATCCTAAAAATACAACTCCCCGTATGATTAATTTAAAATCGTACAGCAATTCTAATCTGTCAATTACCAATCAAAAAACATTTGGTACTTACCAGGTAAACTCCCGAAAGGCTTACAGCAACAGCAATACAAACTCTAATACCAATTCTTTTATTAGAAAAGTAATTAACTCTGCTAAAACCATTCATACCTATTCATCAGAAAATAATAATAGCCGTAGCTATGAAAATAATACCAGGAGCTATTCGCCATCATCAAACAATAGCAGTAGCTCAGGTAGCAGTTCCGGCAGTATTTCAAGGCCATCGAGGGGCAGAAATAATTAATACGAAAAAGAGTAAAGCCCATCAATCATTTATTACCAATGTAACCATTGCCGGTTTACACTAAAAAAATTATATGAAAAAAAATATACTATTGTTATGCCTGCTATGCAGCGGCAAAATATTTGCCCAAACGCCGGAAGATGCTTTGAAGTATAGCTGGTATCCGCAAAATGCTACTGCTCGTATTATGGCAGTAGGCGGTGCTATGGGCTCGCTGGGTGGCGATATTACTGCAACATTTGTAAACCCTGCCGGGCTTGGCTTTTACAAAACCGGAGATTTTGTATTGACACCGGGGTTTTTATCCAAAAAAAATGATGCAGACTATTTTAATAATCATAGCAGCGTTAATAAAAGCTCTTTTAATTTAGGCCCTTCAGGTTTTGTAATAGGCGGGCCTACACAGTCCGGAAAAAGCGCTTCCTTTAGCCTTGCCGTAAACCAAAGCGTTAGTTTTAATAACTCATTACATTTAAATGCGCTTAACAATAAAAGCTCATTTAGCGAACAGTTTGCAGAAGAGTTTGCCAACAGTGGATTAAGCATTGATGGTGCATTAAACGTAAACTCTTCTGTGCCATACGGAGCAGCGCCTGCCTTGTACACTTACCTGATAGACACGGTAACGGTAGCCGGCAATACTACTATTAAGGCTGCGCCGGAATACATACTGGATGCCGGGCAGGCTTTGCGGCAGGATATGTATAAGCAAACTAACGGAGGCATATACGAAGTGGCCATTGGCGGCGCTATTGATGATAATGATAAATGGATGTATGGAGCCAGCATTGGTATCCCAATCGTATATTATAAAAGCAATACTACTTTTACAGAATCAGATACTTCATCCAATACTTCTAATTATTTTAATTCATTTAAGTACAATGATACTTACACTACTACCGGCGGAGGCGTAAATCTTAAGCTGGGAGCCATTTTCAGGCCACAGGAATATTTACGATTTGGCCTTGCCATACATACGCCATCTTTTATGTGGCTGCATGATAAAAGAGTAACTACATTAAATACACAAATAGAAAACCCTGTATTAAACTCATCCTCTACCTCTCTGGATTTTACCAACAATGAACCCGGGGTAAGCAAATACATTCAATCATCGCCCTGGAAAGCCATACTGAGTGGCTCTTATGTATTTAGAGAAACTCAGGATGTAACCAGGCAACGTGCATTTATTACAGCCGATGTAGAATACGTAAATTATAAGGGCAGCAGGTTTCATGCAGATAACTCTGCCAGCGGCATGGATTATAAATCTTATTATAACGGCGTAAACGATGTAATAAAATCAGACTATAAAGGCGCTTTTAATTTTAGAGCAGGTGGCGAATTAAAATTCAATACATTTATGGTGAGGGGCGGATTTGCTTATTACAGCAGCCCTTACGCTGATGCTTCTTTAAAAGCCAGCCAGGCATTAGCAAGCGGCGGTATCGGGTATAGAAACAAAGGTGTTTTTATAGACCTTACTTACATACATAATATTACAAAAGATATTAACTTTCCTTACAGGCTCGAAACCGGAAGCTATTATGCTACTACACAACAAAAGAGAGATCAGGTAGTGGCCACAGTTGGATTTAAATTTTAATATCCCGGCCTTTTAATATTGACAAAATCTCATTTATAGAAGGAGTGCAAAAATGCATTCCTTCTACTTTTTTAAACCAGGTAAGTTGCCGTTTGGCATAATGCCGGGTATTTTGCTTGATAAGTTCTATAGCTTCTGATAAAGATATTTTATTTTCAAAATAATCAAACAGCTCCCTGTACCCCACAGTTTGCAAAGCATTCAGGCTTTTATAAGGCCATAATGATTTTGCTTCATCTACCAAACCGCAGCGTAGCATTTCATCTACCCTGTTATTTATTCTTTCGTACATTTCTGCTCTTGGTATTTGCAGGCAAATAGGTATAATATTAAACGGGCGTGTTTTTTTTTGTTGCAACTGAAAAGTTGTGATTGATTTTCCGGTGGCGGCCATTACTTCAAGCGCCCTTATAATGCGGTGAGGATTTTGTATTTCTCCTGATGCAAAAAAAGCGGGGTCTGCAATTTTTATTTCCTGTTGCAGCCATTCTATTCCCTGTTCTTTGTAATTTTTTATGATGTTTAGCTTCACGCTTTCATCTATCGGAGGTATCTCATCAAGCCCATTCATAAAGGCTCTGATATATAATCCGGTACCTCCTGCCATTATTGCTATATCATTTTTTTGAAAAATAGTATCAGCAGCCTGCAAGGCATATTCTTCAAAATCTATGGCAGATAAATTATCCTGGATATGGTGAGAATTGATGAAATAGTGCTGTACCGAAGCAAGCTCTTCGGCACTGGGCTTGGCTACGGCAATATTGAGTTCTTTATAACATTGACGGCTATCCGCAGAAATAATTTGTGTATTAAAATGCCTGGCAACTTTAATGGCTAATGCCGTTTTGCCTATGGCCGTAGGGCCGGCAATAATAATGCAGGTTTTCAATGTAATTAAAAATAAAGTAGGAATGATTGTTTAAAAATCTCCGGCGCTATCTTCGGCATCATCAGAGGTTTCTTCTTCAGCTGTGGTTTCACTATCTGATTCATCACCTTCCTGTCCATACCCTTCGTTAAGTGCATCAGGTTGCAGGTCATACTTTTCTTCCATCTCTGCAAGGCGCTTATCTACCAGGCCTTTTGTGCCATATTGCGATGGCGATAACCCTTCTACTCTTACACATACAGGATAGCTAAGTTTTTTATTTACATCTTTATCTACCTGTATAAGCTCTACCATAAAATGCCAGTTCTTATTAAAGTCGTATTCGTAAATAAATTTTTGATTAGGATCTTTAATTTCGCTGCCAATACTCACTTCTGCCATGATGAGGGGCTCTGCTTTGTACTCCTTATCATACTTTTCAAGAGAAATTTCACGGCCTCTCTTCCAGGTATCGTTGCTGCGGTAAAATGTAGCTTTGTGCTTATTATCAAACTCAAAACTTTTTAAAATAGCATTGTGCAAATCAAAAAAAGTTTGGGTATGTATAATAGCCACATCCCGGTAAATGCTTTCATCTTCTTCCCAATATGTTCTGAATTTTAAAACTGCCATTTAGTAAAGTTAATTTTAATATTTGACATGATGAAACAGTGATTTTTAATCTTCTTTTTTTAAGCCCATTTCATTTGCTTTTTCTATCATAAACTTATATGCAGCATCATAATCATTTGCAATAATACCATCTAAGATGGCATTGCGGATGGCATCTTTTATAATGCCTACAGGCTTGGATGGTGCAAGTTGAAAAGTTTTCATTATCAGTTCGCCACTAATCGGCGGTTGCCAGTTGCGGATATGGTCTTTCTCTTCTACCTCTTTGCAACGCTCTCTTACCATTTCAAAATTTTCGATATACCTTTTTACCTTTTGCTTATTCTTAGAAGTAATATCTGCCTTACACAAAAGCATTAGGGCATCAATATCTTCGCCTGCATCAAAGAGCAATCTTCGTATAGCCGCATCCGTTATATTTTCTTTACTCAGGCTTATTGGCCTCAGGTGAAGCTCTACAAGCTTACGCACAAACCGCATTTTTTCATTTTGAGGCAACCTGAGCCGGGCAAATATCTTAGGTACCATTCTCCCTCCTACTACTTCATGCCCATGAAACGTCCAACCATGCCCTTCTTCAAATTTTTTGGTTACGGGTTTTGCTATATCATGCAATACAGCCGCCCATCTCAGCCAAAGATCATCAGTAGTGGCAGCAATATTATCTACCACCTGCAGGGTGTGGTAAAAATTATCTTTATGCCCTTTGCCATCTACATATTCGGCCCCGGCAAGGGCTACCATCTGCGGAAAAATAATTTGCAGCAGCCCGGTTTTATATAACAAATCAAGGCCAATGGATGGTTTTTTGCTCAGTAAAATTTTATTGAATTCATCTGCTATTCTTTCTGAACTTATTATTTTAATTCGATTGCAGTGCAGGCTAATTGCCTGCAAGGTGGATGGTTCGATATTAAATTGCAATTGGGCTGCAAACCTGGTGGCACGCATCATACGCAATGGGTCATCGCTAAAAGTTTTGCCCGGCTCCAATGGTGTCTTGATAATTTTTTTTTCAAGATCAGCCATGCCTCCAAAAGGATCAATTAATTTACCAAAATCAGTTTTATTAAGGCTGATGGCTAAAGTATTGATGGTAAAGTCCCGCCTGTTTTGATCGTCTTCTAATGTGCCGGGCTTTACCATTGGATTGCGGTTATCAAAATGGTAACTTTCTTTTCTGGCTCCTACCATTTCAATCTCCACATCTTCTACTTTCATTTGGGCAGTGCCAAAGTTTTTAAAAATATTTACCATCGGCACAGGGCTAAATAATTGAGCTGCTTTTTCTGCCAGCGCCATTCCATCCCCCAGGCATACAATATCTATATCTTTGGTGGGCCGGTTCAATATTTTATCTCTTACAAATCCGCCAATCACATAACTATCCATCCCCATTTCTGTGGCTGCCTGTGCAATTTTCCTAAATATTACTAATTCTTTTTCCGTACAATTAATATCCATAATGGCAAAGATAATTGCTGCCTATTTAATGAAAGTCTGCATTTTTTTGAAACCATTTATACCAGTAGCCATAAATAACCCGTTACCATAGTGGCAGTTACTAAATGCTTGGCATTATAGTTGACAAAGATAGTTTCCACTAATAAAATCTTAATTAAGCCACTAAATTTGTCATTTTGACGAACTAACCAGGAAAATATGAATAATAATTTTTATACGCAGGGAAATGAAGAAGAAATGGAATTTATGCCCATGATTCCCCTCAATGAAGATGAAGATGGAAATGCAGATGAACAAAAGCTTCCGGAAGAATTACCACTGTTACCACTTAGAAATACCGTGTTATTTCCGGGAGTGGTTATCCCCATTACAGTAGGAAGGGATAAGAGCATTAAGGCAGTTACTGATGCCTATAAGGCTGACAAATTGATAGGCGTAGTTGCGCAAAAAGACAGTAATATAGAAGAGCCTACCATCAGCGATTTAGAAAATATTGGCACAGTTGCTAAAATTGTAAAGCTGATAAAAATGCCCGACGGAGGTACTACTATTATTATACAAGGACGCAAGCGTTTTAAAATAGAAGAAATTACCAGTGATGAGCCTTATTTTAAGGCTAAAATAAAAATGCTGGAAGAGGAAAATGCTAAAAGTGACCCCGACTTTGATGCCCTTGTTGGTAGCATTAAAGACCTTGCCGCTCAAATCATCAGCCTTTCGCCCAACCTGCCAAGCGAAGCAGGCATTATCTTAAAAAATATTGAAAACCCTTCTTTTTTAATACATTTTGTAAGCAGCAATCTTAATAGCGATATAAGGCAAAAGCAACAATTGCTTGAAATAAGCAATATAAAAGCAAGGGCAGAATTATTAATGAACCTGATGCATACCGAACTTCAGTATGCAGAATTAAAAAATAAGGTTACCAATAAAACCCGTGCCGAGCTTGATAAGCAGCAGCGTGAATATTTTTTGCAACAGCAAATGAAAGCCATTAAAGATGAATTGGGTGGCGATAATGTAGCAGAGGTAAAAGACATGCAAAAAAAAGCAGAAACAAAAAAATGGACTGCTGCTGCAAAGGATATGTTTACCAAAGGAGTGGAAAAATTAGAAAGGATGCATCCCTCTACTCCCGATTACTCAGTGGTGTACAATCATCTTGATTTGATGCTCGACCTTCCGTGGCAAGAATATACCGAAGACCAGTATGACTTAAAAAAAGCAAAAAAAATATTAGACCACGATCATTATGGGATGCACAAAATAAAAGAGCGCATACTCGAATACCTGGCCGTATTAAAATTAAAGGGTGATATGAAAAGCCCAATCCTTTGCTTTATAGGCCCTCCGGGTATTGGTAAAACCAGTCTTGGTAAAAGCATTGCTGCCGCCATCAGCCGAAAATATGTAAGGGTAAGCCTTGGTGGCCTGCATGATGAAAGTGAAATTCGTGGCCACCGCAAAACCTATATTGGTGCAATGCCGGGGCGTATTTTACAATCAATCCGCAAGGTAAAATCGAGCAACCCGGTAATGATACTTGATGAGATAGACAAAGTAGGCAATACCGTACATGGCGACCCATCATCTGCCCTGCTTGAAGTATTGGACCCTGAGCAAAACAATACTTTTTATGATAATTATTTAGAGCTTGAATATGATTTAAGCAAAGTGCTTTTTATAGCAACTGCCAACAGCTTAAGCAGTATTCAACCGGCGCTTAGAGACCGCCTAGAAATAATAGACCTGAGCGGATATGCAATAGAAGAGAAAATAGAAATAGCCCGAAGGCATTTATTGCCCAAGCAAAAAGAAATGCATGGATTAAAACCCGCCAGTTTTAAAATGAGTGATACGGTAATTGAAAAAGTGATAGCAGATTACACAAGAGAAAGTGGTGTAAGAGAGTTGGACAGGCAGCTTGCCAGCATTATGCGGTATCAGGCTAAAGAAATGGTGCTAAAAGGAAAACTTAAAGCTACCATAACCAATAATGATATAGAGAAAATATTGGGCAAGCCAAAATACAGTAATGAATTATACAAAATGGCTAATATGCCGGGAGTAGCAGTGGGCCTTGCCTGGACTTATGTAGGCGGCGATATTTTATTTATAGAAACACAATTGAGCGAAGGCAAAGGAGAATTGAAACTAACCGGCAACCTTGGTAATGTAATGAAAGAAAGTGCCAGTACCGCTTTTACCTGGCTTAAAGCCAATGGCAAAAAATTAGGTATTGATTTGGAGAATATGAATAAAAAAGATGTTCATATACACGTACCCGAGGGCGCTACGCCAAAAGATGGCCCAAGCGCAGGCATTACTATGATGACGGCTCTTGCAAGTGCATTTTTAGGAAAAAAAATAAAGCCATACCTGGCCATGACGGGAGAAATAACTTTGCGTGGGCAGGTATTGCCAGTAGGAGGTATTAAAGAAAAAGTATTGGCGGCAAAGCGCTCAGGAATTAAAGAAATAATAATGTGCTTTCAAAATGAAAAAGATGTAAGCGAAATAAACCCTCAGTATATTAAAGGCATAAAATTTCATTTTGTAAAAACAATGCAACAGGTTTTAGATATTGCATTAGCATAAAAATATTTAGAAGAGCAAACCTTTTTACTACTCTTTCCGTATGTAGTATGAGCGGCTAATTTAGTATTAGTTGTTTTAAGGGTTAAAAGAACATTCCCCCTGACTCTTCAGGGGGAATTATTTTTATTAAATTTCTTCTTCTCAATTGCTCATCCTTTCATTGCGTTTTTCTATCCAGTCTTTTTCTTCGGGGGCAGTTAAGGCTTGCAAAATACCCACTAAAAAAATGGCTGCAACATTGGCCGCCAGAAAAATCATTTCATAACTATTGTAATGATCAATATCTGTGTAGGCATGGGTTGTAAATGTTATTACATCTTTTGCAAAAAAATAAACCCAAAAAGCTAATGCTACGCTAAACACTGCATAGGATATATACCTTGCAATGGCTGACGGATGCTGTATTGTTCTCTTAAAGTAAATAAGATAAATGCTGGTAAAAAGCATCATGGGAACAGACAAAATAAAAATTATATAAATGTATGATGCCCAGGGAATATAATTTAACAGGCCAAAAAATAATCTTATTAATAACAACAGCACTACAAATGCCAGTATCAGCCCCAGCATGGTTATTACAAGCGAAGTAAATAACCGGATGTATTTTGAATACTTATCTTCCATTAATGGTATATGCTACTTAAAGTAATTGAGATTGGTTTTGGGCGACAGGGTTAATAAAGTTTCGTACATCAGTTTTACCGTATTTTCTATATCAGATTTGTGCAACATTTCTACCGTTGTGTGCATGTACCTGAGCGGTATGGAAATAAGTACTGAAGGGCATCCATCGTTAGCATACGCAAATGACTCTGTATCGGTACCGGTGCTACGGCTTACGGCCCGTAACTGTACAGGAATTTTATTTTTTTCAGCCGTTGCTTGTACCACATCTAACAATTTGTTGTGTACTGCCGGGCCATAGCATAGCGAAGGCCCTTTGCCACAAGCACATTCGCCCTCCGAAATTTTATTAATCATTGGGGTGGTACTATCGTGTGTAACATCGGTAATGATGGCTACATCAGGCTTTATACGGCGGGCTATCATTTCTGCTCCTCTTAATCCTATTTCTTCCTGCACTGCATTTACTATGTACAGGGCATAAGGAAGTTTCTTTTTATTTTGTTGCAATAGCCTGGCTACTTCAGCAATCATAAATCCGCCAATGCGGTTATCAAATGCCCTGCCTATTAAAAAATCATGCGACAGTTCTTCATAGCCATCTTCATAAGTGGCTACAGCGCCAATATGAATACCCAATGCTTCTACCTCTTTTTTATTGCGGGCGCCACAATCTAAAAACAGGTTATCTACTTTTGGCTGAGGCTCTTTTTCTGCATTGCCTAACCTGGTATGAATAGCGGGCCAGCCAAATACTGCTTTTACAATTCCTTTTTTGCCATGTATGAGTACCCGCATAGATGGGGCAATTTGATGATCTACTCCGCCATTTCGTTTTAAATAAATAAGCCCTTCGGGCGAAATGTAATTTACAAACCAGCTTATTTCGTCTGCATGGGCTTCTATCACTACTTTAAAACTTGCTTTAGGGTTGATAACTCCTACGGCTGTACCATACGGGTCGGTAAAAAATTCATCAGCAAAAGGTTTTAAATAATTCATCCACAATTTTTGGCCGCTGCTTTCAAAGCCGGTAGGCGATGCATTGTTGATATAGTTTTTTAAAAATTGGTAAGACTCTGTAGTGAGGAGCGATTTACGCTTTGCTGATTTGGCCATGTAAGTAATATTTTTTTGCAAAAATACTTTAATACCGGCTATTGACGCAATAATAAAAATGTAAAAGTAGCAGCGGCATAAATGCTGATAAGAATGGAGGCTGCCGAAATAATTAGCCCCGGTAGTAGGGGTTGCCCCGGTGAGGCTTTGCGCAGGGTCTGGAGCCGGAGCAATACCGGATAACGGGACCCATGCTGATTATTGATAATATGCCCGGCTTCAAAAAATTAAATTTCTCTAATCATTTTGTACAGACAGAATGTGGCATTGCATTAAATGATTTCAGAAAAATATTTGCTTATGTATGAAAATTAGCGGCAATATAAGTAGCAAGCGCAGATACCATCATTAACCCATCTACCAGAAAATAATAAAAAAAATATCCCTGTTTTTTAAATGAAAACCTGTACACAATCCATACTATGATGCCTGTAATGGCAAATGCTATTACCTGAGGATTGTCTTTAAAATATATGCGAACCCAAATACCTGTAGCGGCGTATAATAAAAAAATAATATTAATAATGATGGTTAGGTTTCGATGGCTTACATCGGTAGCCAGGCTGTGCAGGGCATGTATTTTATCTATGGCCATATCTCTCATATCGAAAATAACGCAGAGCAGGAGCATGAAAAAAAATCTTGCTGCAAACAATGTAATTACCAGCAAAGGATCGGTATGCAACACCGGTATGGCCGGAAAAATAACAGTAACATAAGCCCAGGTGAAAGAGAGTAAAGTTGTTTTTAAAAAACCGGCCTTGCGGGCAAATGAAGCAAACTTAAAAGGCCACAGGGGCAGTGAGTATAGCAGTGTAAGCAATATGGCAATGGCCACATACAAATAGAGATAGGGCAAAAAATAAATACAATATAACATGCCGATAGCTGCTACAGAAAACATACTGAGGTATGAAAAATTTTTTTTAATAAATACCTGCAGGGCCCTTTCTTTACTAAATGAAAACTTACTGATGAGCCAGTAAAAATTGTAACTGCTTAGGGTGGCAAAAAAAACAAACCCATAAATATGAATATCGGAGCTGTTATGCAGTATTACATCTGTTTGAAAACATAATGCTACTGCACAAAATGAAATAAAAATAGAATGTGATAAAATAAAACGTAGCCAGCCCATTACTCAAAGATATAGTACAGGGGCCCCATTTGTGCTACATTGCTTTTATTATTTGCAAAATCTTTTACATATACTTCAAAATACAGAGTATCAATATGCGGCCTGGTGCCGGGGTCAGGTACCTGTAGCAAGCCTTGCTGGTCAAAAAGGTTGATGGCAATATCTGCATCCAGGTTCTTATGATTTATTTTTGATAAATCTGGAAAAATAACTGAATCGAGCTGGGCGGGATTGGTTGTAATATTTCTGATATAAACATAAGAAGAGTGCGCCGTATCATTGGTACCGATATCGCCCTCGGCATCTGTTAGCTGAAAATGCAGAACAGGCAATGCATCGGTATTGGTGCTTAATGTGCCATCCTTAAACATATTGGGCGATATGGATTTAAATTTGATTTGTGGCGCTGTTGTAAACTTATCTTTACTACAAGAGCTTAAAAAAATAAACCCTGCAAAAGCAACAAATAATAATGGACGCATTTGTATAATTTATACCAAATTTAGCAATAGTAATTCAAAATAAATAGCCTGTACCAAAGATTAGGATACCCTTAGCGGCTAAAATGCTGCATTGCAAAAAGATTTAACGATTTTTACTAAAATTTTTCTTTCCATTGATTCTACAAAATCAGGATATTATACAAAAAATCTTTAGTACTGGTAGCGCCGGCTTTGAATCCTGCGCTTTAGAAGTTTTCAATTACCAGTATGAGCATTGTACTGTGTACAGGCAGTATTGTAAGTTGATACAGCGGCCGCCGGAGCATACTCACACATTGAGCCAGATACCTTTTTTACCCATTCAATTTTTTAAAACAAAAAAAATAGGCAATGATGCAGGAGAGGCTGCATTAATATTTGAAAGCAGTGGTACTACTAACAGTATTAACAGCCGGCATTATGTACAAGATGCGGGAGTATATGAACAAAGTTTTTTAAGCGGTTTCAAAAAATTTTATGGCAATGCTGACCAATACTGTATTATTGGATTATTGCCCTCCTACCTGGAGCGGGGGCACTCTTCCTTAGTGTACATGGTAAATAGGCTTATTGCCGAATCTAAAAATGAAAAGAGTGGTTTTTATTTACACGATTTTAAAAAACTTAGCCTGCAACTTGAAGAAAATGAAAAGAATGGCAAGCCTACCCTTTTAATAGGCGTAACCTATGCCCTGCTCGACTTTGCCGATCAATTTGAAATGAAATTAAAAAATACAATCATTATGGAAACCGGTGGCATGAAAGGGAGGCGTAAAGAAATTACCCGTAGTGAAGTGCATGATACATTGAAACAACGGTTAGGGGTACACGAAGTACATTCTGAATATGGAATGACGGAATTGTTATCGCAGGCCTACTCAAATAGCAATGGCATTTTTACCTGCCCGCCCTGGATGAAGGTGCTTATACGTGCCGAAGATGACCCTTTTGAAATACTGGAAGCCAATAAATTATCCGGAAAATACAGAGCAGGCGCTATCAATATTATAGACCTGGCCAATATAAATAGTTGCTCCTTTATAGCCACAGACGATGTGGGCAAACTATATCCCAACGATAGTTTTGAAATAATTGGGCGGCTTGATAATAGTGATATAAGAGGCTGCGGCCTGATGATTTTGTAAAAAAGAGGGTTTTTCACCGCATTTTTTATTAGGATTTTGAAGCCAAAAAACCGTTGGACATCATTTCATTTTTTTCTGAAATGCAATACAGCATTGACTTTCAACAATATTACTCTTGTTCAGCATCATAAAATGAACGCAAAGTTGATTTAAAATAAAAACCACCGGGTGGTAATTTTGCATTATCAATATTGAGGAAAGAGAATCATATAGCAGGCAACCGAAATAGCAAAGCAGTCGAAAGGTCGTAGTCGAAAGACGGTGGCAAGATACTAAAAATATTATTCAACAGTTATAAACTGTTAAAGTTTTTCATATGGCAAGCAATCGAAAGGTCGCTCCGTTTCTACGGAGGGACCTATTTTTTTTGGGGTTATATCATTTTTATCCTTCATATAAACTTTTTTTTAATTATAAAGATTACCTCATATTGCCTGTGGCATAGCATCAAACTAAGAAATGAAAACATGCCAAAAATAAAAGCTATTACTACCCTGGCTAATTTTTGGCCGGCAGCAATAGCTTCTGCAAATAATTTAAAAGCTTAAAGTGTACAGTGTAGGTATTTTAAAATCAAATCTTTATTCCTATCGGGTTTTTCTTTATTTACTTTTTGTCTTGATACAAAAAGTAACAAAAAAATCAAGGCTGCATAAAAAAAGCTAAAAATTTGAATGTCCGCCTAAAATAAAATTAGTTCAGACGATAGATCATTTCCCAGCTACAGTGCGACTTACCAACTATCTGCAACCTTCATCTTTTTAAGCATTAATTTTATTTTTTAACGGCTGCCATTCAAATTTTCTTTACGCTTTTTTTATGAGGCCCAAGCTTCGTAAATTTATTTTGTGCTTTTCTACTTAACCCTTAAAACTTAACTCATTTTCTTTTTTAAATTTTCATCAATAGCATCTAAAAACTCTTCGGTATAAAGAAAATCTTTGCCATGCTCTACTTTATTACCGTGTATACATACCGCCAGGTCTTTGGTCATTTTACCGCTTTCAACAGTTTCAATACACACCATTTCCAGGGCATTGCAAAAATCTATCAACGGCTGGTTATTGTCTAATTTCCCACGAAAAGCAAGGCCTCTTGTCCAGGCAAAAATAGAAGCAATGGGGTTGGTAGATGTAGGTTTACCATTTTGATGATCACGATAGTGACGGGTAACAGTGCCATGTGCTGCTTCGGCCTCCATGGTATTGCCATCGGGTGTTACCAATACAGAGGTCATCAATCCAAGGCTACCAAAGCCTTGTGCTACCGTATCGCTTTGTACATCGCCATCATAATTTTTACAAGCCCATACAAATTTACCATGCCATTTTAAGGCGCTTGCTACCATATCATCTATCAGGCGATGCTCATAGGTAATGCCTGCTGCTTCAAACTTTTGTTTAAATTCTGTTTGGTATATTTCTTCAAAAATATCTTTAAATCGGCCATCATATTTTTTAAGGATGGTATTTTTGGTAGAAAGGTACAGCGGCCATTTTTTACTCAGCGCCATATTGAAAGAGCTTCTTGCAAAGCCAATAATACTTTCATCAGTATTGTACATGGTTAATGCCACACCATCACCCTTAAACTGGTACACTTCAAAAGTTTGTGCCTCGCCGCCGCCATCGGGTGTAAATGTCATGGTGAGTTTTCCTTTGCCTTTAATAACGGTGTCGGTTGCACGATATTGATCGCCAAAAGCATGGCGGCCAATAATAATGGGAGCCGTCCAGTTGGGTACCAGCCTTGGTACATTTTGCATTACAATTGGCTCTCTAAAAACGGTACCGTCTAAAATATTGCGGATGGTGCCATTGGGCGATTTCCACATTTGCTTAAGGTTAAATTCTTTTACCCTTGCCTCGTCTGGCGTAATGGTAGCGCATTTAATACCCACACCACATGCTTTAATAGCATTGGCAGCATCAATAGTAACCTGGTCGTTAGTGGCGTCTCTGTGTTCTACACCCAGGTCAAAATACTGAATGGGTACTTCTATATAAGGCAGTATCAATTTGTCTTTAATAAATTTCCAGATGATACGTGTCATTTCATCTCCATCTAACTCTACTACGGGGTTTGCTACTTTAATTTTATTCATGCTATGAATTGTTATTTATTTTAATAAAAATAGTGATTTTTATAAACTCGAACTTTGTTTTAATTGGCCTTCGCCTGCTACCACGCCCATATTGGCAATAATTTCATTTCCAAATTCGCTGGTTTTTAAAAGGGTGGCATTTGTCATCAGATTATAAAAATCAATGGTAACTGTTTTGCGCATAATGGTGGCTTGCAATGCAGTAGTGATAAGCTCTGCAGCTTCTTTCCATCCAATATATTCCAAAAGCATACAACCACTTAAAATTACAGAAGAGGGATTCATGCTATCGGTACCGGCAAATTTTGGTGCAGTACCATGTGTAGCCTCAAATACGGCATAGCCGGTGCTATAATTAATATTAGCTCCCGGCGCTATACCAATGCCGCCTACTTCTGCAGCCAGTGCATCCGAAATATAATCGCCATTAAGGTTTAAGGTAGCTACTACAGAATAATCCTGCGGAGCAATTAATATTTGTTGTAAAAAATTATCAGCAATTACATCTTTCACCAATAATTTACCCTGTTGCAGGCTCTTGCGCTGTACCTCGTTGGCATAAGCTTCACCATGCTCTTTTTTAAGCGCATCCCACTCATCCCAGGTAAATGTTTTATCGGCATATTCCTTTCGGGCTACTTCGTAACCCCAGGTTTTAAAACCACCCTCGGTATATTTCATAATATTTCCTTTGTGTACCAGGGTTACCGATGGCAAATGATTTTCTAATGCAAAGTTGATGGCAGCTCTTACTAATCGCTTGGTACCTTGTGCAGAAACAGGTTTTACACCATAGCTCGAATCGCCGGGAAAACGTACATTTTTCACCCCCATTTCTTCTATCAAAAATTTTTCAAATTTTGCAGCTTCGGGGGTGCCTGCTTTCCATTCAATGCCGGCATAAATATCTTCTGTATTTTCCCTGAAAATGGTCATATCAACTTTTTCAGGATGTACTACCGGCGATGGAACTCCTTTGAACCACTTTACAGGCCGCACACAGGCATACAAATCTAAATCCTGACGCATGGCTACATTTAAAGAACGTATGCCGCCTCCAATAGGCGTAGTTAATGGCCCTTTGATAGATACAATATATTCTTTGGCAGTTTGCAAAGTAGAAGCCGGTAGCCACTCACCCGTACGGGTAAACGCTTTTTCGCCCGCCAGCATTTCGAGCCATTCAATTTTTCTTTTTCCAGCGTAAGATTTTTCTACCGCAGTATCAAAAACCTTTTGCGCTACTTTCCAGATATCTACACCAATACCATCACCTTCAATAAAAGGGATGGTTACAAAATCAGGAACAGATAATCTGCCATCTGCGCCCATTGTTATTTTTTCTGCCATAATATATTTTTGTTTACAAGTAGTAAAGCCTTGGTGGTCATCGTTGTGTCACTCACTTGTACAGGGTACCATTATTTCTGCATCACATATCATTATTTGCTGGCAAAAATACGAAATAGCCTATTTATCTATGTACTCCGTAAGCTTATTATTTTTTTCTAAAACTCTAAACTGCAATTAAGCCATCCCTCATCAATGGATGCATTGTATTTTTTATAAAAATTAATGGCCGGCTCATTCCAATCCAATACCTGCCAAACCATACCATTGTAATTTTTTTCTTTGCCCTCCAGCAGCAGGCGGTCAAATAATAACTTGCCAATACCCTGCCCTCTTAGGCTTTCGGTTACCAACAGGTCTTCTAAGTATATGCGCTGCCCTTTCCAGGTGCTGTAGCGGATATAATATAATGCAAAGCCAATTACACCCTGCCCGGGCATTTCGGCCACAAATGCCTGCCATACGGGGTTTGGCCCAAAACCACTTTGTACAAAATGATCAAAATTTACCGTTACCTGCTCGGGGGCTTTTTCGTAAACAGCCAGCTCATTTATCAAATCCATCATTCGGGTACAATCTTCTTTTACGGCTTTTCTTATAGTTACCTGCATGTGTTAAAATGTTGTATAATTAAATAAAAGTACCAAAGCGTGAGGGATTGCAGCGGCTACCCCGGTGAGGCTTTGCAGCCCGGGTTTTGTGCCGGAGTAGTAGCGAAAAGCCCGGCCGCCTTGCGGCACGCCCTTACTTATTTGCAATATATTAAATTAGGATGCATGGTATTACTTTACCGGGGTGTTTTTTTATGAAATACAGCTACTGTTTTTTTAATAAATTGCAGGTAACCCATTTATAAAATCATCTGAATTGAAAGAAATTATATCACAATATGCCGGGTATAACCTTTGGGCTAATAAGCGTATATGCGATACTGTTATGAGCCTTAGCCCTGCGCAGCTTCATCATGAAATTGAAAGCAGCTTTACCTCTATTTACAACACTTTGCTGCACCTGTGGAGTGTAGAGAGTGTATGGTGGCAAAGAATTAAATTAGTAGAAAACCCCGTATGGCCCGGCAATGGCTTTGAAGGCTCTATTGCAGAGCTGACGGCGGCTTTGCTGCATGGCTCTAAGCAATGGCATGAGTGGGTAGAAGCCGCTACCGAGGCTGCACTGTATCATGAATTTATTTATAGAAATACCAAAAGGGAGCAGTATAAGCAGCCTGCCTGGCAAATGCTGCATCATTTATTTAATCATCAAACTTATCACCGGGGGCAATTGGTTACCATGCTTAGGCAGGTGGGTGTATCAGAAGTGCCTGCTACCGACCTGATAGTGTATTGGCGAAAAAAATAAAAGCTATTGTGAAAGGCTACCCTAATTATGGCTTACCACCGTTTGCCTGATGCCATACCCATCGTACACAAACTGGTTGATGCTGGTATCGCAATTGATGATTTTATAATTGGGCAATGCTTTAAAAGAATCGCAGAGGGGCCTGTTGGCATCGCAATCAATAAGGGTGGTATCAAAGCCTCCGCCGGTTTTGGGTTTTACAAGTTTACAGCCGCTAATGCTGGTAAAAGAGTTGTACTCCCAGCTTAAAATATCTTTATAAATAAGGCCTACATTTTGGGCATATACTTCGTAAGCTTTGCTGTATGCGCTGTAGTTGGTGGCCGAAAAAGGGCGGTTGTCTAATGAGTCATACTCTTCTACCGTAACGGTATTGGCAAAATTTAATCCCCCGATGCTAAAAGGCTGCCCTACGTTTTTGTAAGTGTAGGTCCAGGTAGGAAAAAAATTATTTTGATTGTAGAGCGATGTGCTGATATAACTATTGCCTTGCCATTGGTTAAGCTCTACCACGGGGCTTACTAAAGAAATATATCGCAGGTTGTTTTCTACATATTCTAATGTATTAGCAGTGGGTGTTAGGTAAAAAGTATTGCTGGCATTCCATACATGGTGCACCGAATCGTATTGGTAGCGAAATATTTTAAAAGTTTCCCTGTCTAAATTATCTTTTATAACCTCTACTATAGAATCTTTTATTAAATAAGAGTGCACTACAAAATAGGCGCCGAAAGAGGCGGTAATGGTAGAGTCGAGTTTATAAATAATGTATTTGCCAAGGCCTGGGGCAGTATAGTTTTTGTACGATACAAACTGTGTGGTATCATTTGTTTTTTTGCAGGCAATAAAATACAGCGATGCCATACAAGCAAATATGATGAGGGTTACCCGGTTAAGTACTTTCATTAAAATAACAGGTTGATAATTATTAAGACTCTAAATTAAGTAAAAAGCTGCTTGTTGCGTTGTATGATTCCTCCGCCAATAACATCATCGCCTTCATAAAAAACAGCACTCTGCCCGGGGGCCACAGCTTTTACATCTGTATAAAAACGAACATTAATGCCATTTTCGTATGTAAAGAGGTTACTAAGTGCCCCTTTATCTTTATACCTGATTTTTGTAACGGCTTCCATACCATCGGTAATACCTTCGTATTTCATCCAGTTTATTTGCGATACCATCATTTCAGTCCGGTTCAGGTCATCATCTTCGCCCAACACTACTGTATTGGTTTCGGGTATTATTTCGGTTACAAAAGCAGGCTTGCCAAGGGCAATATCTAAGCCTTTGCGCTGGCCTACGGTATAAAACGGATAACCTTTGTGTTTGCCCAAAATTTTTCCGCTTGGGTCTACAAAGTTGCCGCCATTTACTTTTTCTTCCAGGCCGCTTACCTTGCGTTTTAAAAATCCCCGATAGTCATTATCCGGTACAAAACAAATTTCGTAACTCTCATTTTTCTTGGCAAGTTCGGGGTATCCAAAGTCATGAGCCATTTGCCTGATAGCCGTTTTGCGATAGGTACCTAACGGCAACAGGGTGCGGCTTAGCAGGTCTTGCTGCAGTCCCCACAAAGCATAACTTTGATCTTTAGTATCATCAAGGCCCTTGCTAATATAAAACCTTCCATTGGAATGCTGATGTACCTGTGCATAGTGGCCCGTACTTATGTAATCGCAACCCAAAGCATCGGCCCGCTTTAATAAAGCCCTCCATTTAATATGTGTATTGCACATTACACAAGGGTTTGGGGTGCGCCCGGCAATATATTCATCCACAAAATTTTCAATAACAAAATCGCCAAACTCATCCCTGATATCTAAAATAAAATGCGGAAACCCATGTTGTACGGCAGCCTGACGGGCATCATTAAAGCTATCAATATTGCAACAGCCTGTTTCTTTTTTTCCGGCGCTGCCGCCACTTGTAGCGTAGTCCCAGGTTTTCATGGTAATGCCCACTACTTCGTACCCCTGCTTATGAAGCATCAAAGCCGCTACTGTGCTATCAATACCACCACTCATTGCCATTAATACCTTGCCTTTACTCATGCTGCAAAGTTAACAAATACACCGATAAAGCAGTAATAGTTCAGGGACATAACCATTTTTGAAAAACGAAATATTTTGGCGCTGAGCATTTGAGCATGCTTCCGCTTCAGATCGGGCTGTACGCTTGTAGCCCTCGTACCTCGGGGCTACCGCTTCCATCCCGCCGCTCTTGGGCTTTTACCATTCTTATGGGCAAATAAGGCTACCTTTTAGCGCTATCGGACATTGCATGGGCCGCATGTGCTGTAGTGTCAGTAGCCACCGGGGTTTCTGTAGCTCCTTTTTTAAATAAAGTAGTATCATAAGTGTGAGACTGATCGGTATCTGCTGTAGTATCATTGTTATGGCAACCAAATGCTGCAAAAACTATTACGGCCATTGCGGCTAAAAAACTCTTCTTTGTAAAAAATCTACTGGTCATATTTTTTTGTTTAGGCGATAAAAATAAAAAACTATTTTCAATTATTACCTGCATTTTACTTACACTCCATTGCAACGAGGTATTCTTCACCAAATAATTAAGCTTCTATTTTTTCCTGCACACGGCTGCCGGCATATAATTCATACTCCAACAAACGGCAATCTATTTTACTGGTAAAAAATTCTATTCTTCTGCCCGGCTTTAGCCCGATTTTTTTGGCAAGCTCCAGGTTGCCGGTAAAAATATATCCGAAATAGCCCTTGCATTGCTGCTTTAAAAAATCGCCCATTCTTTTGTAAGTGCCTTGCAGTGCCTCTTCTACCCCCAGCCTGTCGCCATACTCTGGATTAAAATAAATGACCCCGCCCTCTTTTTGCGGAATATGGGTTTCGGCAAAATCGCAAACCGAAAAGTCAATCAGCTCTTCTACCCCCGCAATACCAGCATTTACTTTTGAAATGTTTATGGCATCTTCACTTATATCTGTTGCAATAATATTAAGGCCCGGCACGGCTATTACCTTTTCCTGCAAAAGGTTAAATTCTTTTTCATACAGCCCTTCATCATACTCACGCAAATGCATAAACGCATAATTACTTCTATACAGCCCCGGCCTTCGGCCGGTAGCCATCAATGCGGCTTCAATAGCTACTGTACCGGAGCCACACATCGGATTTACAAAAGGAGATTTTTTATCCCATTTAGTAGCCAGCAATGTGGCAGCCGCAAGCGACTCAAGCATGGGAGCTTTACCGGGTATTTTTCTATACCCGTGTTTTGACAATGTTTCACCCGAAGTATCTAAAAATATTTCTGCTATATCTTCTTTCCAATATAAATGAATTACCGCACCATGTAGCCCGGGCCCTGAGTTGGGGCGGCTTCCGGTTTTTTCTCTACACCTGTCTGCAATAGCATCCTTTACTTTTACATTTGCAAAAAGGTTATTGGTAATGGTGTCATTGCTTACATTACTGCTAATGCTAAAATATCCATCCCCCGGCAATATATTTTCCCATTCTATGGTTATAAGTTTTTTATAAAGCTCCTCTGCATTGTATGCTTTAAATTCTTGTAATGAGTAAAGCACCTGGCTGGCACAGCGTAAGTTTAGGTTAAGCCTGATACAATCTGCAAGCTTTCCTTGTAATTCTACCCCGGTTTTAAAAACCCTCACAGGCTTATATCCCAGCTCTACTATCTCCTGTTGCAAATAAGCAGACAGCCTGTTGCTACAGGTAACAATGATGCGGCTTGTAGAAAAAAATAGATTCATAATGGATGCAAACTTACTCAAAATAATATGCCAATAACATTTACTACCTTAAGCATTGAACAACATATCCGATTTTCAGTTATTTTTATACTACGATTGCTGCTTTACATTTAACTTATAATAAAATAGAACTATGTACGAACAAGATACAAGGTCGTTGCAGCAATTTAAAGCACAGGTAGGTATAAAATTTCAATTATACAATGGCCTTTTTACCTCCCTTCCCTTTCACCGCATTGAAAATACAGGGATTCTGCTTTCTATGTTATTGTCCGTATGCGAAGATGGTTTTCAAAAAAAATTAAGTCCCGAACAAATCATTGAAGATTTTTTTAGCAGGCAAACTTCTATAAAATCTCATGCAGAAATACATGATGTGCTTTTTAGGTTTATACAATATGCCGAAAGGCAAGTGGTACTTTTTGATTCACTGGAAGATGCTGCTTTTAAATCGGTGAATGATATGACCGGCCCCGGTACATTAAAATATTTATTAAATGAAGTAACGGCAAAAAATAAAAAAACAGAGTTGGAGCAAAAGCTAAAAGACTTTTGTGTACAATTAGTATTAACGGCACATCCTACACAATTTTACCCCGGCCCTGTATTGGGCATTATTAATGATACTGCAAGGGCCATTACAGATAATAATGTAGAGCAAATAAACACTTACTTACAGCAGTTGGGTAAAACTCCTTTTTTAAAAAAACAAAAACCTACTCCTTATGATGAGGCTATCAGCCTTATTTGGTATTTAGAAAATGTATTTTACAATGCTGCCGGACGGATTGTTACCGATTTAGAAAATATTTTTCCGGGACAATTATCTTACAATAATCAACTTATTAAAATGGGTTTTTGGCCTGGTGGCGATAGAGACGGAAACCCATTTGTAAAAGCCGATACTACACTTAAAGTGGCCGATGCATTAAGAGGATCAATTATTAAATGCTATTATTTAGATGTGAGAAGATTGAGGCGCAGACTTACTTTTAAAGGCGTAGAAGAATTGCTTACTGAGCTGGAAGAAAAATTGTACAACAACATTTTTATTCCGGACCAACGCATTTTTATCAGCAAAAATGAAATAGTAGATTATTTAACCAAAATAAAATCATTAATCATCAATGAACACAATGGCCTCTTTCTTTCGTTGGTAAACAATCTCATAAGCAAAGTGAATCTATTTGGCCTTAATTTTGCCACCTTAGATATCAGGCAGGATAGCTCCATTTTAACATCGGTAATGGCAGAAATAGTTGAAAAAGAAAATTTACTACAAACCGCTTACCAAGACTTAGATGAATCAAAAAAGATTTCACTGCTTACTTCCATCCATCATACTGCCGACCTCACAAAGTATGCAGATATCACAAAAGATACGCTCTACACCATTGCTTCTATTAAAACCATACAAAAATTTAATGGTGCAGAAGGTTGCAACAGGTACATTATTAGCCATACAGAAACCGTTGCACATTTGTTAGAAGTATATGCTCTCTTTATTTTATCCGGTTGGAAGAAAGATGAATTGAATGTGGACATCATTCCTCTGTTTGAAACCATTGATGACTTAGCAAATGCAGCCACTGTAATGCAGGAGCTGTATAGCAACGAAATGTACAAAGCACATTTAAAACACAGGAATAATAAACAAACCATCATGCTTGGCTTTAGTGATGGTACAAAAGATGGTGGCTACTTAATGGCCAACTGGAGTATTTATAAAGCAAAAGAAGAGCTTACAAAAATTTCAAAATCGCATCAAATAGATGTGGTATTTTTTGATGGCCGTGGTGGTCCGCCATCAAGAGGCGGTGGAAAAACGCATAATTTTTATGCAAGCATGGGCAAAAATATTTCAAATAAAGAAATACAAATGACGGTGCAGGGGCAAACTGTAAGCTCTAGCTTTGGTACGGTGGATTCTGCAAAATTTAATATAGAACAATTACTGAGTGCAGGTATTTCAAATGATATTTTTTCTACTAAGGCAATAACCCTACAGCCTGAGCAGGAGGCATTGCTGCAACAACTTGCTGCTGTTAGCAACAAAAAATATATTGCCTTAAAAGAGCATCATCATTTTATGCAATACTTAAATGATGTAAGCCCTCTTAAATTTTACAGCGAAACAAATATTGGCAGCCGGCCTACAAAAAGAGGCAAGGGAAAACTTACCCTTAGCGATTTAAGAGCCATCCCGTATGTGGGAGCCTGGAGCCAGCTTAAACAAAATGTTACCGGGTTTTATGGAGTTGGTACAGCCCTGGAGCAGTTAGATAAAGAAAAAAGATTTAACGAAGCTAAAGAGCTTTATAAACATTCATTATTTTTTAAAACATTGATGGATAATTGCGAAATGACCATGAATAAATGTTTTTTTCCATTAACCATGCATTTGGCAAATAATGAATTGTATGGTGAAATATGGCAAATGATTTATACCGAATTTGAATTGACAAAATCCTATATTTTTAAACTCACCGGTCGTACAGAGTTAATGAGCAACTACCCGGTTGATAAACTATCTATTCAAATGAGGGAGCGAATTGTATTGCCTTTAAGTACCATACAGCAATATGCTATTGGCAAACTTTTACAAATGAAAGATGCTCCGGATTCAGAAAAAGAAGTGTATCAAAAATTAATCATCCGAAGCTCATTTGGCATCATCAATGCAGCCAGAAATTCGGTGTAAACTTATTGTTACTGCAAAAGTTTAATACACCTGTAGAGGCTGTCTTTCCAGCCGGGAATGGTTATGTGAAATGTATTTTTAATTTTATCGGTTTGTAAGGCCGAATATTTGGGTCTCTTTGCCGGTGTAGGATACTCCGAAGTACTGATGGCATTCACAGTGCATTTGCTATGGCTAAGCAGTTTTATTTCATTTGCAAAATCGTACCAGCTTATTACCCCTTCATTGCAATAATGGTAAATACCTCCCTGCAGTGCCGTTCCGGATTGTAAAATATGCATCACGGCCAAAGCCAAATCTGCTGCATAAGTGGGGCTTCCCAACTGATCATTTACCACTGCAATACTTTCTTTTTCGCTCATGAGGCGCAGCATGGTTTTTACAAAATTTTTTCCATAACTGCTATAAACCCACGAAGTGCGAATAATGATGGCGTCTGCATTATTTTTTTGTACCTGCTGCTCCCCTTCTAATTTAGTTTGGCCATAAAAGTTTACAGGCTTTGTTTCAAAATTTTCGGTGTAAGCTGTATGTGCATTGCCATCAAACACATAATCTGTAGAAAAATGAAAAAAAATACTTTTATACTTTTTGCAAATGGAAGCCAGCGCTGAAGCTGCATCTGCATTTACCAACAGAGCAGTGTCTCTGTCTGTTTCACTTTTATCTACTGCCGTATATGCGGCGCAGTTAATGCAGCAGTAAATTTCTTTTTCGCTAAAATATTTTTCTACCAAACTTGTATCTGTAATGGGCAAATCATCTTTTGTAGTGAAAAAAAATTGATATGCTGGAAAAAGTTTAGCCAACGCCCTAAACTCCATGCCCAACTGCCCGTTAGCGCCGGTAACTAATATATTTTTGCAACTATCCATTGTAGTTATTACAGCGAAGTATAAATAAAATTATTCTTACAATCTTTTAGCCCCGGGTGCAATAAATCTTTATCAGAAATTATTTGTTGCTCTGCAGGTATTTTCCAATCAATAGCCAGCGAAGCATCATTATACATTATCCCGGCTTCTGCAGATTTATTATAAAATTCATCGCACTTGTAAAACACTTCGCAAGTGGGGCTTAATACCGAATAGCCATGAGCAAACCCTTTGGGAATAAGCAATTGCAACTTATTTTGTGCAGACAGTTCTATACTAAATACTTGTGAAAAAGTAGGCGAACCCTGCCTCATATCAACTACTACATCTAATATGGAGCCGCTTAATACTCTAATAAATTTTGTTTGTGCAAATGGAGCAAGTTGGTAATGCAGGCCTCTTATTACGCCAAACGACGACTGGGCCTGATTGTCTTGTACAAATTGAATTTGAATCCCCTCTTCCCGGCAAATTTTTTCGTTATAACTCTCAAAAAAATAGCCACGGCTATCTTCAAATACCGCAGGTTCAAAAATAAGTAGTCCGGGAAAATCGGTTTTACTAAATGGCATTATTTTTTATAAAATATTATTAAGAATATACTTTTTTAAAATAGTCGATAGTTTCGGCAAGCCCTTCTTCAAATTTTTTAGTAGGCAGGTACCCCAGTAGTTCTTTAGCCATCGATATATCGGCAAGAGAGTTTCTGATATCACCTGCTCGTGGCTCCCGGTATGTGGCCGGCCATTCTATGCCCAAATTTTCCGCTACTTTTTGATATAAATAATTAATTGAAAAATTTTCGCCTATTGCTACATTATAAACTTTATTAAATGCTTCATCATTTTGTGTAAGCATGGCTCGTACATTTATTTGCACAGCATTATCTATAAAAGTAAAATCACGGGTTTGCCCGCCATCGCCATTAATAAATACTGGTAGCTGCTTCAATATACCTTTTACAAATAAAGGAATTACTGCAGCATAGGCCCCATCAGGATCCTGGCGTGGGCCAAAAATATTAAAATACCTAAATCCAATTGTTTTTAAACCATATACATCCGAAAAAATTTGTGCGTATAATTCATTTGTTTTTTTAGTAGCGGCATAGGGAGATAAACATTTACCCACCCTACTTTCTACTTTAGGTAAAGTAGGCTCATCGCCATATACGGATGAAGAAGATGCATAAACAAACTGCCTGATAGAATTATCTGTGGCGGCTTTGAGCATATTTATAAAGCCACTTACATTTACATCATTAAAATACAATGGCTCCTTTATGCTTCGTGGCACTGAGCCAAGTGCGGCCTGATGGCTGATATAGTTCATCCCCTTGCAGACATGCTGGCAGGTATCTATATCCCTTATATCTCCTTTTATAAATTCAAACTGCGGATATTTTCTCAATACATCCAGGTTAGATTCAAATCCATTGCTCATATTATCCAAAACCCTTACTTTGGCTGCTCCCTTTTGCAACAGGTATTCGGCAATATGGCTTCCAATAAACCCGGCGCCACCGGTTACTAAAAAATTTTTATCACTTAAATTATCTAAATCTTCTATCATGTTTTTTTAATTGCTATTAATGTTGTTACAGGCTCCAATAGCTACGGCTTGATATTTTATTTCTATAAATGCCTTTCAGGTCAGCCACTATTGCATGGCTTTTGGTTAAGGCTGAAAAATAAGCATCATCTAATTTTTTATAATCATTGTGAGGTACGGTTACTATTACGGCATCATAATCCTTACCAATTTTTGTTAAGCCAAAGCCATATTCATGCTGCAACTCATTGCTATCTGCATGAGGATCTACCACATCTACATTTAGAGAGAATGATTTCAATTCCTTAATTACATCAGCCACTTTGCTGTTGCGAATATCGCTCACATTTTCTTTAAATGTGGCGCCCATTACCAATACTTTGGCATCTTTTACATTGGCAGCATTTTGAATAATATGTTGCAACACTTTTTTTGCAACATAGCCGGCCATCCCGTCATTAATTACTCTGCCTGCCAGTATCACCTGGCTATCGTAGCCAAGTTCTTTAGATTTATAGGTAAGGTAGTAAGGATCTACCCCTATGCAATGCCCTCCTACCAGGCCGGGTTGAAATTTTAAAAAATTCCATTTTGTACCGGCTGCTTCCAATACTTCAAATGTGTTGATATTCATTTTATCAAAAATAATTGACAGCTCATTCATCAATGCAATATTGAGGTCTCGCTGTGTATTCTCAATTATTTTTGCAGCTTCTGCCACTTTAATAGAAGAGGCTTTATGCACGCCTGCTTTTACTACCAGTTCATATACTTTTGCAATGGTATCGAGGCTTTCGCTGCAGCATCCGCTTACCACTTTGGTTATAGAGGTAATGGTATGCTCTTTATCTCCGGGGTTAATTCTTTCGGGCGAGTATCCAACTTTATAATCTGACTTCATTTTTAGGCCCGATAATTTTTCCATAATGGGCACACAATCTTCTTCTGTACAGCCGGGGTACACCGTACTTTCAAATACTACATAATCTCCTTTCTTTAATACCTTACCTACCGTAGAGCTTGCACCCAGCAAGGCTTTTAGGTCTGGCACATTGTGTTCATCTACCGGCGTAGGCACAGCTACAATATAAAAATTTGCCGTTTTCAATACTTCAAGGTCGTTGGTAAATACAATATCACAACCATCAAATGCGCTGCTTTCCAGTTCCTGGCTGGGGTCAATTTTATTTCGCATCATTTCCACCCTTTCTGCATTTATGTCAAAGCCAATTACTTTAATTTTTTTTGCAAATTCCAGTGCAATGGGAAGGCCTACATATCCTAACCCGATTACTGCTAAAGTTTTCTTCTTGTCAATTAAATCCTGGTACATCATTATGATTAATATTTGTTACAATGAATAAATAAAAAATAAATTAAAATTATCTTAATGAACATCAATTAAATTGCTTTGGTAATTTATTCAGTTCTTCTTTTGGCAGGTTTTTAAAATATTCATACGTTATTTTTAAACCTTCACTTCTCGATACTTTGGGTTCCCATCCTAATAATTGTTTTGCCTTTGTAATATCAGGTTGCCGTTGTTTGGGGTCGTCAATGGGCAAAGGTTTGTAAACAATTTGTTGAGAGGTACCGGTTAGTTGTATAATTTCTTCTGCAAAATCTTTTAATGATATTTCATCAGGATTTCCAATATTTAACGGTAACGCATAATCGCTCAATAATAATTTATAAATCCCGTTTACCAGATCATCTACATAGCAAAAACTTCTTGTTTGGCTACCGGTTCCAAATACGGTAAGGTCTTCTCCCCTTAAAGCCTGGCCAATAAATGCAGGCAATGCACGCCCATCATTAAGCCTCATGCGTGGGCCATAGGTATTAAAGATGCGTACTATTCTTGTTTCTACTTTATGATAAGTATGATATGCCATTGTAATGGCCTCCTGAAAACGTTTAGCCTCATCATACACTCCACGGGGGCCTACAGGGTTTACATTGCCCCAATACTCCTCATTTTGCGGATGCACCAGAGGGTCGCCATATACTTCGCTGGTACTTGCCACTAATATTCTTGCGTTCTTTGCTTTTGCTAGGCCAAGGCAGTTGTGGGTGCCCAGCGAGCCTACCTTTAAGGTTTGTATGGGTATTTTTAAATAATCAATTGGGCTGGCCGGTGAGGCAAAATGCAGAATATAATCGAGCGAGCCTGTAACATGAATAAATTTAGAAACATCATGGTGATAGAATTCAAAATTTTTATCCTTAAAGAGATGTTCTATATTTTTTAAATCACCGGTGATGAGGTTGTCCATACCAATTACATACGCTCCTTCTCTCATAAACAAATCGCACAGGTGCGACCCCAAAAAACCTGCTGCCCCGGTAATTAAAACTCTTTTCTGCATAAAAATTTTTAAATGTTATAGACCGTTAATTATTTTTCTGCCAATACTTTCATAATAGAAACCTAATCGTTTCATCTGCTCCAGTTCAAATAAATTTCTGCCGTCAAAAATAATTTTTTCTTTAAGCAAAGAAATTATTCTGTCAAAATCGGGTGTTCTAAACTCGTTCCACTCTGTAGCAATAATGAGGGCATCTGCTTGCTCCAATGCTTTGTACTGTGCATCTGCCAGGTTAATTTTATTGTTTGCCAATTGTTTTACATTGTTCATCGCCTCAGGGTCAAAGGCAGCAATGGTAGCGCCGGCTTCTATCAAAGCATTTGCGATTTCTAAAGCTGGAGCCTCTCTTATATCATCTGTATTGGGCTTAAACGCCAGTCCCCACAGTGCAAAATGTTTTCCGGCAAGTTCATTATTAAAATAGGCTTTTATTTTGTCAACCAAGTGAAGCTTTTGATTTTGGTTTACATCAATTACGGCATTCAATATTTTAAAATCGTAATCTACATCGCCTGCAGATTTTGTAAGCGCCTGCACATCTTTCGGAAAACAACTTCCCCCATATCCTATCCCCGGAAATAAAAATCTTTTTCCAATTCTTTCATCACTTCCTATCCCACGCCTTACCATATCTACATCTGCACCAAACTTTTCGCAAAGCTGTGCTATCTCATTCATAAAACTAATTTTTACAGCCAAAAATGAGTTAGCAGCATACTTGGTAAGCTCAGCAGATTTTTCATCCATAAAAATTATTGGATTGCCCTGGCGTACAAATGGCAGGTA
>JAFDXD010000125.1 GCA_018268135.1 Bacteroidota bacterium
CAATAATTGAATGATATCAGGCAAATGTGTTGTTTTGAATTGGCAAAAATAGCATTTCTAATAGAATGAATAGATGCAAATGTTATCACTGTGATAAAATTATATTCACAGGCACATTCTCCACTGGAGCAGATATGCTGCGAGGCTATTGAGAAAAGTGTATCTGCGCCCTCGCAAAAAATTGTCATTTTCTGAAAACTAATATTTACCACACATGTATTAAAAAAAAATGAGCTTTAATGTTCAATAAACTGATGTAGGCACAGAAACGCCTACGCTGCTTTTGCTTGGCTGTATATCTTCGCAAGAGGTAAAAAAAATTGTAAATGACAGATTACTGCATTTATACATTTCCGTTAGTTTATTTTTAGAGGAAGCTTATGCCTTTTTACCCGGTTAATCATTAAGCGCTAATGAGGTTGTTTTAGCCCCAACATTTACTCTGTTTTTGTAAATATTTAGCCCATTCTTACTCCAACAATAGCATTTTTTGCCGAACTTTAGCGAACCATCAAACCTAAAACCTAAAGATGAGTAGAAATTCTGCAGTACAAGAGTGCGACGCAACCAAAGCCAGATTGAAATACAAATGCTGGTTACCAAAAAAATTAAACTGTTTACTTGCATTAATTTTGTTTTTAATGAGTAATAGTAATGGTATAGCACAAAACAATGCTGCAAAAAATTGGGCAGACAGTGTTTTTAAAACGCTTAGCCCCGATGAACAAATTGCTCAGTTGATGGTAGTGCGCCTATCTACCTATGATGGTAAATTGAAGAAGGCTGTTTTTTTTGATGATACGGTTAGCAGCTTAATAAAAAAATATAATATTGGCGCTGTATGCCTTTTTCAGGGCAATCCTGTAAAGCAGGCTACCGTATTAAACAATCTGCAGGCGATGGCAAAAACACCCTTACTGGTATGCATAGACGCTGAGTGGGGTGTGGGAATGCGTATGGATAGTGTACTACCGCTGCCCAAGCAAATGATGCTTGGCGCTATGAGCGACCCTAACATTGTATATCGCTATGGGCAAATAGTAGCTGCCCAATGTAAACGAATGGGCATACAGGTAAACTATGCACCGGTAGTAGATGTAAATAACAACCCCAACAACCCGGTAATAAACGACCGCAGCTTTGGAGAAAATAAATATAAAGTAGCCAGCTTTGGCATTGCTTATATGAAAGGCATGCAGGATGAAGGGGTAATGGCTTGTGCTAAACATTTTCCGGGGCATGGTGATGTATCTGTAGATTCTCACCTGGATTTGCCGGTGATAAATAAATCAATGGCGCAATTAGATTCTCTGGAGCTTTATCCTTTTGAAAAAATATTTAATGCAGGCATTGGTAGTGTAATGATTGCACATTTGTACATACCGGCTATAGATTCTACTAAAAACCGTGCTACCTCTCTCTCCCCAAAAAATATTGAAGGCCTTTTGAGAAATACCCTGGGCTACCAGGGACTAACTTTTACAGATGCTTTGGAAATGCAGGGCGTTAAAAAGTTTTTTCCTGATGGAGAAGCTTCTGTGCAATCTATCATTGCAGGCAATGATATGCTATGCCTGCCAGGCGATATACCCCTGGCTATTTCAAAAATAAAAGCTGCTATAGCCGCAGGCAAAATTAGTTGGAGTGATATTGAAGCTCATTGCAAAAAAGTATTGATGGCCAAATATCAATATGGGCTTGCCGGGCTGAAGCCCATTAATACAGACAACCTTACAGAAGATTTGAATAAAGACGTACCTGCTATGCGCAAACTGATAGCAGAAAATGCCATTACATTGTTAGCAGATAATGATAAATCATTTTTTCCATTAGCCCTACAACAAAATCATCAGCAAAATGAAGTGGCCTATGTATCGGTAGGAACAAACACAGCAAATGCAATGGCAGACAGAATGGCTGCTGACTATCATGCATCATTATTTTATTTTGATTATACTCAAAAAGACAGTGATGCTACAGCGCTGTTAAATCAATTGAAAGCTTACAAAAAAATTGTAATTGGTATTAACGGGCTTAGCCGATCGCCGGCTACAAATTTTGGTATTAGCGCACAGGCGGTATCGTTAGTAAATCAATTACAGAAAAACAATAACAGTATTACTTTCTTGTTTGGCAATGCTTATGCAGTAAAAAACTGGTGCAATGCTCCTAACCTGGTAGTTTGCTACGAAGATGACAGCATTACCAATAATATTGCAGTGGATATGCTGCAGGGCAAACTTCCCTTTAAAGGCATTTTACCGGTAACGGTATGCGATAATTATCCCTCCGGAAAAGGTATCAATACTTCTTTGAATGCAGGCATTAAACATCATGAGGGCCCATTTATATTTTCGGATGCAAGGCTTAGCCTAATAGACTCCATTGCCAATGATGCCATTGAAAAAAAAGCAATACCGGGCTGCGTAGTATTGGTGGCAAAGGATGGAAAAATTGCTTATGAAAAAGCTTTTGGTAATTTCAGTAATGAAGATAAGCGGCCGGTAACGATAGAATCTGTGTACGACATGGCTTCTGTTACAAAAATATGTGCTACCACACTTTGTGTAATGAAGTTATATGAGCAGGGCAAGCTTGCATTAGATAAAACATTGGGAGATTATTTGCCCTGGGTAAAAGGAAGCAACAAAGAAACACTGCCTATTGAAAAAATACTTTTGCACCAGGCAGGTTTGGTAGCGTATATCCCTTTTTACAAAGAAACACTTGATGCCAATGGCGTACCGCTAAAAACCATTTACAGCCATGTAAAAACAGACTCCTTTTCTATAAAAGTTGCCAATAATTTATACATGCGAAATGACTACCGGGATACCATGTATAAAAAAATATTGGATAGCAAGGTAGGGCCACTGGATAAATATATTTATAGTGATAATGATTTTATCTTTTTGGGTAAAGTAGTAGAAGCTATAAGTGGTATGCCATTGAATGAATATGTGCGCCGCCAGTTTTATGCCCCAATGGGCCTTACTTCTACCGGGTTTTTACCCATGCAATGGATAGATACCAGTATGATAGTGCCTACAGAAAGTGAAAAATATTTTAGGCTACAAACTATCAGAGGAACAGTACACGACCCCGGCTCCGCCATGTTTGGCGGAGTGGCAGGCCATGCCGGATTATTTAGCAATGCTTATGGCCTTGCTGCTATCATGCAAATGCTTTTGAATGGAGGTGTTTATAATGGAAAACAATACTTACAAAAAGAAACCATTGATTTATTTACAGCATATCACAGCACTATTAGCCGCAGAGGCTATGGGTTTGATAAGCCCGAAAAAGACAATGCAAAAAGAGAAGAACCGTACCCCTGTTATTTTGCTTCGCCGGAAACCTTTGGCCATACCGGCTTTACAGGAACCTGTGTATGGGCCGACCCCTTACAAAACCTGGTGTACATTTTTCTAAGTAATAGAGTAAATTCGCAAGACCAAAGCCTGTTTGGTAAAATGAATGTGCGGCCAAAAATTCAGGATCTTATTTACCAGGCAATAATGAATCATAACCTTTTATAATTTTTTTTATGAGCTATCCTTATCAAATAAAAAGCGCAGATGAATACAAAGCCGCTTACAAAAAAAGTGTTGATAACCCCGAAGAGTTTTGGGCAGAAATTGCAGAAAATTTTTTATGGCGCAAAAAATGGGATAAAGTGCTGGAATGGAATTTTAAAGAGCCAAAAATAGAATGGTTTAAAAATGCCAAATTAAATATAACGGAAAATTGTATAGACCGACATTTAAAAGAGCATGGTGATGAGCCTGCTATTATTTGGGAGCCCAATAACCCCGAAGAACGCACCCGTACGGTAACGTATAAACGCTTGCACAAAAGGGTATGCCAGTTTGCACAGGTATTAAAAAATAACGGGGTAAAAAAAGGCGACCGGGTATGTATATACATGGGCATGGTGCCGGAGCTGGCTTATGCAGTACTTGGCTGTGCAAGAATTGGCGCCATACACAGCGTAATATTTGGCGGCTTTAGTGCACAAAGTATTGCCGACAGGCTGGAAGATGCAAAGGCAGAGTATATTGTAACCTGCGATGGAGCCTATCGTGGGGGAAAAGATATACCGCTAAAATCAATTATTGATGATGCATTAATAGGAAATAAAACAGTAAAAAAAGTAATTGTATATACCCGTACAAGAACGGCGGTAAGTATGCTAAAGGGGCGTGATATATGGTGGGAAGATGAAATGGATTTTGCAGAAACACAATTAGAAAAAAATGGCAGCATAGATTTCCCGGCAGAAGAAATGGATGCAGAAGACCCTCTGTTTATCTTATACACATCAGGTAGTACCGGCAAGCCCAAAGGAGTGGTACACACTATTGCCGGATATATGGTATGGACAACATATACTTTTGTAAACGTATTTCAATACCAGCCGGGGCAGGTATATTTTTGCACGGCAGATATAGGCTGGATAACCGGACACAGTTATATTGTGTATGGCCCCTTATGCGCCGGTGCTACGTCTATGATGTTTGAAGGAGTACCCACCTGGCCCGATGCAGGCAGATTTTGGGATATTACCGATAAATACAAAGTAAATATTTTGTACACAGCCCCCACGGCTATACGCAGTTTGATGAGTTATGGAACGGCGCCCTTACAAAACAAAGATTTATCTTCTTTAAAAGTATTAGGAACCGTAGGCGAGCCAATAAATGAAGAGGCCTGGCATTGGTATGATGAAAATATTGGAAAAAAGAAATGCCCCATTGTAGATACCTGGTGGCAAACAGAAACTGCCGGAATCTTAATCTCCAACTTAGCGGGAGTAACACCGGCTAAGCCTACTTTTGCTACCCTGCCTTTACCGGGTGTACAGCCTGCCCTGATGGATGAAAAAGGAAATGAACTGGAGGGAAATAATGTAAGCGGAAATCTTTGCATAAAATTTCCATGGCCGGGAATATTGCGTACCACTTATGGAGATCATGAGCGCTGCAAACAAACTTATTTTTCATCATACGAAAATTATTACTTTACCGGAGATGGATGCCTGAGAGATGCTGAAGGAAACTACCGCATTACCGGCCGGGTAGATGATGTATTGAATGTAAGCGGGCACCGTATTGGCACTGCAGAGGTAGAGAATGCCATTAATATGCATGCAGGAGTAGTAGAAAGCGCCGTGGTAGGTTTTCCGCATGATATAAAAGGGCAGGGCATTTATGCTTATGTAATTTTTAATGGCAAGCATGGCGATGAGGAACAGAGAAGGCAGGATATTTTACAAACAGTGAGCCGCATAATTGGCCCCATTGCCAAGCCCGATAAAATACAATTTGTAAACGGCCTGCCTAAAACCCGTAGCGGAAAAATAATGCGACGCATTTTAAGAAAAATTGCCGAAGGCGAAATGCAAAACCTGGGAGACACTACAACATTGCTTGATCCTGGAGTGGTGGAAGAGATAAAGAGTGGGAAACTGTAGCTATTGCTTAATAGTAATATATTGGCTTAGTTTTAAAAAAACATTCCATTTAGAAATAGTTAAATAACATTTTTAGTTATAAATACCATTCTAATACAACGCCCCTTGCAGAAGGCGTTGTATTTAAATAAATTTTCGTAACTACTAACATTTTAATATTCTTTCAATTATTGGGATTAGTAATCCAAGTATTACAAATACTAGAATATTTTTAATTACATAAATATCTGTAAAATCTGACCCGTAAGGATTAAAAATTGAAAAAAAACAAATAACTACTAAAAAAGAAAGTGAAGAAATACAAAATGTGGCCTTATTGACAAATTTACCCCTCAACGCCGCAAGAGCAATCCGATATAACGTATATGATAAAATAGATAGAATGAAAGATAAGGCAATGCATTGCTTTATACTAATATTATAAGGATATATAAACCTGTGTATTTTAAAATTAATCAAAATAATATTTCCTAGAAAATATAGAATTCCTCCAATTAAAGATGATATTATTATAACTATAATAAATTTAATTGTTTTTTCTACTAACATCCCAATCGTTGTTTTAAAGTTGGAAAATCAATTAACTTCTTTAAATAATCTTTTACATCATCCCAATTAGGCCTTGCTATGTAGCTTTTTTGATTATAAAAATTTGCATTGCCGCCATTATCATTTATAAATTTTTTCATGTTTGATTGAATATTATACCACAATTCATCTGCATGTTTAAATCCATTAAAGAATAAATTTTCAAGGGCAGCACCCCAATCCCAAACCCTGTCTACACCCATTGTATAAAAAGTATATTGGTTAGGATTTGCTTGTGTATTAAAAATGCCAAACTCCCTGTTGCCTGCTACAGGGTGTTCAAAATCAAAAGGGGTTTCTAATGTAGAAAATTTGAATTTATCTTGCTCAATGCCTGCATTATTGTTAATTTGATAGTCAGACAAGATTACATCTCCACTGTTTCCGGGAATATAAATGCTGTTTAAAGAGCCCAACGCATTTGCATAAGGCTGATTCCATTTAATACAATCGTCAAATGAAGGGCTAAAATTGCAGGAAAAATGAACGGTTACAGGATCCTTAATAAAATCATCTATATTTAACCTGAAATATTCGAGAAACTCAGATGGAGTATAATGTTGCCCAGTTAAATAATTTATAGGAAACTGTGTGATTTGCAATGGAAAATAATCGCAATTCACTACCGAACCATAAGCTTCTTCTAAGGATTGTATATTGAAATTATCTACTATCCATCCTCCCTGTTCTTGCCTGATAGAGTCTAACCTATTTATTACTACCTGAGATGGTATAAATAATGCCACATTTTGCCACATCGATCCATAGCTCTGCAAGTTTATTAGTGTAAGGCTATCACACGGCTCTAATGCAAAAGGATCTTGTTGTAGTATGTTATTTAATTCTGCTATCCTGGATGGATAAAATCCATTTGCATCGGGTGTGTCAGGTGGTGCAGGTATAGGATTTCCGCAAGGGTCTACTAATATCGGGTGATTACTATACCAAACTGCGTCTCCATTTTGTGATATAACATTCGAAGTTGGGCATGGCTCAGGTAGTGGGTCATTCCCGCCTCCACTTCCTCCACCACCTGAAGGAGGAGTACTACCGCCACCGCTTCCGCCGCCACCGGTTGGTGGGGCTCCGCCACCTCCTCCATCACCATCATCAATATCTACCAACTGGCAATAAGTTACAGTATGAAAACATCTAATGGATGCATTAGTAGTACTTACCGGTGTGCAAGGTATATATACATCCCAACAAAATTCGCCGTAAGTATTTTGCTGTGGATTTGCTAAGGGGCTTGTTGTTGCAGCAGTTGGAGGCACTACTGGCAAAATGCTATTGTATTGCCCATCTAATGAATTATTTAAAAAAATAGTATCTGTTCTGTGTAGCACAGCATTATCAAAGTAAGTTATAATTTTTGCACAGTCAAATGGTTTGTAATTATACCGGCTTTGCTCCGCCCAACCGTTATTTAAAGACGATCGCCTATGCATTTCATAACTTATTTTTCCATTGCTATAATCTGCAATAAAAAATGTAGTGATTTTATTTACATTGTCTTTTTTAGTGGGAATGAAAAATTTAAAATGATTATTATCTTTCTTATACAAAATAGCATATGCCCAAAATGGCTGACCATGCCATTTTAAAAAACTATCTACTGCATTTGTATTTGCAAATTGTTTTTGTAAATCCTGTTTTACCAATGTTAGCTCAAAGTTAGAAGAATCTGAAAGCTTGAAAAATTCAGCATTTTGTTGCAAATTATTTTCCAAAAATTGCATGAGGGGGGGGTATCTATTTTTTTGCAGGCGCTAAAAAAGATGATAAAAAATAAAGAAGCGAAAAAGTAAAATGAAAATTTCATAACAGCCAGATATTAAAATGGAATAATTAAATCAAATGTAATAATATTTTTTTAAAAGCTAACACAGACCTGCTTAATTTTATGTTTTGCAACATTATCGTAAATAATATTTGCTTGGTTTAAAGTTTTTATTTTAGGAGTTTATAAATACGCATATTTTACAGTTTCATATATTCTCTTCCTTATTCTCTTTCAGAGAATATTTATCTATAAAAAAATAATTCAAATAGGGAATCAGAAAGCAACTACTACTTACTAATAAAATTCTGAACATAGACTTTAACGTAAACATATCAGCAAATCTAATAGCAAGCCTACTCAGTAATATTAATATCATTGAGTAAATAAGCAATCCTATTATTCCTAAATATTTTTTTTGATTTTTTTCCCTTTGCAAAACAAATGAATAAAAAGCCGGTAAATAAAATAGGTAACAGTTACTAAAATTAATGAATGAAAGAGAGAATCTGGAATATTTGGATTTGTAACATATTTTAATTGAATTTCTTCAGCCGAAGCATTTGTATATTTAACAATATTAATAAAATATATTGCTAAGCCATTTATAATTGTTATAATAAATATTATTGGGAATGGATTTGAGAAATATTTTATAAATATATTTTTATTTAACATCCTAACCTTTGTGTTAAAGTTGGAAAGTCAATCAGCTTTCTTAAATAATCTTTTACATCATCCCAATTAGGCCTTGCTATGTAGCTTTTTTGATTATAAAAATTTGCATTGCCTCCATTATCATTTATAAACTTTTTCATATTTGATTGAATATTTAAGCACTATTTATTGGTCATTTTACATCCAATATTTCACAAGTTGGGTTATACAATATTTCATTTAGCTAACTTTACTACTTAATTCCCATTAAGCCTGCAAAATATACTGTATGAAGCAATTTTTGAAATTCCTTTTTAGGAGCATACTCTTTATTTTTATTTTAGTAAATATTGTAGTGGCATTTAATGCTTATAAATTCACACATTTTTATGACCCTACAGAAGTGGTTAAAAAACCCAATTCAGAAAAATCTACCTGGGATAAAACCAAAGAAATATTATTTGGTATTAATGCAGTAAAAAAAATAAACCAGGCTGCTGATACAAATTTTCAAACAATTTATCTTACCACAAAAGACGGTATAAAGTTAAGCGCCTGGTATATTCCGGTGGAAAATGCCAAAGGTACTGTTGCATTATTTCACGGGCATGGCGGTAATAAAACAGATGTATTGCCCGAAGCAGCAGAATTTAGAAAATTGGGCTACAATACCCTGCTTACCGACTTTAGAGCACATGGCAATAGCGGTGGCAATACCTGTACCATAGGCTATAAAGAAGCAGAAGATGTAAAGCTGCTGTATGATTATTTAAAAAATAAGGGAGAGAAAAATATTGTACTCTGGGGCATTTCATTAGGCGCTGCTACAATTACCAAAGCAATCAACGATTATGATTTATTGCCGCAAAAAATAATACTTGAAATGCCTTTTGGAGATTTACTGTCTGCTGCAGAAGGCAGAATAAAAATGATGCACCTGCCAGCCGAACCTCTTTCTGCATTGCTTACATTTTGGGGTGGCGCAGAGCATGGATTTTGGGCATTTGGAATGAAGCCTTATGAATATGCAAAAAAAATTAGCTGCCCGGTATTATTACAATGGGGCCGCCACGACCCACGGGTTACTGAAACAGAAATACAAAAAATTTATGCCAATATACCTACTCAAAAAAAATTAGTAGTGTACGAAAATAGCGGCCACCAGTCGCTTTGTATAAACGAACACCTAAAATGGGTAAATGAAATAACCTCATTCTTACAATAACACTATGCACCCAAAAGAAATTTCCATACAAGATTATACTTATCATCTGCCGGAAGAAAAAATAGCATTGCATCCGTTGCCCCAAAGAGATGCCTCTAAATTACTTATTTATAAAAAAGGGAAATTAGAAGAAAGTGTATTTAAAAACATAACAGATTTTTTACCTGAAAATACACTCCTGATTTTTAATAACACAAAAGTAATTAATGCCCGCCTTCGTTTTAAAAAAGCATCAGGCGCCAGCATTGAAATTTTTTGCCTGGAGCCTGCTGAAGCCATTAATGAATATTCAAGCATTATGAGCAAAACTCAAACTGTACGCTGGAAATGCTTTATTGGCGGCGCATCCAAATGGAAAAACGAACTGCTGGAGAAAAAAATAGTAGTGGATGGTAAAACAATTACTTTATATGCTTCATTGATAGAAAAAATACCGGATGCATACATTGTAGCTCTATCCTGGCAGCCATCGCATTATAGCTTTGCATGCATTATAGATGCCGCAGGAGATGTGCCCCTGCCTCCTTACATAAAACGAAATACTGAAATAGAAGATACCAACAGGTATCAAACCATATTTGCCAAAGAAGATGGCTCTGTAGCTGCACCAACTGCCGGACTTCATTTTACAGAAAATATTTTTAAAAAAATGAAGGAGAAAAATATTGAAAAATCATTTGTTACACTTCATGTAGGCGCCGGCACTTTTAAGCCGGTAAAAGCAGCCACTATGCAGGGGCACGATATGCACTCTGAGTATATTGATGTATCTGTAGAAACCATTCGTAAATTAATATCAAACACAGGTAACATTGCGGCTGTAGGTACCACCTCGCTGCGAACCATCGAAACACTTTACTGGCTTGGTGTAAAGGCTTCATTACAACCTGAATTAAAAAACCTGCAATTGCATCAGTGGGATGTATATCTGCCCGAATTGGTAAATGCCAATATGAGTGCTGCAGCCGCTTTAGAAGCTTTGGCTGACTGGATGAAAAAAAATAACCTGCAACAAATTTTTACTAAAACACAATTATTGATTGCTCCTGGCTATACTTTTAGAATGGCAAGTATGCTTATCACTAATTTTCATCAACCCCAATCAACCTTATTATTATTGGTAGCAGCCGCTATTGGCAACCATTGGAAAGAGGTATATAACTATGCGTTGGAAAATAATTTTCGTTTTTTAAGTTATGGAGATGGCAACCTTATTTTTATGGATACCCTGCATAGCTAAGGCTGAATAGTTACGGGGGTTCCAACAGGAATATAACTGTAGAGGTCTTTCATTTCTGAATATTTTACCGACACACATCCGTCAGTCCAGTTATAATAATTATCTACAGTCCATTCTTCAGAGGGCCTGGTAGCATGTATGGCTATTCCGTTACCTATTTTGGCATTAGCGGGTAATAATCCTTTTGCCTTGCGCTCATTAAATTTGCGATAGCTTTCTTCATTCGGATAATCAAGCAATAACTCGGGGCCCCATTGAGGATGTATTTTTTTTAATATTACTTTAAAGCTTCCGGTAGGGGTTCTCCTATCGCCTTCACGCATTTTATCGCTCAAATCTTTACTTCCAAATACTATGGGATATGTGGCATACCAGCCTTCATCATCATACACTTTTAATTCATAATCTTTTTTTGAAATTATAATGTAATAGGGATTATTTTTTGGTGCAGATAAATGTGATGTATCAATAGTTTTTTTAGAAATGGCTTTCCTTTTAGGAAGTGAAACAAATGCCATGATGAAAATGCAGGAACATACGGCGATAATGGGTGTGAACAGGCGGAGTTTCATTTTTAAAAGATTTAGCGCTATATGCAAAACGAAGACAGGCAAATTATATTTTTTATACCTGGCATTTTTAACATGCGTTGGTGAAATTAATTTTTTTAACGTTGATTAGACTTTAGAAAATTATTAATAAAATGATAAAATTAATTTCTCCTTAAAAACCAGTGAGATGGCTACTAAATAAAAAAGAGAATCGCCATAGCAATTCTCCTTTATTAATAAAATTGAGAATAAATAAATTATTTTGCAATCCCCATTTTAGCTTCAATGCTAAGTGTAGCATGAGGTACTGCTCTTAATCTTGCTTTATCTATCAGCTTGCCGGTAACCCTGCAGATGCCGTAAGTTTTATTTTCAATACGCATCAGGGCTTTTTCAAGATGATCAATAAAAGTAATTTGGCGGCTGGCCATTTGGCTCAGTTGCTCTCTTTCCATACTTAAGCTGCCATCTTCCATTGTCATATAACGGTTTTCGCTTTCATCTCCTCCCATTTCGTCTTTGCGTGTAATAAGGCCTTGCAAGTAAGCAAGCTCTTTTTTGGCTGAGCCAAGTTTGCGTTGTATCAGTTCTTTAAACTCTGCCAAATCATTATCATTATATCTTACAATAGACTGGCCGGGGTCGTTTTTCAACTCATCTAATACAGATTTGGTAAAATCAGGCTGGTATTTGCGTGAGTCTTTATGGCTAATTTTTGGTATTACTACCGGCTTAGCGGGTATTATTTTAATGTCTTTCGGGTTTTTAGCACTTGCTTTTGGCGATGCAGGTTTTGCAGGCGCACTAGCAACCGGTTTTTTTGTTTCTTCTTTTTTGGCCATAGGTTTAGTTATAGGCTTTTGCACAGGAGCTGTTTTTTTTGAGGCTATTGCAGCTACCGGCTTAGCGCTTGATTTTGTAATTGGCTTGGCAACAGGCTTTACTGCTTTGGCTTTTACATTAGTTGCAACTTTTTTGGCAACAGGCTTAGCTATTGCTTTTTTTACGGGCTTAGGAGCCGGCTTTTTTGCTACAGGTTTTTTTGCTACTGCTTTTGCCGCTGGCTTTACTGCTTTTTTAGGAGCGGCTTTTTTTGCAGGGCTGGCTTTTTTCACCTGCTTTACTACTTTTTTTGAAGTCGCTTTTTTTGCTGCTGGTTTTTTTGTTGCCATACTACTCGCTTTTTTTTATAACATTTACAGTTAACGTAGAATTGTTTACCTCAATAAAAGTGCCATTACTTAATTCGGGCACAAATTCGAAGCTGTCCGCCAAAATTTCGCGGCAAATATAATCTTTAAATTGAATTAAAGAAGATTGAAGATCAGCATTTCCATTAATCGTAACAGCTATGCGATCGGTCAGTTCAAAACCACTGTCTTTCCTTATATTTTGAACCCTGTTTACAAACTCTCTGGCATTACCCTCATTTTGTAAATCTTCAGTAATAGTTATATCCAAAGCTACGGTTAAAGAGCCTTTTCCTGCTATTTCAAAGCCGGGTATGGCATCTGTAACCACCTCTATATCTTCAGCACAAATAATGATGGGGGCTTCCCCTTTTGCCACTTCATCCTGGTTTAAGATAAATTCCCCTTTTTGCAGTAAATCAATGGTAGCATTATCAAATTCTTCAATTCGGGTAGCAGCCCATTTCATTTTGGGGCCAAGTTTTTTACCAAGGGTTTTAAAATTAGCCTTAGCTTTTTTACGGATAAAATCATTATCAGTATCCAGTATTTCTATTTCTTTAATATTGGTTTCTGATTTAATGATTTCTTCTACCAACTTAATATTAGAAGCCATTACATCATCAGTAGCCGGAATGAATGCTTTTTGCAATGGCTGCCTTACTTTTATATTAACTCTTTTGCGCAGTGATAAAATTAAAGAAGAAGCATCCTGTGCCAGTTCCATCCTATTTTCAAGGGCAGTGTTTATAATGGCATCATCTGCCTGAGGAAACCGGGTATGGTGTACCGATTCTATTTCAAACTTGTGGGTTACAGCATTTAAATTTCCATACAGCCAATCCGCAAAAAATGGAGCTACCGGTGCAATCAGCCTTCCAATAGTTTCAAGGCATTCATACAATGTTTGATAAGCACATATTTTATCATGCTCATACTCTCCTTTCCAAAATCTGCGTCGGCAGAGGCGTACATACCAGTTGCTTAAATTTGTATCTACAAACTCTTCAATTGCCCTACCTGCTTGAGTAGGCTCATAAGCATCAAAATTTTGCTGTACAGTTTTTATCAAACTATTTAAGGAAGATAAAATCCATTGGTCTATTTCTGGCCTTTGAGACAATGGAATGTATTTTTCTTTAAAAGTAAAGTGATCAACATTGGCATACAATGCAAAAAACTGGTAGGTATTATAAAGGGTACCAAAAAATTTACGTTGTACTTCTTTTATTCCTTCTTCATCAAATTTCAAACTATCCCAGGGAGATGCATTGGTAATAAGGTACCATCTTGTTGCATCTGCCCCATAATTATTTATAGTTGTAAAGGGATCTACAACATTACCCAGGCGCTTACTCATTTTATTGCCGGCTTTATCTAATACAAGCCCATTGCTTACTACTGTTTTGTATGCTACACTATCAAATAGCAGCACGGCTAAAGCATGTAATGTATAAAACCAACCCCTTGTTTGATCTACCCCTTCGGCAATAAAATCTGCAGGAAAATTTTGTTTAAAAGTATCTTTATTTTCAAATGGAAAATGCCATTGGGCATAAGGCATGGCTCCACTATCAAACCATACATCTATCAGGTCGGGTACACGCTTCATGGCTCTGCCGGCATTATCTACCAGTACAATATCATCTACATAAGGTTTATGAAGGTCTAAAATTCCTTCATGCAAATAATGGGTATTGGTATCTCCTCCCAACTGCTGAGCAGCTTTTCTTATTTCTTTATTTAATTCATCAATAGATCCTATACAAATTTGCTGGCCTCCATCTGCCTGGTCGAGATAGTTGCCATTAGCATCAATAGTTTTCCAGATGGGTAAAGCTGTGCCCCAAAACCGGCTACGGCTTAGGTTCCAATCTACCATATTTTCCAGCCAGTTGCCAAATCGGCCTGAGCCTGTGCTGGCAGGCTTCCATTGAATGGTTTTATTTAATGCTACCATCCTGTCTTTTACCGCAGTAGTTTTAATAAACCATGCATCTAAGGGATAATAAATGATGGGCTTATCTGTACGCCAGCAATGAGGATAATTGTGTTCGTATTTTTCTATTTTAAATGCCCTGTTTTCTAATTTTAATTTTACACAGATATTTACATTTACATCTGTATAATCAGGCTCATCTTTATAATTTTTTACATACCTGCCACTAAATTCTCCTACGCCGTCTATAAATTTTCCCTGCTTATCTACCAGGGTTAAAATACCCAGGTTATATTTTTTTCCTACTTTAAAATCATCGGCACCAAATGCCGGTGCGGTATGTACAATGCCGGTACCATCTTCGGTAGTTACAAAATCTCCTAATACAATTTTAAAAGGTTGTGCCCCGGGGGTTATTTCCTGTATTTTTTGTAAAGAGTTAGCTGCAAATGGTAAAAGCTGCTCGTACTCCAGTCCTTCGAGGTCTTTACCCTTACATTGAGCAATAATTTTCCAGGGTATTATTTTATCACCTTCTTTAAAATTGTCAAAGTCAGCATTTTCGGCTTCGGCTTTAAAATATTTTGTTACAAGCGCTTTTGCCAGTAAAAGGTTATTGGGTAAGCCGGTATAAGGATTAAAAGTTTTGACCAATACATAATCAATATTGGGGCCCACAGTTAAGCCCAGGTTGCTTGGCAATGTCCATGGCGTGGTAGTCCAGGCCATTAAAAACAGCTCCTCTGCGCCTGTATCTTTTAAAAATGGGGTTTTTGCAATACTCTCAGTTTTAATCTTAAACATTACGGTGGCACTGGTATCTTTTACATCTTTATAAGTACCGGGCTGGTTTAGCTCGTGGCTCGAAAGGCCGGTACCAGCGGCCGGGGAGTATGGCTGTATGCTTACACTTTCATACAAATACCCCTTTTTATATAATTCTGCCAGGCACCACCAAAGTGTTTCTATATAATTGTTTTCAAATGTTACATAAGGGTTTTTCAGGTCAACCCAATAGCCCATTTTTTTGGTGATTTCGTCCCATTTATCTTTGTACTGCATCACCACTTCCCTGCATTTTTTGTTATAATCTTCTACCGATATTTTTTTACCAATATCTTCTTTGGTGATGCCAAGTAGCTTTTCTACCCCCAGCTCTATAGGAAGGCCATGAGTATCCCAGCCGCCTTTGCGCTTCACCTGAAACCCCTGCATGGTTTTGTAGCGGCATACCAAATCTTTTAAAGTACGGGAAATAACATGATGAATGCCCGGCATACCATTGGCGCTTGGAGGCCCTTCAAAAAATACAAATGGAGGGTTGCCTTCCCTAATTTCTACACTTTTTTCAAATGCCTGTGTTTCTTCCCATTTCAATAGCATTTCCGTGCTTATGGCAGGCAGGTTAAGCTGGCCAAATGTTTTATAACCCTCACTCATTTATACTCCTTTTTTTTAGGCTGCAAAGTTAGGAAAATTACTTATCGGGATAAAGCATTATTGCATTTAATACATTCCCAATTAGTTAGGCCAAAAATCAATAAATACAGGGCTAAAACAGGTTGTAAAAATTTTTCGAATTCGCTTGCAGTTATCCACAATTTTACCTCTTGGCATAATATTGGGAAAATACAAATCAGAACAAATAATTCAATAATTCATAAAAAATAATGTTAACGTATGAAGAACATCTTTTTGATTTTAGCTGCAGGATTACTTTTTAGTGTTTCTGCCGAGGCCCAAAAAAAAGTACATAAGAAGAAAAAAGCAGCAGTTACTGCAAAACTAGTGGTGCCTCAAAATATTGACTCTACATTTAAAAGCACCTACACTAATACAGTAGATAGCAAATGGAGCAAAAACTATAGTGGAAGTTATATTGTTGATTTTACCAATCAAAGCAATATGAAGCAATCTTTAGAATATGACAGAGCAGGTTATGTTATAAAATCAAAAACTTATTTTGACTCAACAGCCGTTCCTGAAAATGTTACTACAGCTTTACAAAAAGATTATTCTAATGCTAAATTAACACAGGTATCAAAAGTTGAAATCCCGGGTGTAGCGCCTTATTTCAGTGTAAACCTGTTAACAACTGATAATAAACAAAGACATTTATTAATAAGTGAGGATGGAATTGTGACAGAATAAAAATTTTGCTGGTTTAGGGTTTTATTAGGGTAAAACGGGGGTAGTCTTGCTCCCGTTATTTTAAGTTAAAAAAAAATCTAAAAATAGTCCCCCGTTTTAAAAATTCAAAATTCTGTGCAACCACTGAAAAACACACATGCACAAAAAAAGCATCCTGATTTTAGGATGCTTTTTCTTTTGGTAATCTAAATTTTTTAAAAAGGTACATAAATAGTTGCCTATTTAACCATTAAAGAAGATTTACTTTATTATAATGATTTAATAAAACTAATCAATGCATTTCTATCAGCAGATGACAATTGTACAAATTTATTCTTTGCCATTTGCGCCTCACCACCGTGCCATAGTATGGCTTCTGTAATTGTTCTTGCCCTGCCATCGTGCAAATAAAAAGGAGTACCATTAGTTTTTTCAAATAAGCCAATGCCCCAAAGGGCAGGCGTTTTCCATTCGCTGCCTGTTGCCAAAAAATCGGGGCGGTTATCTGCAAGCGCCGGGCCCATATCATGCAAAAGCAAATCGGTATAAGCGTGTATGCGTTGATTGCTAATTTGAGGGAATGTTACATCTACCCCCGTTTGCATGGTAGGTATATGGCAACTTGCACAATTGATTTGTTTAAATATTTGTTCGCCTTGTAACACTACAGGGTCTGTTACATTTCTTCGTGCAGGCACTGCCAGGCTTTTAATATAAAATGTGGCTCCGTTCAATATGCTATCAGGTAATTCTGGGTCATCAGTTCTGCCATCATACTGTGGTTGGCCAAAGCTGCTCTCGGTAGGAAAAATATAATTGGTAACACCCATATCCTGCTGGTAAGCTCCGGCTACCTGGGTTAATATGGTTGCTACATTTGCCTTCATACCAAATCGGCCAATCATTGTTTTGCCCAATGAAGGATCCCATACATAATTGGGCCTGCCACTAATACCATCTCCATTTGCATCATTTTCATCAGCATACGAAAGGATAGTGGCTTCCGGAATATTTTGCAATAAGCCTAAGCCAAAAAACGGTGGAGCCATGCGTGGGCTAAATAAATAATTAGCGGGTAAGGGTTGGTACGGATTTAAAATATTGTAAATGGGAGTACGTAAAGAAGCTGTTTCGCCATCAGGAAAAGTAAAAGTTTGAGAGGTATAGCTGATTGTAACTTTTGCTTCCGGCGTGGTGCCAAAAGTAGCCAGATCCTGTAACTGTGTGCCAAAGCCTGGCACCGGAACTACACCTATATGACTATCGGCTGTACCGGGCAGGCTTAGCCTGAATAATAAAGAAGAATTTACAAACCCTGCTGTGGGCGTGCCTTTGCCATCATTGTGATGGCAACTAACACAACTTACATTGCTAAATACAGGGCCCAATCCACTATTTACCGGCGCCGGCGCAGTTACAAATGTTTGCTCAATAGCTTTATCGCCAACACCATGTGCATGTTGGTCATTTGCATTCATTCCATCTATACTATGCCCAAAGGCTTTTGATGTTTCATCAAAAACGGTAGCTGCGCCACCAGACAATCTCGGGTCATATTCCTTTTCATTAAACGTATCTGCTTTGCGGCACATGATTAAAATAATGGGCAGGCAAATAATTGTTGTAAAGAAATATGCTTTTTGTATTCTAAATTTTATCATTACTTTTTTAAAACTAATTAATCAGTTATATACTGAATTATAAAAGGTTTTAGTTTGGTATCTAAGGTATTGGCAAGGTTGTTAATGGCAGTCATTGTGGCCTGGCATTGTGTGCGCTGAGATGAAATGGCCTGTTCAAATGGTACGGTAATATTTGAAAATGAATTGATAGCCGCATTAAATTTCTGTTCTATTTCAAGGTTCAATGCACTGTTTTTTATTTTTACTAAATCCTGCAGGCCTGTACCATCGCTATTAAATTTACCCTGGTAAGAATTAAATGCACCCTGTATATTATTTTTAAAATCTGTTAATGAGTTTCCACTAAATGGAGATTCTACCAATTGAGCTCCTTCTGAAGGCACTGTAGCAGCCGCATCAAAAGGCTCTTTCATTTTACCATCGCCTACTTCGCCGCAAATGTCTGTAAGCGCTCCGCAAATTGCTAAAAAAGCATCCTGCTTTTTTGCATACACGGTACTACCGGCGCCGGCTTTTAAGATTTCGTTTGCATAGTTACCTCCGGCTGGTATCCAACTTGTAAATAATGCATCTGCCTGCGATTTAAGATGTAAGGATAAACCGGCTAAATATTCTTTTTGACGTGCTGTAAAATCTGCCGCCTTTTTATTTCCGTTTTGCCCCCATAGCATATATTCAATAGGATGATAACCTTTTAAAGCTCTTGAGCCTAAAGCTTCAATATTTGCTGCAGTGCCTAATGGTTGTGCAGTAGCAAGCAGGTTATTCATATCATTAAAATTTACCGGCCAGGTATCTGTATCAGGGTCATATTCACCATCTTCTACAGGCCCTAATAAAAATCCTTCTGAGCGCTCCCATGTTTGTCTCATATCTTTCCAGGCATTTTTTGCAGCAGTAAGGTTTGCATCTGTAGTGGAAGCATTTAATGCAATGATAGAATTATTAAGTGCGTCGCCCTTTGTTTTTAACTCTGTGTAAGCCGGTATGGCTACAATGTTTACAAAATCTGTAATGGCATTGGTTTTTGCAGTATTAAAGTTTGCAACCGTATCTGCCCCATCATCATTTTTTGAGCATCCGGTAATAATTGAAGCCATGAGCAAGGCAGGAAAAACTACTTTCTTCATTCTAATCATTTTAAATATTTATTAAGAGGGTTCCGTTTAGTATTTGTGTTTTTAATTGTTCCAAAGGCCTTTCGGCAGGGCCGTTTACCACAGCACCGGTACTACTAAACCTGCTGCCATGTACATGGCAATAATAGCCACTACCCGTTGGCGTTAGTTGATTGTCGTAATGGGTGCATTTTAGCAATAATGCCTGATAAGCATTGTCTTTATTTTTTTGCACGGCTATTTCATATTCGTACTTTTCAGGGCTAACAATTACCCAATTTTTATTGTCAAATAAATGCAGGGGCACTTCTACCTGATTGTTAGTAATGGGAGCTTTAAAATTTGTATATCCCCCCGAGCCAGATGCGGAAGCAGAAGTGCTACAGGATGAAAGCTCTGAAACCATTGCTGCTCCTGCGGCGCCAAGCAAACAGGCACGGCAGGCTGCTTTTAAAAAATTTCTTCTTTCCATAGTATTAAAATGAATAGCCTACGCCAATATTGATTAACTGATTATTTTGCTTGTAAGGTATTCTCACCGGGCTTGGGTTTATTACCAGTGCCGGGTTTTCTTCGCCGGTATGCACTAATCTTACATCTGCTTTTATTACTACATTATGAATGGGTAAATAAGAAAGCCCTGCAATTAAATGTTGCTGTTTTTCTGTACCATCATATACTGCATTGCCTGGTATGGAGGCGTTTAAATCAAGCATTTCGTACCGGCTAAAAATATTTAGCTGCTGCCCTTTGCTTTTTTTACATTTTTCTAAAAGATTATATGCAAGCTCTGCATAACCGCCATACATAGTATTGCTTACATTGTTTGCATAGGCGCTGTTTACCTGGTTTGCATCAGGCATGGAAATAAATGTGCCGAGCAGTTTGGCAGCTACCCCGTTTTTTTGCCATTGTACATCTGCCTCTCCAAGATAAAGGGGAATACTAAAAACACCCGAACTTAAATTAAGGCTATCGCTTGCTCTTTTGCTTAGTGTATTAGTGCCACCTGCATAGCCGGAAACCTGAAACACAAAATCTTTATAATAATATTGCAATGCAGCGGTTAGCGCCAGGTTGTTTGCAGAGGCATCGCTGCCTTCAAACCTACCCTCTCTTATGCCGGTACCATGTACAAAATTTGCTGAAGACAGTCCGTTTAATAAAGCAATATTATAGTTAAGAGGGATTTTTTTAGAGCGGCCATAAAAACCCACTCCCAACTCCCGCCAGGTAGAAGGTATCAAAATGGTTTCTACAATTGGCCTTTCTACTCCATTAAAATTTGCAGGCAGGTGATTTTCATTTAATAACCCTATCCTGGGTAAAAATAGCCCGGCCGTAATATATTGCCTTGGATTCAGGTTAAATTTTAAATAGGCTTGTTCCATTGCAATTTCTCCACTGCCGCCACCAGATACTTTTGCATTTTCAATTTCCATTTCGGAGAAAAAAGAAATTTTTGAATTGAACTGATGCCCTACAAACAACACTACTCTTTCGAGCTTCATTGCGGCTGTTTTGGCATTGATATTTTTTTGGTAAAAAGCACTACCATAGCCTGAAATGACTGTTTTAGACTTATTTACACCTGCATGAAGAGAATCTTCGTTTGTCATAATTAGCTGCTGTGCGGGGGTTCTAACCTGTGCCAGGGCACTATTGGCCATAATAATAAAAGCAAGAAAGCCGGTAATTTTTTTCATTTGGCAAAATTGCGCCAAAGCTTAGCTGTGTAAGTTTCAGTATTGGTAAAAAAAATGCCGTATCGGGAAAAAACAAGAGAAAGATATATTTTACAATAAAATAATTGAGGAAATATATTAGTGTACCAGTAGTTCGCAGGGTTTTATACCGGTATGTTTTTTAAATGCGGTACTAAAATGAGAAATGGAGGAATAGCCTAATAAAAGAGAAACTTCCGTTACACTTAACCCTTTTTCATAAAGCAAATATTTTGCATGCTCCATGCGCTGGCCCTGGTAAAAATCAAATATAGTAGTGCCGAAGATTTCTTTAAACCCTTTTTTTAGATAACATTCATTAATAGCAACTTTACGGCTCAATGCTTTGATGGTAATAGGTTCGCCAATATGTTGCAATAATATTTCCCTGGCATTGATAATTTTTTCCCTGTCGGCCTCATTGGCCAAAAATTTACAGGTAAAAGTGCTTTCTAATTTTTCGCCCAGCATACAATCCATACTGTATAAAAGCAGTATTTGCGTTTGGGCATTTATAAAAATATTTTCTAAAGTATCGGTATAATTATGATTGAGCAAAGCCTCAATAGCCATCCTCGTTTTGGCACATAGCGGCAGCATTTTGGTAAAAGAAGATACATGCGTAAATGCCAATACATTATCAGATAAAGAAACGGGGTTTTGATGTGCTTTTGCAAATTGCTGCAGGTAGGCAGGCGAAAAAGTAAAGCTTAAAACATCCACACTGTCTATTTTTTCTATACATCCGATAGATGCATTGAGCTTACAATAATCGCACTCCGTTTGTTTTTGACGACAATATACATTGCCGGTAACACAAAACTTTAGTTCGAGGTAATTTTCTTCGGGATTATTTTTTTCAAAATGATAAGTAAGGATACCTGTATCTTCCAGCGACCACTGAGGTTGTTTTTCAAACCTGTGAATAGTGTATTTTACAGAACCCGGTACACTACGCTCTACCTTTTGCAGGGTTTTTATCTCTTCCTGCATAAAAGGCTGCTTATAAGCCAGGTTTAATATGTCTAAAGGTTGATGCATTGAAAAAAGTGAAATGCAAAGATACTGAATATTAGGAGGATGCCATATTAATGTTTGAACTTTAACGGACTTATTACATTAATATTACAATGCCAGTAATATTGACGATAAAATTTACATTCATACTTCAACAGCCACTTTATTGGGAAGAATTAAAGTAGAGAGACTTTTTTTACTTCTGCTGATTTAATACACAAACGGGTTATAAGTAAATAAAGGCTATACTTACAGCTTCATTAAATTTCAAAAATCCAATACCCTAACTTTCAATTTGTCATCATTTATAAGCCAGGCTACTTGACTGAGGCATGGGAAAAATACCTCATCAATGAGGATTTTTCGTTAAACCATTAAATACAAAAAACGGTTAAGTTTCAAGCGGCGTTTGTAATACCATTTGAAATTATTTTGCAGCATATACCCCTTTTAAAAATGTTAAAAACAACGCTTAAAACCTGATTAAATTAATCCTTCAAACACTACTTTAAACCGCCTATTTTCGTTAACTTTGCCCGAACCCGGTTTTCAAATAAATCAACCGGGTTTTTCAAGCATTTATGAGTACAGAAACAGTAGAGATCCCCCTTTCTCCCAATGGTGGTTATAGCGCAGACAGTATACAGGTTTTAGAAGGTTTAGAGGCCGTAAGAAAACGCCCCGCCATGTACATTGGCGATATTAGCATTAAAGGCCTTCATCATCTGGTGTATGAAGTAGTAGATAACTCAATTGACGAAGCACTTGCAGGCTATTGTAAAAACATTGTAGTTACAATAAATGAAGATAATTCCATCACCGTGCAGGATGATGGGCGTGGCATTCCCACAGGTATGCATACAAAGGAAAACAGAAGCGCCCTGGAAGTAGTAATGACAGTGCTACATGCCGGTGGTAAATTTGATAAAGGCTCCTACAAAGTTTCGGGTGGTTTGCATGGTGTGGGTGTAAGTTGTGTAAATGCATTAAGCACCAGGCTGCATGTAACGGTAAACCGTGATGGTAAGGTATTTGAGCAGGAATATGGCATTGGTATCCCTAAATATAGTGTAAGAGAAATTGGCAAAAGTACTACAACCGGTACCAGGGTTCAGTTTTGGCCCGATGGCAGTATTTTTACCACTACTGAGTACAACAAAGATATTTTAGAAGGAAGGTTAAGAGAGCTGGCATTTTTGAATCGTAAACTCAGCATTACATTAAATGACCTGAGAGAAAAGAAAGAGGATGGCAGTACTTATACCAAAACTTTTTATAGTGAGGGAGGCATTACCGAGTTTGTGCAAATGATTGATAAGAATGCAAACCGTCAGCCACTTATACCACAGGTAATTTATTGCGATGGGCATGATGAAAAAAACAATGTAGCTGTAGAAGTAGCCATGATATATAATGCAGGCTACCAGGAGCATATTTTTAGTTATGTAAATAATATCAACACCATTGAAGGAGGTACACATGTAGCGGGTTTTCGCCGCTCTATTACCCGTGTTTTTAAAAGCTATGGCGAAAAACAAGGCATGTTTGAAAAAGCCAAAGTAGCTATTGAAGGGGATGATTTTAGAGAAGGTATTACAGCCATAATATCGGTAAAAGTGCCTGAGCCCCAGTTTGAAGGGCAAACAAAAACCAAGTTAGGAAACAGCGAAGTGATGGGGATTGTAGATACTACCTTAAGCCGGGTATTAGAAGCTTACCTGGAAGAAAACCCCAGAGATGCAAAGACCATCATACAAAAAGTAATATTGGCTGCGCAGGCCCGAGCTGCGGCTAAGCGTGCCCGTGATATGGTGCAGCGCAAGAGTGTATTAGTAGGCGGTGGATTGCCGGGTAAGCTGGCAGATTGCTCCGATAAAGACCCCGGAAAATGTGAGTTATTCCTGGTGGAAGGAGACTCGGCAGGTGGTACAGCCAAGCAGGGGCGTGACCGTAGTTTTCAGGCCATTTTGCCGCTTCGTGGTAAAATACTGAATGTAGAAAAAGCAATGGAGCATAAAATTTATGATAATGAGGAGATAAGAAATATGTTTACCGCACTTGGGGTAAAAATAGGAACCCCTGATGACCCCAAAGCATTGGATGTATCAAAACTGCGTTATCATAAATTAATTATTATGACGGATGCCGATGTGGATGGAAGCCATATTGCCACATTGATACTAACTTTTATTTTCAGATACATGAAAGAGATGGTGGAACAGGGATATGTGTACATAGCACAGCCACCGCTTTACCTGGTAAAAAAAGGTAAAGACCAGGAATATGCCTGGACGGACGAAGAGCGTAAAGCATTGGTAAAATTATTTGGCCAGGGCAAAGAAGACAGTGTAAACATACAGCGCTACAAAGGGCTTGGAGAAATGAATGCAGAGCAACTTTGGGAAACAACCATGAACCCGGTTACCCGTACATTAAAACAAGTAACACTTGAAAGTGCAGCCGAAGCAGACAGAATATTTAGTATGCTAATGGGTGATGATGTGCCGCCAAGAAGAGAATTTATAGAAAGCCACGCCAGGTATGCCAGAATTGATGTTTAAAATGATAATAGATTATTTTAACCCTAATTTTTGGCAAAACCAATATTTTTAGTAGCTTGTAGCCTTAAGTTCAGGTATTGAACCCCTATTTATAAACATAAATTAATTTAAAATGTCAAAAATGTTAACAGCTTACTGCATGAAAACAAAGGAAAAAAATGTTCCCATGCAAAATGCAGTGATTACCAAAACCTCTCGTGGTGGCTACATGGCACAGGGAGATGATGGCAAAGGAAATAAAATGACCACTATGCTGGCCGAAGCTAAAGCGTTGCAGGCTGTTAAAGATGGTGTTGCTAAAAAAGGTTGGTAATAGCAAAAGAAATTCAACATGGCCGTTCAATATACTGAACGGCTTTTTTATTTTTCGGTATTTACGGATGCCTGCATTTTTGAAAGAAACCGAAACAGCTCTTGCATGTTCTTAATATCTTCTACTACCAAAATTCCGTTTTTACCCACTTGTTTCAATTTACCTTTATTGGTACCGGTTTGCAAAAATTGTAAAATGCCATTAAAAGTTTTGCTTTGAAAATAGGGCGAATCAGGATTTCCAACAAAAAAACATTTGAGCACATTGTTTTTTAAAAAAAGTTTTTCAAAGCCAAGCTCTACTGCAATTTTACGGGTACGTACTGTGGTAAATAAATCTTCTGCTTCAGAAGGCACAGGACCAAAGCGGTCTGTAAGCTCTTTGTGAAAATGTTGTAAATCATCTTCTGTATTACAATTATCTAAACGGCTGTACAAACTAAGCCTTTCGGTAATACTTTCCACATAACTATCGGGTATTAATATTTCGAGATCGGAATCAATGGTACAGTCTTTTACAAAATCATCCTGTTTGCTTATTTCTTCTTTAAACAAGTCTTTAAATTCACTTCTCTTTAATTCATGTATGGCTTCGTCCAAAATTTTTTGATACATTTCAAATCCTATTTCTGCAATAAAACCACTCTGCTCCCCCCCCAGCAAATTTCCGGCACCCCGTATATCAAGGTCACGCATAGCAATTTGAAAACCGCTTCCAAGCTCACTGTATTGCTCTAATGTAGATAAACGCTTTCGGCTATCGGGGGGCAGGGTACTCATGGGCGGCGCCAATAAATAGCAAAATGCTTTTTTATTGCTACGCCCTACCCTACCTCTCAACTGATGCAAATCGCTCAGGCCAAATTGATGGGCATTGTTTACAATAATGGTATTTACATTTGGGATATCTACTCCACTCTCTACAATATTGGTACATACCAGCACATCGTATTTCTTATCCATAAAATCGAGGATGGTATCTTCCAGGTCGTCTCCATCCATTTGGCCATGGGCAAAAGCAATGCTTATATCAGGGCAAAGGCCCTGTATGAGGGTCTTCATTTCGGCAAGCCCTTTTACCCTGTTGTGTATAAAAAAAACCTGGCCTCCCCTTTCTACTTCATAATAAATAATATCTCTTATGGCATCTTCATTAAATACCATTACTTCTGTTTGAATAGGTTGGCGATTGGGAGGCGCTGTATTGATGATGCTTAAATCTCTTGCGCCCATCAGGCTAAATTGAAGTGTACGGGGTATAGGCGTTGCCGTTAGTGTTAATGAATCTACGGTAGTACGTAGTTGTTTTAATTTTTCTTTTGCTGCTACACCAAATTTTTGTTCCTCATCAATAATCATTACACCCAGGTCTTTAAACTTTACCTCTTTACCCAGCAGGGCATGCGTACCAATAATGATATCTATTTTGCCTTCTTCTAATTTTTTATACGTTTCTTTTTTTTGTTTTGCAGTTTTAAACCGGTTAATAAAATCTACCGTTACCGGAAAATCTTTGAGCCTGTCGCCAAATGTTTTATAATGCTGGTAAGCAAGGATGGTGGTGGGAACCAACACAGCCGCCTGTTTACCATCCGCACATGATTTGAATGCTGCCCTGATAGCTACTTCAGTTTTACCAAATCCCACATCGCCACATACCAGCCTGTCCATGGGCGAATCTTTCTCCATGTCTTTTTTTACATCTTCGCTTGCTTTGGCCTGGTCGGGGGTATCTTCATAAATAAAACTTGCTTCCAACTCAGTTTGCAGGTAAGTATCGGGGCTATGCGCAAAGCCCTGCAGGCTTTTTCTACTGGCATATAATTTTATAAGGTCTGTGGCAATATCTTTTACCTGTTTTTTTGTTTTCTCTTTAAGCTTAGCCCATACATCGCTGCCAAGCTTATTCATTTTGGGAATGCTTCCTTCCTTACCGCTATACTTACTTATTTTGTGTAGCGACGAAATATTTACATACAGCAAATCGCCATCTTTATATTGTATTCTAACGGCCTCCTGTATTCGCCCATTGGCCTCTATCTTTTGCAATCCGCTGTACACGCCAACTCCATGATCTATATGGCTCACATAATCGCCGGGCTGCAGCTCTCTTAAAGTTTTTAAAGTAAGCGCTTTGTTTTTACTAAAAGCCTGTTTTACTTTATACTTATGATATCGTTGAAAAATTTGATGGTCGGTATAGCAAACAAGTTTAAGGTCATCATCAATAAACCCCTGATGAATTGAAACCGGTATGGGCGTAAGTTGTATGGCTGCATTTTGATCTGTAAAAATACTATGAAGCCGCTCTAACTGCTTGGGGTTTTCGGCAAAAATAAAAATGTTGTATTGTTTACTTTCGTAGTCTTGCAGGTTTTTAATAAGCAAAGGAAATTGCCGGTTAAATGCAGGCTGCTCTTTGCATGTAAAGTGTATAACATCTTCTTTATTTTTTGTAAAGTAAGGCTTGTCGCCTATTTCGATGATATGTCTCTGCAAGATTTGTTTTTCAATAACATCTGCTTTTTCAAAATCATTTTCACTAATGGTTTCTTTAAAATTAATATCGCCGGTTTCGTCTAAAGCAGAAGGCCTGGCAGAGGTAGCGCTGTAAAGCTCTAAAAACAAAGACAAATTTTCCTGCTCCAGTTCAATTTTTTCTTTTATAAATTTCCAATCTTCGGTCCAAACCACTGTATTGTCGGGTAAAAAATCTAAGAGGGAAACTTTTTCACCAGTCTCAAATTGAGTTTCTACATTTGGAATAATATTTACCTGCAATAATTTTCTTTCACTCAATTGCGACTCGGGGTCAAAAATGCGGATACTATCCACATCATTGCCAAATAGCTCTATACGATAAGGTTTTTCATTTCCAAAAGAATAGATATCAAGAATTCCACCACGAACTGCAAACTGCCCCGGCTCATATACAAAATCTGTACGCACAAAGCCATGCTGTACAAATTTTTCAAGCATACCATTTACGTCGAGGGTCTCGGCCTGTTTAATGTTGATGATATTTTCAGAAAGTGATTTAGATAAAACCACTTTTTCAAACAAGGCTTCGGGATAGGTTACCAATATTTTTTTATGGCCTCCGGTGGCAAATTTTGTGAGTGCTTCTGTACGAAGCATTACATGGCTACTATTTAATATTTGGTAATTTTTTTTATTCTTAAAAGAAGATGGGAAATAAAATAAATCTAAAGCATTGGTAATACTCTCCAGCGTATTTTGAAAATAAGCGGCTTCTTCTGCATCTCTTACAATTACCAGGTGATTTAGCTGAGCAGTAGCAGGCTGGCTATAAACTGCTGCCAGCAAAAATTGTGAAGCGCTGCCATACAAACGCTGAAGATGCAAACGCTGTGGTTGAGACAAAGTAATCCTGTCCGCAATTTGAAAACAGCGGGAATCATTTTTGTAATAACTCAACAACACATCCAGGTTCATGCAGGCTGCAAAGATAGGAAGCAAATAGATGAAATGAAAAATTTAGAAACCCGGAAAAAAATTAGAGGAGGAAAGTTTTTAAGTAACAATACATTTTATTGCTTTATTAATTTTTTTAAACGAGAAGGTGTAAAATGCATAGGGTAATTTAAATGTAACAAAACAGGGCAGCAACACATTTTTAATGTTGAAAAAAGGGGAAGTGCAGTATTAAGCATTAAATTTTAGTATCAATCTATAATTCTTTAAATTGACTATAAATCCTTGAGTCGCTTGGAAAGTAGGTATTGATTAAAGCATTTTCAGGTCTCAAAATAAAGATTTTATAAACTGGTAAAGCTTTGCTTTCAAAAAAATGCTCATAAAGCTTCCTGCTTACACTATCGTCAGCAAGGCGAAAGCAATTTTGTAGTGGCAAGCCTAAACTCTGGCATCGTATTTTCCATTTTTTTACATCTTCATCAATTGATATGTATATAAAAGAAATTTTATTTATATACTGCTTTTTTAAATTAAGAGTATAAGGCATTTCTTTTACACATGGGCTGCACCAGCTTGCCCATGTATCAATATATTTTGGAAAAGTATCTGCAACCAAAATTTCTTGCAGGTTAATTGTAGAATCAAAATACGATTGAATTTTTATTGATTTAATTTCGTTAATATTTTCTTTATTCACTTGTATGCCAACATTAGAATAATTTATTTCTAAAATACTGTCTATTTGCATTCTTTCAATTGGCGAAAGCGTTCCTTTCCAATGTTCCTTATAGCTTTCTGCGGCCTTTACAATGGAAATGTTTTTTAATATTTCATTCTTACTGTAAAAAGCAGACACTTTTGAAATGTATTCAAAAAAAGATGAAGATTTATTTCCATCAAAATAATAATATAAAAACTCAGGGAATATATTATAGGACACACTTTCTGCTTTCCAAAACTTATAAGAAGGCGTTAAAAAGTAGTTGCTATCCCAAATGGCTTTATTAATATTTAGGTTACTTCTCTTCAAAAAATCAATTTTGTAAAAGGTTTTTTCAGCTTCTATTTCAGGGTATAGGCAATTAACCCGAAATGTTTTTGACATTGGAAACATAGAATCCAATTGGGGGATATGGCTATAAACAAAATCTCTAAAATAAATGTCCATTAGATGTAAAACGCTATCTCCCTTATCTTTAGGATTCATATTTTGATTATAAATTGTATTTAACCCATTTATATATTTATACATTTTATCCATTACCATATTATCTCCCGGAAATAAAGATTGATCCTTTATATGAACCACCCCCTTTTCATCATTATAATAATTAACTTCTATTGTTTTTGAGCTCCCCACAAAAATATCTGGGCCTATACTGATGTTTATTGTACTGTCAAACAAATTAATAAATCCTGAATCGTCTAAAATAAAAGTGAAAAATAATGTAGAGCCTTTTCTTAACTTTTTATAATTTAAACGGCTATACGTATTTGTAACAGGCTGAAATTTTCTTAGCACAAGGTGATTGATTGTTTCTTTTTCTAATCTTTTAATAGCCAACGAATAAATATTTTCCTGTGCTTGCTGATATAGGAAGCTAAAAATTGTTAGGAATAATAAAAATATTTTTTTCATAAAGTTTAGTAAAGGGCTATGTAAAACATAGCCCTTTTTTATAAATGATTAAGCTAAATTTGAAAGCCAGCAATTTGCTCCACTGTTTTGACTTACACCACAGTATTCTAAACACCCATGAGCACCATTACATCCGCCTGCTGTTGGGTTAGTGCAATTTGCATAAGAGCCAGTACAATGATATACTGTTCCGGTAGCTCCTCCACATTTGCAACCTGTTGACGCATCCCCACCCATTACTTTTTTCATTTCATCTCTTGTTAAATGTTTCATTTTTTTAAAATTTAAATTTTTTAATGCAGCAGTTGCAAACTGCATGGTTAATTGATTTGCTTTTTAGATTTTATGAGTAAAGAGTCTATTTTCGGAATAATTATTTCAGACAAAGTGTTAGTATCATAAATACCGCCAGTGCCATAAGCAATCTTTCCATTTTTATCCAAAATAAAATTTGTAGGAAAACCATGATTTAAACCTATTAATTTATGGCACAATTCATTTGAAATAAAAATTATGTCAAATAACAAATTATATTTTTTTTTATTCTCAATAGTTTCTTGAGGATTATCAAAAGTGAAACTTATGAATTTGAATGAAGTATCAGATTTATAATGTTCATAAAGACGATTTAGGTTATCAAATTCATCATGGCAAGGGGCACAACTATTAAACCAAAAGTTTACAAAGACTACTTTGCCTGTCAAATTTTTATTAGAAATCACATTCCCAGAAATATTTTTTCCCTCAAACCCTCCAAAAGGTTTTCCAATCTTTTCATCAAAATTTTTCATTTTAGATAAAATATATTCGGTTTGTATTTGTTTGGAATTTATTGGCGCCGAAGGTATTTGTGCAACTAAAATAGTTTGAGTAAAAAAAAAGGCGAGCGATAGCAAATTTTTTTTCATAATGTGTTTTGTTGTAAAAAATGCCTATTCTAATATAAAAAAAAACAGTCATTAATTTTAAGGTTGGTTTTGTAAGTATGAACTTTCTAATTGTACGTAACATCCTTGTGGGATTGCTGCATAATCTCCACAGGAACAAGAGTCCGCATAGCAATTGCTTCCATTTATCCTGAATACATTATTGCCCATTGCATTAAACTCTAAATATCCTATAAGCCTTGCCTGCTTGCCATAATTACTAATTTTACCCTCATTTATTGGGTTTAGAAAGATTTCATCATTATACTTTGAAGAAATATTTTTTTTAAGGAAGTATTCTTTGACCCTGAACGAAATTAGCCCATAAAAAAATAGTCGAGAAGAATATTTTTATTATAAAAGCTATGTACCTCATTGATTGAAAATTACAACTTAAAAATAATATTTAAATAAAAAAGTGTACGCTCCCCCGTACGTTTTAAAAGTACCCAAAAGGCTTACACTTTCTTTATCAATTTCTGAAAGTTCTCTTAATTTTTCTATACCAAAATTACGGCCATAGTATTTGCTTACCATGTAAAGGCAGGTAGGGCCGCAATCCATTTGGTTACGCTGAAGGAGGAAGGGAAAGGATTTCACTTAATCATTTTTAAAAATACTTTCAATTTCAAGTAAAGTACCTTCGCCTACACCTTGTTTAATAATTTTGCCATATTTATTTATCAAGATAAACGAAGGATAAGAATGTACACTTAGTTTATTACTAAGGCATTCTTCCTTAGATTTGCAATCTAAAAATTCTGTAATAATTGGCCATTCTAATTTACTCTCATTTATAAAATTATCCATCCCTTTTTTATTTCTTTCTACATCAATTGTAATAAATGCTACTTTTGATTTATACTTTGAAAAAGCGTCTTTTACTAATGGAAGAACTTCTTTACATGGAACGCACCAACTTCCACTAAATTCTAATAAAATATAGTCTTTATTTTCAAACATAGCCTTGTTTAAACTATTCCTTTTTATCAATTCTTTAATCATATTTAATGAATCAAGTTCATCCGCTTTAGTAATATAAAGTGTAATTTTATTGTCTTTATAAGAATAATCTTTAACCGAAATAAATTGATTGCCCACTTTAAATTGCTTTTTGTATTCAATTGCAGCATTTAGGTTATACAAAAAAATCTGAGAATCAATTAAATTTTTATTTTTCTTTTCATAAAATGCTATTGTATTAAAATTGAGAATTCCGGGAGCCTTTAAATTGTAATATTCAAACGCTAAAGGGTGGGGCAAAACCGCTACTTCATAGTTTACCTTATCAATAATAATGGATTCGCCATAGTAATTAATCGGATAAAAATCAAAATCAAGATTATCTATATTAGTAAGCTCTCTCATACTTCTTAACGATCCGTCATTTCTTTCTATAGATGGGGATATTTTTACTTGCAAACTAAAACTATGCTCTTTCTTTAAATCATCATATATAGTAACATTTGGTATGTTAATGATTGGAGCACTATTATAAAGGTCGCAGGCAGTTTTAATACTATTGTCATAATTGAAATAATATACCTTATCATCAGAAAAATTGTTGTTATTATTAGCATCAGCAATTACAATAATTTTATTATTTGTAGAAATCCCATTTAACAGGTTAATGCTAGTTTTATGCTTCTCATCATTTTGTAAGGTAATTTTTCTTATTCTGTATATCCCCATTGTATCATTGCTGATGGTAATAATATTACTATCAGGATACGCTTTAGCAGGTAAAAAGCTTATTGGGTTTGCAGTTTTTTCAATGCAACTCCAAGCCTTTTTTTTAAGAACTATTTCCTTTACTAAGCCCTGGCCAAACGAAGGAATAGAAATTAAAATTATTGCAATAATTAAAAGATTTTTTTTTATTTTGAACTACATAATGGTATTTTAAAAAGTCGGGTAGATTGTTTCATATTGCGGTAATACAAACCTAATGGGAAATATTTTATAGATCAAAAAAAGGGGGGGGTAAAATCGAGTAGTTTTATTTTACCAGTTTAGGTAACCATTCAATGTAAAAAAGGGTTCCAGTCAAATAAAAGTTTTAAACTATTTAAGCATTCCCGTAAAATTACTATGGAAATACTGGCTAATTAAAAAAGATGAAGGCGCCTAAAATTAAATTACGCTATTAAAATAGAATGTCATTTGCATAACTGTATTAGAGCTTGTGTAAAAATTAATATTTTTAATTATACATCTAAAAAAGCTGCTTCGTACCTGGCAGTAACACCCCGCTATTGCGAGGAGAAACGATGAAGCCATCTATTCTGTATTTTATTTGGATGAAATTTAAATAGGCTTTTAATGTGATTTTTTAAACAGGTTTGTACTTTTTTCGTATTTTACTTTAAATTAACTCTTATGGCATTAGAACCTTGGCGTACAGGCAAGCTGATTAAAATAGAACAACAGGCCCCAGCTACACGGCGTTTTTTTATTCAAATACCTGAGTTGGAGGTATTTGATTTTAAACCCGGGCAATTTGTAACTCTTGACCTGCCCATACACGAAAAGCCAAATAAACGCTGGCGCAGTTACTCTATTGCCAGTTGCCCTGATGGTACCAATGTATTTGAGCTTTGTATTGTATTGCTTGATGGAGGTGCCGGCACTCATTATCTTTTTAATGAAATAAATGTAGGCTCAGAAATAACTTTAAGAGGCCCCGTAGGGGTATTTACCATGCCTGATCCTTTGGAGAAAGATTTATTTCTTATCTGCACCGGCACAGGCATTGCACCATTTCGCAGTATGCTGCATTTTATAAAAAATAATAATGTGCCGCATCAAAATATTTACCTGCTGTTTGGCTGCCGTACCAAAACAGATTTGTTGTATTATGATGAACTTAAAGCGCTAAGCGACAGTATGCCCAATATTCATTACCTGCCTACCCTTAGCCGTGAACAATGGGAAGGCAATACGGGTTATGTACATTCTATTTATGAAGATATTTGCAAAGCCAATGCTACTAACGTAGATGGGCAACCGAAAATGAGGCCTGCAGATTTTTATCTTTGTGGCTGGAAAAATATGATTGATGAAGCTAAACAACGTATTCAAAATTTAGGCTACGACAGAAAATCTATTCACCAGGAATTGTATGGATAAACATCTGTTATTTTGCATTTCTATCCGGAAAAAAGTTGCCAAGCATAAGTCTATAATTATCGTTTAGCAATTCTTTACTATCACCATTGCCATGTAGTAACTTTCGTTTTAAGCATTGATCATGCGTTTGTAATTCAGGCGTTTTCAAGAGCAAGCTGGTATTTCTGCCCTTATCATTTCAAAAAAAATGAAGGCTTTAGTTAATTTTTTCTTTTGCAATAAATTAAAATGCCGTCTTTATAGGCTAATCCTATTTCTACTCATTCTTTCCTCTCAAATGCTTTAACAAAAACTTATAAGCTGCTCATTAATCCTGCGCCTGTTTTTTCTTTCTCAACCACAGAGCGGCTGTAAACCCCGTTCGCCACTTATCATGAAAAAATTTTTTACACTTATTATTTTATCATTTGCAGCAGCCTTTGCGTATGCGCAAACCAATGTTGGCTTTGGAATAAAAGCAGGCTTGTCTTCATCGGGCATTAAGGGAGATGCATCTTCCAGCCTTAGTAATTTACTTGATTATACTAAGGGCATGGTTACTACAAAAAACCGCACAGGATATTTTGCCGGGGCGTATGCAAACATACCCGTAAGTAAAAATATACAGGTGGAGCCTGGTATTTACTATACCCAAAAAGGATATGAAATGGATGGTGAACTAAATATTAAAGGCCTGAGTTTTTTAGGCGCTAATGCTAAAGCCCAGCTTCAATCGCAATACCTTGATATGCCCTTGCTATTAAAGGTAAGCCTGGATGGGCTTCAACTTTTTGCCGGTCCACAGTTTTCTTACTTACTTAATTCAAAGCTGCATACTACTGCCGGCGCTTTAGGAATTAATTTTGTAAACAGCTATGTAGACGCTACCAGTCAATTTAATAAATGGGACGCCTCTGTTACAGCCGGTATTGGATATAATATCACAAAGCAAATAAATATTTCCGCTTCGTATGACTATGGATTATCTAAGATAGATGCCAATAAATCATTAAGCGCATACAACCGTGGCTTTAAAGCAGGTGTAGCCATAAGTTTTTAAACCAGCATAAACACTAAAAGGCTGTTTCAAAACCATAAAGCATGTTGTACTAAATGCAGGGAGGCTTATAATCCGAAATAAATTTCTCTCGGCAAGGTACACAGGCTTTTTCCTTAGCAATGTTATTTTCATTGTTACTATTAGGAGAGGTTTTGAAGCAGCCTTTTTATTTTGATAAAGTAAGAGGGAAAAAATATTGAATGATAAAAAGCGTAGCATTTACATTTAAGAGCAAGAATAAAAAAAGGGCCGGAATAGAAATTCAGCCCCGTTTTAAAATCCAATATCCTATGAAAAACCGATACAAATATATACCGGTATTTAATATCTGCCAATACTCCATTTAGGTAATTTTTTGCTGTAGGCCCTATTTTATTTGATGTACCAACGGTACAGGTATTGCAGAAGTACAGAAAAAAAAATTACATCCGCACCGGCTAACTGCTACTGTAAAAAGAAAATTGATGATATATTCTAAAGCTAAATTACTAACGTCAAGATGGATATGCTGCCCAGCAGAATTACAAAAGTTGGAACACGGCTTCCTACAGTTTGCATTTTGGCAATACCTTTATGCATTCGCCCTTCTGTCTGTCCTCTTATAGCTATTTCATTTCGCTAATGAGCTTGTTCCATCTTTCCTTGTGCTCAAATTTTAGAGCTTGGTCGGTTTCTAAAAGGTTTACATATTTGTCTATGAACTCAAAAGTGTTTGTCAAAAGACGTAAATAGTATTTTAGTGTCGGCATGATGCCATTTACAATAAGTTGGCAGCCATGAACATTTTTTATGCGTTGAATTTCGGTTTCAATTTTTGTATATTCCTCTTTGTCAGGATATGCGGTGGAGAGAATATAGTAACGGTCAACTGGCGTAGTTTGAAATTTTGTATATGCGTCCTGCACAAGTTGCAAAGTGATAGAAATGCCATGTTTCACTTCTACAGCTTCAAATGCTCTTTGCTTTTCATCAAGAATGTCAATATCGCCAATTCTGCCGCTGCTTTTGTCAGAAGATGTATGGCTTTCGATTGCCAGCAATTCCTTATTCTCAAACCTTTTGGCTTCGTTAATCAAGCATTGGTAAGCAGCATATATTGCCAATACTGGAAGTCTGGATGCCCCTTCTGCTTTATATGAGCCATTAAAATGTTGGTCAAGCAGGTGTAATATGGAATTAATAGCAAGAGTTGTTGGCTTTGCTAAATCAATACTTTGTTTATTTCGTTTAATTATTAACCCTTGCAACAAGTAGCTCAGATAAGCTGTGCAGTCAGCACCATTCTCAATATTGTCAATTATGTCAAGAAATACTGGCTTTAACTCTTTTGGTGTTATTGCTCCCGAATAATTTTTGTCGTAAGGAACTTTTTGTTCCAATGCCCTTGTCAGCCATCCACTTTCTGCCATTGAAGGGAATTTATATTTCTTCATAAATGGCGTAATATTTTTACTGTCAAAAGTCCTTCCTGAATAACCTCCAGCAATACTTGCCTGATGGTTTCTAATATCTTGTTGAGGATTTAGTGCTTTATAGGAAATGCTTGTTATTATAACAGTCAAAACTGCTTTTGCTTGCTCTGAATAAGTTAGTACGATGTCAAGTAACTCTTTTTCGTTTTGAGATAAACCAGAGGTGATTATTTCTTTTGAACCCACAACCGACATGGCATTGTTGTACAGCTCGGTTAAAAAATCTGTCGGAGTTTGTTCTTTCATTTATAGTAATTGTTCTTTGATTTGTTTTGTAATCTCTTTAATCATCGGAACACAAACACTGTTTCCAATTTGTCTATACAATTCTCCTGTGTTATTTATTTTTTTAAATTTATCAGGGAAGCCCATTATTCTGTAGCACTCATTGATTGTTAATTTGCGAACCTTGCCCTCATGGTAAATCCAAAATCTTCCTGAACTTTCTTGGGAAGGAATTGCAGGATGCAAGCCGTCCGTTGAATAAATGCGATTGGGCTGCTTATGAACTCTTGATAAATGTTCTGTTCCAGGTCTTACACCTGCTTTTCTAATTGATTTATTGCGATAGCCAATAAATATTAATCCACTTTCCTGAACTTTATAGTCATCAAGTATTGTATATGGCTCATTCAAAAATTCAAAATCACCATCTGTTTCCAAAATGTTTTTTAAAACGGGTTTGGCTTTTGTATTAAGTTTTGTAAAGTCAAATTTTTTACTCTTATGTCCAATAATAATAATTCTTTCTCTGTTTTGTGCCACACCAAAATTAGAAGCGTTTAATAACTTCCACGATACTTTGTAGCCCAAATCTTCAAGGTCTTTGAGAATAGTCTTTAATGTTTTGCCTCCGTCATGATGAATTAAGTGCTTCACATTTTCTAAGAAAACAACTTTTGGTTGACGCTTTTCAATAATTTGGAACACATTATAGATTAAAGTCCCTCTTGTGTCTTCAAAGCCTTTCATTTTTCCTGAAATACTGAAAGGCTGACAAGGAAATCCTGCTGTTAAAACATCATGTTTGGGAACTATATTCAAATCAAGTTTTGTAATGTCGCCAAAGGGAACTTCACCAAAGTTTAATTCATAACTCCTTTGTGCATGAAAATTGAATTCAGAAGTAAAAACGCATTTCCCTTTATTTTCCTGCATGGGAATCCTAAAGCCGCCAATTCCAGCAAATAAATCTATGAATGTAAAATCATAGTCAACTGGTGGAGGGAAGGGAACATCAAATTTCATTGGGAGCAGCATTTGCATTTGCGGCTCTTCAACCAAACTTAACTCGTCTGAAAGCAAGGATAGGTAATCGGTCGCAGGTTTTCTATAATGTTGAGAAACACCGTTAACATGATTTTGAAAATAATGGGTAAGATGAGCCAAACCGTTGTCTGTCGCTCTGTCAACTTCGATTTTCAATTTCTTTTTTACAGTCGAATACTTAACCATTGTTATGCTGTGTCCTTTAGCTTGCAATATCGCTAAAAAATGCTAAAAACCTTATCAAAAATTTGAACTCTCTGTGGAAAAGTCTGGGTCATTTGTATTTGTATTTCGTCAATGCCCAATGACGGATGAGGTGCTCCAATAGGGTGATGTACCAACTTTAATTTTTACGGGTTTAAAAAAATAAATTGCATTTTAAAATATTCTTCTTCGTAAATCGTCTGCCTAAATATAAATGAAAGATGTACTTACGATACCAACAGCTATGGCCATAGAGAAAAACAACAACCTTACGGCTACCATAAAAAGCATTAGCAGGCGCCTGTTAAGCTTTATAAGGCAGCGTGTAACCAATGAGGCAGATGCTGAAGATATTTTGCAGGATGTATTTTACCAGTTTGCAGGCAGTACAGAGCCCATAGAACAGGCAAGCGGATGGCTATACCGGGTAGCAAAAAATAAAATAACGGATAGTTACCGTAAAAAAAAGCTGCCCCTTGCCGAAGATATTTTTACCCCAGGCTCTTTAGAAGATGATATGCCCGACTGGAAAGAAATGGTATTGTCTGCAGATGGTACCCCGGAAACTGAATACTTACGCAATTTATTTTGGGAAGAGTTGCAACATGCCCTTGATGAAGTGCCCGAAGAACAAAGAATGGTGTTTATACAAAATGAAATAGAAGGGCTTTCTTTTAAAGACATTTCCGAACAAACAAAGGTACCGATTGCCACACTCATCAGCCGAAAGCGGTATGCTGTACTACATTTAAGAAGCAGACTTGCTACCCTACGGGAAGAAATCATTAATTATTAAAACAAGCCAACTGGCATTTAAACAAAAAAGATGAAACAACTAATTTGTAAAATAAAGAGTAAAAACAATTTTTTAAAAAACATGATGTTAATTAATTAACATCCTAAATAAAGATTACAATGAAAAGATATAGATTCAAAAAAATAATAATGTTCATAGCATTATTTGCAATAGCCATACTAGTTTTTACTGCTATAGTAATGGGCTTATGGAATGCAATATTGCCGGTAGTGATAGGAGTAAAAACAATTACTTACTTACAGGCAATGGGTATTTTGGTATTAAGCAAAATATTGTTTGGTGGCTTTAGGGGCAGGTGTGGTGGAGGCCCCGGCAGGCACTGGAAAAATAAAATAGAAGAAAAAATGCGAAACATGACGCCTGAAGAAAGAGAAAAATTTAAAGATGAATGGCGTATGCGCTGTGGAGGCAGATGGGGAATGCAAGGGCATACTCCTGCTGCATCTTCAAATGAATAATTAAATAAAAACCGGCAGAGTTGAAATGCCGGTTTTTATTGCACCTAAAAAAAATAAAATGGAAGTACTGGTATTCAAAACAAACCTAACCGACTCAAAACGCATCAGCGATATTGAGTACACATTAGATTTGCACCCTCACATCCTTAGATGGAATGTAGATCTGAATGATTGCGACAATATACTTCGCATTGAAAGTAATAAATTGATGGGCAACGAAGTAGAAACACTGCTTTGGAAAGCAGGTTATTACTGCGAAGAGCTTTTGTAAGCCTACATATTTCTTCTGTATTGCCCGCCTACACTATACAGGGCATTGGTAATATCTCCGAGGCTGCAATACTTCACTGTTTCCATCAATTCTTCAAAAAGATTTTCATTATTAATGGCTACCTGCTGCAAACGTTTTAGCATGGCGACGCTTGTATCTTTGTGCCTTTGTTTAAAGGCTTCCAGGGTTTTTATTTGCAATTCTTTTTCTTCTTTGGTTGACCGGATCACTTCTGTTGGCAAAATGGTGGGCGAGCCTTTTTTACTAAGAAAAGTATTTACGCCTACAATGGGGTATTCGCCACTGTGTTTCAATGTTTCGTAATAAAGGCTTTCTTCCTGTATTTTATTTCGCTGGTACATTCTTTCCATTGCTCCCAATACTCCACCTCTTTCGGTAAGGCGGTTAAACTCTGCCATTACTGCCTGCTCTACAAGGTCTGTTAATTCTTCGATGAGAAAAGAACCCTGGTTGGGGTTTTCATTTTTAGCTGTACCTAATTCCCGGTTGATAATTAATTGTATGGCCATTGCCCTTCGTACGCTTTCTTCTGTAGGCGTGGTGATAGCTTCATCGTAAGCATTTGTGTGGAGCGAATTACAATTATCATAGATTGCATACAATGCCTGCAGGGTAGTTCTGATATCATTAAAATCAATTTCCTGTGCATGCAGGCTACGGCCGCTTGTTTGTATATGATATTTTAATTTTTGGCTTCGTTCATTTGCTTTGTATTTATTTTTCATTGCCTTTGCCCATATTCTTCTTGCCACACGGCCAATTACGCTATACTCAGGGTCCATACCATTGCTGAAAAAGAAAGAAAGATTGGGTGCAAAATCATCAATATTCATACCGCGGCTCAGGTAATACTCTACATAAGTAAATCCATTGGCCAATGTAAATGCAAGCTGTGTAACCGGGTTGGCCCCTGCTTCGGCTATATGATATCCACTTATGCTTACACTGTAAAAATTTTGTACTTTATGTTTTATAAAATACTCCTGCACATCGCCCATTAATTTTAAGGCAAACTCTGTAGAAAAAATACAGGTATTTTGTGCCTGATCTTCTTTTAATATATCGGCCTGCACTGTTCCCCTTACTGTTGATAATGCTTTAGCCTTTATTTGTTCATATACATCCGCAGGCAATACATCTTTACCACTCAGGCCAAGCAGGCGCAAACCCAATCCATCATTGCCTTCGGGCAGCGCCCCAGCAAAATTGCCAAGGGCCGGAGATACCGGCCGGCCATCTACTCCATAATATTTTGGCAACTCCTCTATATTAAAAAGTGATTCTATTTTTTTATTGACTTCTTCTCTTAAATTATTTTCTATGATGTATTTTTCGCATTGCTGATCAATGGCTGCATTCATAAAAAAAGCCAGCAGCATGGGTGCAGGGCCATTTATCGTCATGCTTACAGATGTTTTTGCATCGCATAAATCAAAGCCGCTGTAAAGTTTTTTGGCATCATCCACCGTAGCAATACTTACCCCGCTATTGCCCACTTTGCCGTAAATATCGGGGCGGTAAGCCGGGTCTTCGCCATACAGGGTTACGCTATCAAAGGCCGTGCTAAGGCGCTTGGCAGGCTGGCCAAGGCTTACATAATGAAACCTCCGGTTGGTTCTTTCGGGGCCGCCTTCGCCGGCAAACATGCGGGTGGGGTCTTCCCCTTCTCTTTTTAATGGAAACACTCCTGCCGTAAAGGGAAACTCACCGGGTACATTCTCCTGCAATTGCCATTTTAAAATATCGCCCCAATCGCTATACTTTGGCAAATACACTTTTGATATTATGCTGCCCGATAAACTTTTGTATGTAAGGGGTTGCTTTATAATTTTATCCCTTACCTTAAATTCGTAAAAAGGCTTTGAGTAACGGTCTTGCATAGACGACCATTGACTAAGCAATTTTTTATTCGTCGTTTCTAAAAGCTCTTCTCTTTGCTCTATTGCTTTTATAAGGGCATCATTGTTTATCATTTGTGCTGAGCCTTTCAGCTTGTATATTTCAGAAGCAATCCGGCATTGGGCATTTACCCATTTATCATATTCCTCAATGGTTTCGGCTATTTCAGCTAGGTACCTTACCCTTTTAGGAGGTATAATAGTAGATTGGTTGCTGGTATCTTTTGTATGGGCATGATGTTGTATATTTCCACCAAACCTGGCGCCGGTTTTTTCTGCTACTTTTTCCATCAGCCTTTCAAACAATTCGTTCACGCCGGGGTCGTTAAACTGTGCAGCAATAGTGCCTATTACAGGCAGTTCATCATCTTTAGCGCTCCACAATGCATGGTTGCGTTTGTATTGCTTTCTAATATCGTGCAAGGCATCTAAGGCTCCGGCCTTGTCAAATTTGTTCAGGCATATCACATCTGCATAGTCCAGCATATTTATTTTTTCTAATTGCGATGGAGCGCCATACTCTGGCGTCATCACATACATGCTGATATTGCAATAATCTAATATGGAAGCATCACTCTGGCCCACACCGGCGCTTTCTAAAATAATAAAATCATACCCGGCCAATTTGCAAATATCAATTGCATCCTGTACATATTGACTAAGCGTAACATCGCTTTCTCTTGTAGCAAGGCTACGCATATATGCCCGTGGCGACGATATGGAGTTCATCCGAATACGATCGCCCAGCAAGGCTCCGCCGGTTTTTTTCTTACTTGGGTCCACAGAAATTACGGCAATGGTTTTGTCCGTGTACTCATTTAAAAAGCGGCGTACCAGCTCATCTGTTACAGACGATTTACCGGCGCCCCCTGTGCCAGTAATACCCAATACGGGTGTGGTGATATTCTTCGTTTGTTCTACATCGTTAGTTTTATTGCCATTCTCTGCATTGGTAATTTTTCTGGCTACCGGGCGGGTATCTATCTGCTCTCCCAGAGGCATTGGGGGCTCATAATTGCCCGAGCCGTTCAGCGTAAAATCGCACTGCCTTACCACATCTTCAATCATTCCTTCAAGCCCCATAGTACGTCCATCATCAGGGCTGTAAATTCTGGCAATACCGTATTGATGCAACTCTTCTATTTCGCCGGGCAAAATGGTGCCACCGCCGCCGCCAAATATTTTTATATGGCCACATCCATTTTCATCCAGCAGGTCTTTCATGTATTTAAAAAACTCCACATGCCCTCCCTGGTAACTTGTAATTGCAATTCCCTGCACATCTTCTTCAATGGCACACTCTACAATTTCGGCCACGCTTCTATTATGGCCCAGGTGAATTATTTCGGCGCCTTTGCTTTGCAAAATGCGGCGCATAATATTAATGGCGGCATCGTGCCCGTCAAATAATGATGCAGCAGTTACAATCCTCACTTTGTTTTTTGTAGTAAAATTCATAATATTTATTTGGGGCCGGGCATTCGATCAACTTTCAACTTCATTGGCGTCGCACTCTTGTACTAAAGAATAAAAATCGGCAAAACTACCGGCCTGAAGTGCATTTTTTCACAGCAAATTTACATATTCAGTACTAATAATGTATGTTTAGCTTGGCAACAGGCATACAATCTTTACCGGCATTAATTTATCAAACCATTAAGGCTCTCCCATTCAGTATATCAGCCCATACAGAAAAAGAATTTAAATACAATCCCTGTATTTTTGCAAAAAAATTAATTCGTATTTTACCTAACAGATAAATCATTAGCATGAGTAAAGAGCAAAATTACCACCAATATGGCCTGCAGGAGGAGCGCAAACAATTTCAGTTAGAAAGATTGATCTTATTTAGTGATGCCGTATTTGCCATTGCCATTACCCTTTTGGTAATTGAAATACGAGTGCCCGAAATTGAAAACACTTCCCAATTTACCCCAGCCATTAAATTGGCGCTGTACAATATGTTGCCACAGTTTTTTGGATTTATTTTAAGCTTTGCCGTCATTGGTCAGTTTTGGCTCACACATCATAAATTATTTGGACATGTTACCAATTACAATAACAAATTACTTAGGCTCAACCTGCTTTTTTTATTTTGGATAGTGTTGGTACCATTTACCAGCGGCCTCAATTCCCGGTATGGTAATGTAGATTTTGTGTGGATGGTTTATTGCCTCAATCTTTTCTTTATTTCGCTATCGCTTATTTTAATTTATAAATATGTGGGCAGTGCAAAGTGGCACCTATCCAATTTTTCTGAAAATAAAATTTTATTAAAACATTCCATTACAAGGGCAGTATTAATTGCATGTGTATTTTTAGCCTCTGCAGTTTTCTCAATCCCCAACAATATATTCTTTTCATACCTTTCAAGGTTTACATTTTTTCTCATCCCTGTAGTGATTAGTGTATTAAATAAAAGGCTAAAAAAGCAGTTAACAAAGCATTAAATACAATCAGGCGGCAATGATGCTTATTTCATTTTAAAAGTAAGTGCCGCAAACTCTTCTATGCTAAGATTTTCGGCACGAAGGTTAAAGACTTCATCTTGCAATACATCGGCTGCAAACAGGCTTTTGGTAGCATTGCGAAGCGTCTTACGGCGTTGATTAAACGCAGTTTTTACCAATACCCAATAAGCTCTTTCAGATTTTACTGTAAGCATTTCGGTTTTTCTTTTAAGGCAGATTACGCCACTCATTACTTTGGGCGGCGGAGTAAAACTTTCCGGAGGAACATCAAATAAATATTCGATGTGATAATAAGGCTGTACCAATGCGCTTAATACACCATACACTTTGCTGCCGGGCTTTGCGGCAGCTCTTTGTGCTACTTCTTTCTGAAACATGCCAATGATGAAGGGTACATCATCTTTCCACTCTACAATTTTAAAAAGAATTTGAGTAGATATATTGTAAGGAAAATTACCAATGATGGCAAAGGGCTCTTCAAAAGGTTTATCAATCTCTAAGAAATCCTGATGAATGATTTTATTTTGCAGGCCTGCATACTTTTTATAGAGGTAGCTTACTTTTTCATCATCTAACTCTACGGCTTTAAAATTAATATTAGGTATTTTAATAAGCTCTTTAGTAAGAGCGCCTGCGCCGGGGCCTACTTCCAGCAGGTTATTAAATGTAAATTGTGATAATGCTTCAACAATTTTTTGAATAGCCTGGTCGTCTTTTAAAAAATGTTGCCCCAGCGATTTTTTTAAAGTGTACATGCTGCAAAGCTACTACAAAAAGCCCCCTCTTTTCAGAAGGGGTCCCATGTTTACTATGCATGAAAAACTACCTGTTACTTATGATTAATTTTTGAGTAATCACATCATCCTTCATTTGCACCTGTATGGTATAGGCTCCGTTACTGTATTTTGACAACCCGGATAATTGCAGGTTATTGGTGCCATTTATTACTCTTTGCTGCTGCATTAAAACTGTCTTGCCCAGGTTATCTATCAGCCTAACCATTGCATTGCAATCGCTGGATGAATAGAAATGAATAGATACATAATCAGATGCAGGATTAGGTTGCAATGTAGCAGTATTTTGTGCTACAGCATTTCCTTTTCGTATGAGCAATACATTGCTGTATTTTACCTGGTTATTTGCTGCAATTATTTTAAGCCTGTAAAAAATGATATCGTTGGTTACCGAAGCGATATTATCATACAGTGAAAAAGTAAGTTCCTGCTGCAATGGTACCTCTTTGGTAAGAGTAGCCACTTTAGTAAATGTTCTATTATCGGTGCTTCTCTCTATTTCAAACCTGTTAAGTGCCTGGCTTGTAATCAGCTTCCAGGTGAGGTACACATTATCATTACTTTGAGCATAAGCTTCAAATTTTAATAATTGTACATTCAGCAGGTAGCCGGCATATCGCCAGTCTCTATCGGGCTGTATGGGCAAAGTTTTTTGTACAGGCGCCCTTGTACCCGGGGCGGGGTCGCCAAGGGTAGTACCACCGGCACCCATATTGTAAGAGGTACCTTTTGGCCCGGTATTTAATGAGTCAAACCTGTCATCAAGTCCATCGCCATCAACATCAGTATTTAATAAAGTAGTAAGGTCGTCGCCAATACCATTGTGGTTAAAATCATTTCCTTCTACCCTGTCAGGTACACCATCAGAGTCTGTATCCAGGTCTCTATAATCAGGTATGCCATCCATATCAAAATCGTACACAAAAATACCGGAGCCGCCAAAGCTGTTAGCAAATGGTGCAAGGTCATAGGCATCATCAATACCGTCATTATCTACATCAGAGTATGTAGGCAATTTATATCCATTGGTACTTTGCCCTTCAATATTATCTGGTATGCCATCGTCGTCCGAATCTATATCAAGATAATCAGGGTTACCATTTCCATCAGTATTAATAAGGTTTAGAGCTACTCCGTGCTTGGCAGTATTCCATCCATCTGCGCTGCGGGGGCCATCTATAAAGCCATCATAATTGGCATCAGCAAAGCCTGCTTCTATTACATCTACTATACCATCTCCATCGCTATCTAAGTCGTAAGGGTTGGCACGCTTATCTCCATCCATATTTTTATAAGGGTAGCTGTCTGCTTTACCATCATTATTGATATCTGCTCCTGTTTTAAGCAAGGCATTTACTCCTACTATATTATCGGCAATACCATCATTATTGGCATCTACAAAACCATCTACTTTACCATCGTGGTTAACATCTGCAGCGCCCACTTCTATCACATCAGGTATGCCATCGTTATCACTGTCTAAATCAAATTCATTTGGCACGCCGTCGCCATCGGTATCTACTGCGCCAAGGCCAATGCCAGAGTTGAAAGCGCCACTATTATTTTTATCTACATTTTGAGACAGGCCATCGCCATCGGTATCAGTAAAATTATCTATTTTACCATCTCCATTTGCATCTACACCGCCTGCTTCTACTACATCGGGAATGCCATCATTATCGCTATCAAGGTCAAGCATATTGATTATTCCATCTAAATCATTATCAAAATAATCATTGATACCATCGCCGTTTACATCTTTCCAGGGTAGCCCATTGTACAGAAAATCGTGATCCATATAATTTAAGATGCCATCTCCGTCAGAATCTCCATCAGCTTGAAAATTATCATTAATAAAATCTCCATTATTGTCAACAAAGCCAGGGTAATCTGTATCATAAGCATTGATGATACCATCTCCATCAGCATCCTGCAGGGCAGCAGGTATATTGCTTTCTACAAAATCGGGTATGCCGTCTTTGTCTTTATCAATATCGCATGATATATTAATGGTAACAGATGCGCAGGTGGTATTGTTACAATCACCTTCGGCCCGTACAAAATAAGTAGTAGCTACCGTAGGGTTTACAGTAATGGAAGCGCCTGTACCTACATAAGTGCCACCACAACTACCACTGTACCATTTCCAGGTAGCATTGGTACCCAGGGTACCGCCTTGTACGGTAAGCGTAATAGTATTGCCGGGGCATACATTATTTTTATTGGCCTTGGCTCCTGTAGGCGCTGTAGAGGGAGTTTTGGCTGTGAGATAATACCCCGGAGAAGTGTACCTACAGGTAGGGCTTAAAATATTGCCCGAGGCTGCTACCAGTACCCTGTAATATTTATTTACATTTAATGGGCCTACCGGGTTGATAACATAGGTAGCAGAAGTAGCTCCAACAATATCTACCCATGTTACATTATCGGTACTCACCTGCCATTGGTAATCTTTAGTACCCGGCAGTGCAGAAGGATCGTTGAGGCTGGCAGAAAATGTAGAGATTCCGCCTAGGCAACCGCCAGATACAGCCGAGATATTTACTATCGGCAATGCATCGCAGGTACCATATTGTATATCATCTATGGCAACATCATTGCCACAGCCGCCTGGCGCATCATTTATCAGTTCTATAATAATACTTGAATAAGATGCAGGGCTAATAAATTTAAGGCCATATTGTTGCCAGGTGGTGCTTGTAATATTCGGAGTAGATACTTCGGTAATAATTAAACCGGTAGCCCCATCACGAATACGCATTTTTATTTTAGGATATACAAAGCCACCAAAACCGCCACATAAAGTCTGGTAACTTGAATTGCCCACAAATGCTGCATAAAAAGAAAGTGAATATTGCTGGCTGGAGCAGGTAGAAGCTGAAAAAGTGGCTTTATACATCACATTGCTGGCAGCATCTGCATTCACTATCAGCATACTGCCATTGGCATTGCCTGTATGATCTGCAAAGTTTAAAAAATAAGCATTATTGGCTGTGTTTGGGTTATTGGTAATGCTGTACGTTTCTACAGGTATGGGTGCAGTAGTAGAGCCGGTATAGAGAGAAGTGCCTGTACCAAGAAGCACACCGGTACCCAACACCGGTGCAGGAATAGTAGTAGTAAGACCAGTACCTGAGCCAAAATTTTGTGTGTACATAATATTTGTAAGCGAGGCACAAGGTGGTGTTTGCGGCACTATTGAAATAAGCAATGGTGTAGGCTGATCTTCATTTACATCATCGGGTTTGTCATTGTTATTAAGATCCGGTAGGCTACCGTTGGTAGATACATCTTTTAAATTATTATTGTTCCAATCAATTGCAGTTACAGTGGCGCTGTTATTATATACCGTACCTGATACAATATTTTTTAACCGGCATGCAATGCGGATGGTAACATTGTTTTTGGCTACCGGGTAGTTAGGTAAAACACCGGTACCATTAAGCAGGTTTTTATCTGAATTGCCATTAAAGGATGGATTAAGCACCAGCCCGGCCGGGTTAGATACAAAAGAAGTGGTTACATTACTAACATTGGCTGCGCCATTAATTGCGGTGAGATCATCGGTTACCTGCACATTATTTACATCCATATTACCATAGTTTCTCACATAAATATCATATACCACATCATACACACCCGGAGAAACATAGGTAGTAGAAACCAATTTTTTTGCTGCACCAATACCCGATACTACAGTTGCCATATCTACCGAACTGTTTACAGCGCCGGATTTGGTAATAACTGTATTGGCGGCTGTTAACAGATCAATTTTTTGATAAGGGCAACCACCACCGGAAAATGCAGCAATTGCAGTACCATCAGCATAGGTAAGTCCTACAAAGTTGCCAGTTATTTTTACTGTATCAATATAGGTACAGGTAAGGTTAGAGCCTGTACCTGTATAAGCTGTATAATTTGGTGTAAAAAGTTTATTATCTACCACAAAAAACATTTGGCCTGAAGGTGTCATGGCTACGTCACCACTACCTTGCTGATATATTGTTGCGCCTCCTGTAAGCGCCAGGGTATCTGCACCACCAAATGTACCAGTTGCAAAGTCCATCAGCCTTATAAAAGGTTTGTATGGCGCTGAAACCGAAGTAAATTCCACATCATATCCATTGCCATTATTATCAAATGCCACCCCAAGTATATCTGCTTTGAAAGAGGCAATGGTATCGAGCCTTGGGCTGGTACCTGTAGGTATAGTACCTACAGGCCAGCGCCATACAAAAGTATGAGAGGCTGTACCTCCATAAGTAAGTACATTGGGGTCAGAGCCTCCCAATGCAGGTGGCACCGCAGTCCAAAAAAAGTAGATTTTATGGTCTTTGGGATTAAAACTAACGCTGGAATAAACAGCAGTAAATCGTTGAGCGCCGCCTCCGCCACCTGTTGTGCCAATTCTTAATTGAGGCACACCTGCATTTAGTACCCCGCCGCTGGCATTGGCAATTGTGTTGGTGGCGCTGCTATAAGTATAATAATGCAACTCCTGTGTGCCGCTGCTTCCGCAGGTAGTATTTCGCCCTATAGAGAAAGGATAACTTACAGTAGCAGTTTGTGCATGTAGATACCCGCCGGTAATTGCAAGCATCAATATGCATAGTAAATACTTTTTCATAAATACAGGTTTGATAGGTTTAAACAGGTACGGATTATACAAATATTATTGTTTAATAAACTTTAA
>JAFDXD010000126.1 GCA_018268135.1 Bacteroidota bacterium
CTTGATGAAATGCTACCAGTTTATTAATATCCAAATCGGTTAATACATCTACATTTAAAGAAATAAAAAAATCTTTTTCTTGCAGCAATGGTTTTGCTTTTAATAAACCGCCTCCGGTTTCAAGTACTTCACTACTCTCATCACTAATGATGATACGGCTTCCCCATCCTTTATTTTTAGTAATGGCATCAATAATTTGTTCAGGAAAATGGTGAACATTTACTACTACATCATAAATATTATAGTACTGCAAGTATTCAATATTACGCTGCAATAAAGTTTTGCCATTTACTTTAGCCAATGCCTTAGGATGCTTATCTGTAAAGGGTTTAAAGCGTGTACCCAGCCCGGCAGAAAAGATGATGGCACGATAGCCAGCCGGCAAATGAGGACTGTTTTGCCCGGCAATATTATCATTATCTAATTTTATTTCCACTATTTTTTCTTTTTTTTCTTTTTACAATTTTTGCCAGTTGTGCTATTTTGTACTATTAACTACTTCCTCTTAAAAAAGCTGGCGTTATTTTTTTAATAAAATTCTCACACATTGTTTACAAAATGAATGGTACTGCTGCATTTCAATATTTCAAAAGTACTATCGGGCATTCATTTATAATTTATACAAAACCGTTTCAATGATTTTGATTTATACTTCATTTACTTTTGGCAACACCCACCCTTCCTTGTTTAAATGCCCTAACTCAATTTTTACTTTAAATTTATTTCGCAAATGCCTTGCTAATGCTTCAGCGGCAAATACGCTTCTGTGCTGACCTCCGGTACACCCAAAGCTTACAGCAAGATGTTCAAACCCTCTCTTTATATAATCTTCTACACTTATATCCACTACGTCGTACACTCCATTCATAAATTCGGGCATTTTAGTTTGTTGTTCCAAAAAATTAATTACCGGCTTATCTAACCCGGTTAAATGCTTGTATTCATCAAACCTGCCGGGGTTTAATATTCCTCTCATATCAAATACAAAACCTCCCCCATTCTTAGTTTCATCTTTGGGGTATCCATTTTTGATAAATGAAAAGCTATTGATAGTAACAATGAGGGCTGTATCTTTTGTAGCCTGCACGGGAGTAAACTCTTCTATTACTTCATCGCTAATACACAACTCTAATACTTTTTCAAACTCGGGTACAGAAATTCCGATGCGCTGAGAATTAAAAAACCCTTTAAGGTTGTGAAGCGCCAATGGGATACTTGTTAAGAAATGTGCTTTGCGTTCAAACAATCCTCTAAATCCGTAGGCGCCTAATACCTGCAACATTCTAAGCAGTACGTACCCATTATATTGCGATTTAAAAACCGGCCGGTTCACTTTGCTTTCTACAATGTTTTCAAAAGCATCAATATAATCGTCTAATAATTTTTGTTTCCAACTTTCGGGCAAATTAGCCTTGGCCTGCGATAGCAGGGAAGCCACATCATATTGCGGAGCGCCTTTCATCCCTCCCTGATAATCTATAAAATGAACTTCATTATCATTAGTTACCATAATGTTTCGGCTTTGAAAATCACGAAACATAAAAAATTTATACGCAGTATGCGACAGGTAATTGCTTAGCGCTTCAAAGTCATCAATCAGTTTTTGCTTATCATAAGGGCGGCGTAAGGCATCTAAAAAATAATATTTAAAATACAGCAAATCTGCCATGATGGCCTGCTTGCCAAAAGTTGCATTGGTGAGGCATTTTGAATAATCCAGCCCTTCATCTCCTTTTATTTGCAGCCTTGCGAGGGAAGTAAGGCTTTTTTTATAGAGCGCATACACTTCATCGTTATATCCTTTTGCTTCCAGTATATTGAGCAGGGAAATGTCGCCAAAATCTTCTTGTATATAAATTTTTTTATCTGCGCTGGTATAAAAAATTTTTGGCGTAGCTAATTGCCTTGCAGTAAAGAGGTCGGAAAAATAAATGAAAGATTCGTTTTCCTTAATATTGGCGCCATAGGTGGCAATAAAGGATTGCTGTGCCGTATAAATGCGGTAATAATGCCGCTCACTCCCCGCCTGTGGCAATTTGTCAAAGGCGGTTATTTCATCTTTTTTAAATTTCTGAAACTCTGCCTTTACTTCTTCTACTTCTGCTTTCATAGTATAATGTTTAATATTGGTAAAAATACTTGTTTTTACTGATGCATGAATACTTGAGCTTTAACCGGATGTAGAAATAAATATATTGCTAAAAAAATTATACAGTTTACTATTGCTTACTGTACACTCAAAAAAAATGAGAGGCAAAGATACAATTACACTTTGCCTCAATATTTTTAAAAAAGCTCAATAGGAAAGTAAAATACTTTAAGATAAAACCGGCATGAGTAATTAAATACATCACTCTCTTCCATCCAGCAGATTGCCTAAACCTCCCAGTATGCTGCCTTCTTCTTTTCTTCCACCACGCTGTGGAGCATATTGAAATATTCTACCTGCCAATCTGCTGATAGGCAGAGATTGCAACCACACTTTGCCGGGGCCGGTCATTTTTGCAAAAAACAATCCCTCGCCGCCAAACATCCAGTTGCGAATGCCACTAATAAATTCTATATCAAAATCAATGGTAGCGGTATATGCCACTACACAACCTGTATCTACTTTTAAAATTTCGCCGGCAGCCAGTTCTTTTTCAATAACATAACCACCTGCATGAGCAAATGCAAGGCCATCGCCTTCTAATTTTTCCATAATAAAGCCTTCTCCTCCAAAAATACCGGTGCCCAATCTTTTTTGAAATGCAATGCCAATGCTCACACCTTTTGCAGCACAAAGAAAAGCGTCTTTTTGTGCAATAATTTTACCTCCCAGTTTTGCCAAATCAAATACAATAATTTTACCGGTATATGGTGCAGCAAAGCTTACCCTCTTTTTGCCTTGCCCTACATTTGTAAATGCCGTCATAAAAAGGCTTTCGCCTACCAACAGGCGCTTACCTGCGCTAAACAGTTTGCCCAGCAGGCTATTGTCTTGTTGCTGACTTCCATCGCCAAAAATAGTCTGCATCTGAATTTCATTATCCATCATCATAAAAGC
>JAFDXD010000127.1 GCA_018268135.1 Bacteroidota bacterium
AAAGGTTCAAGTGACTCTTTCCATTGCGTACTCATTTCTTGAAGACATATTATGAAATTAACCTTGATCCACGATAATGCAAGTTTTTTTGTCCTTTCTTCCCTACAACTAAATTCTAAATATTTTTTTTGAACATATGGGAATGCATCTTGTGTTATCATATCTTGAGATAACAAATTAAATGTAATAATTCTAATATCATGCAAGTTATCTATTGAATCATTTGATTTTATGTCTGTCATTATTAAAATAGTTACAAGTTAATTGAATAATTGATAATTATATGTGGTTATAATGCATTTAAATTTTCATTTTTTTTTAATTATGCGCTATCCTGTGCCTCCTTATTACCTTTTATTTAATTGAAATGTAATAAGAGTTTTTAATTTTTTTTTACATATATATTAAAATGACATTCTTGGAATTATTTACTGAGGTTATTAAAACTCAAAATAGTAAATATAAAGATGAAAAATATTGTACTAATGTCCGATATCCGCCTGAATTATATGCCAAAGAATTATTACGATTTACAAGAAATTCTATATATTTTAGTCGTCATTCTGCGACATATAATAACTATGAATTAAAAGGCAAACGTATAAATACTAGACATTTAGAATATGCACGAATGGATGTGTATAACATATTATATAAAACTGTCCTCAATTTATATTTTTCAGAAAATTTTTGCGATAAAATGAAATTTCAAAAGGCTGATAGTACGTTTATTTTAAATAAATTTGGTATTGAATCACTCGGTAGAAATATTGAATACAAAAGTAAACAAGGTATTAAAATTTCTTTTATAGTTGAGAGTACAAATGTTCCTATTGCTATTTCTTTTGCTCGGGGTTCTGATGCAGATTCATCTATTTTCCATGATACGTATAATAAATTTTTAATTGATCCAAAGACCAGTAAATATAAAAATAATAAACGATTTAAACAACATATGTTAATTGATGCTGGTTATGACTCTGATGATATTAAAAATAAATTAATAGATGATGGTTATACTGTATATGTTGGAAAAAATTTACGAAAAGCTAAACCACAATCATTTAATATTAAACCTATTAGTGATAAAAATCGAAAAGTATACAATAAAAGAATAGGTGTAGAAAATACTAATTCTTGGATAAAACAATACGGAATTCTTACATGCATGTACGAAAAAACAATTGAATCATATGAAGGACTACTGTTGTTAGTGTTATCTTACATCGTATACAATAAATACATTAAGATTGTAAACAAAAAAAAATTGGATGAAAGTGAACGAGAAAGAAAACAATTAATACATAATATAGAAATTGAACAAAAAAGATATGCACGTAAATTAAAACGTAAAAATGATGAGGAGCAACGTACTGTAGAAAAAGAACTGAGAAAACAACAAAAACAAATAAATCAAGCAAATTTAATCAATAATAACATCGAAAAAGAAAAATCAACAATATATAGTGTCCGTATTGGAGAAAAAATTAGATACATAAGCATAATAAAATCAAAATTAAAATAATCATTTAATAATTCAAACAAATGTAAAATGCAAAAATGTCCATGTATCTTAATTTAAATATACAGCAATAGATACGGACATTATTTAATGCCATCTATGTGATATTTTTCAATGGCATTTAAGAGCAAATAACATCTTTGATTTTTATGATGTTATTGTTATTATTATTTATGATCATTATATTATATATTTGTAAACAGGTAGCCTCATTCATGACAAGTTTTTGTGTGATTATTATATGACATTACGTCTGAAAAATAATTTTATACATTAGTTTGATGCAAATGTTAACTTGATATATATTAGTGACATAGATAATTTCAAAGTCGTAGGCATGTATACTCTTCCAGATTACACCATCTAATAATAATTAGATAGTAGATCAAAAAAGAGTATATGCCTACGACTTTTGAAACATAAAATAGGGGACATTGCGCACATTTTTTTTATGTTATAACGGATCGGATTATAAATTAGACAATTTGATATTTGCTATGTTTTACATTATATTCAATTTCATCGTTTTGATAAAATTAACGATAATAATAACAAAAAAATCAGGGATCGATACATGTCATGATTTACAATACATGATAATTCGATATATGACCAATGTAAAATACTTTCGAAATCAATATATTTTTTTTAATGTATTGTAAATCATGACATGTATCGATCCCTGAAAAATATAATTCATGAAATCAAATTAAAAAATAAAAGATAATAGTGATTGGATAATCAATAATTAAAAGACGTAATCGTATCTGTATCTATTGTTTTATTCTAGAAATAATACGTTTAGATAATATGAAGACATATATGTCATAAATTAAATTGTAAAAAAATAATTTTGCCTCTCTATCATCCTCATTATTTCATATTAAATTATTGTTATTTTATTACATTTTAATTAAATAAAAGGTAATAAGGAGGCACAGGATAGCGCATAATAAAAAAATGAAATTCAAATACATTAAATAATATATTAATATATTCGGTCAAATAAGTTTAAAATAGTTATGCTTCAACATGCTTTTTATTACGATTTTTCAAGTATTATTTACGATTATTTGCATATTAATGATCTTTTGAAAATTGTTAAAATTTTAT
>JAFDXD010000128.1 GCA_018268135.1 Bacteroidota bacterium
AAAGCCGCCATGCATAAATATGCTGTTGTAAAAACAGATGAAGAATGGCGCAAACAATTAACTCCACTACAATACGAGGTAACAAGAAAAGCAGGCACCGAACGGGCATACACCGGCAACACCTGGAACAATCACGAGGCTGGTACGTATTATTGCATTTGTTGCAATCAGCCACTGTTTAGCTCTGCTACCAAGTTTGAAAGTGGTACAGGCTGGCCAAGTTTTTATCAGCCAATCAATAAAAAAAATGTAATAGAAAATACAGATAATACCCTCGGTATGGAGCGTACAGAAATATTGTGTAGCAGGTGTGGCGCACACCTGGGCCATGTATTTACTGATGGCCCAAAGCCTACAGGGCTTAGGTATTGCATGAACTCAGCATCTTTGAATTTTGTAAAAAATTAATTTCATACAAAAGGAATAAAAATGATTGCAATTAACATGCAATTATTTTAACTTGTAGCGAATGAAAAAAATTGTAAAAAAACATCCATTGGCAATACGTTGGCTGCATTGGATCAATTTTCCGGTGCTGTGTGTAATGGTATGGAGCGGATTACTCATTTATTGGGCAAATGATATTTATAAAATAGGGTTCAACAATAAAACGGTTTTAAAATTTTTTCCCGATTCATTTTACAAAGCGCTCAATATTCCCTTTAGGCTGGCAGAAGGTATGAGCCTGCATTTTATTTTCATGTGGGTATTTGCCATTAATGGATGTATTTATTTTTTATACCTTCTTTTTTCAAAAGAATACAAACTCATTTTTCCCAATAAAAAAGTGTTGAAAGAAAGCTGGCAGGTAATCTTGCACGACCTGCATATAAAAAGAGGATTGCCTCCGCAAATAAAATACAATGCTGCACAAAGGCTGGCATATACAGGCGTAATCATCCTGGGCTTTGGCATGATAGCCACCGGCCTTGCTATTTATAAACCCACACAGCTTTATTGGCTATGCGCCATGCTTGGCGGGTACGAGTGGGCAAGGATAGAGCATTTTAGCATCACCATTTTATTTACACTTTTTTTTGCCGTGCATATCATACAAGTAATTATTGCCGGGTGGAACAATTTTAGAAGTATGATAACGGGTTTTGAAGTACTGCCCGATGATGCACTAAAAGCGGGCATTTCAAATGAGCAATTAACACAAAACACCGACACAATTATTACCAATCATTAATGCAATGCCATCTTCCGAAAAAATAGTATCCCAATCATATATACGCAATAAAACTATTTTTGCTTTTATCATTTTCATTTTATTTATTGCCGGTTGCATCGCAGGCTGGAAATGGCTACAGAAGCAGCCTACAGACCAAGGCGCATTAAAACCACTGCGGGCAGGTTTAAATTACAACGAAAAAATATTCTCCAATATTTTCAGCAATAACCATCTTGTAAAAACTTATCCTGTAAGCCAGGCGGTACCCAAAGTAAGAGTAAACGGAGATGTAGGAATGGGAAATAATTTTGATACTGCTACCTGGAAATTACAAGTAATAAAAAAAACAGGCGATACTCTTTTTATCAGCATGGCTCAAATAAAAGCACTCCCCAAAACAGATTTGGTATTTGATTTTAAATGTATTGAAGGCTGGAGCCAGGTAACACATTGGGCTGGTGTAAAATTTAGCGACTTTGTAAAACATTTTGGCCTTGATGAAGATGTAAAAATGAATTATACCGGGCTTGAAACACCGGATGATGAATATTATGTAGGCATAGACAACAAAAGCATGATGCATCCACAAACCATTTTATGTTACGAAATGAATGGTGCCCCCCTACCAATGAACCAGGGTTATCCTCTTCGTCTAATCATTCCCGTTAAGTATGGCATTAAACATCTCAAACGCATTGGTACCATATATTTTAGCAATACCCGGCCCAAAGATTATTGGTATGAGCGTGGCTACGATTACTATTCGGGGCTTTAATCCATTCCATTTTTTTATTTTGGTAACCGGCATTTGCTCCCTGTTCAGCATCCTTGCGTCGCACTCTTGTACTGCATACCCTTGTTCAGCATTTATTATTTTATAAAAAATTACATTAACCCACACAAATACCTGCCGTATAAATTTTATATTTCTGTTACCTTTACAGGTACGCTAAATAATAAGTATGACAAGAGAAGAAAAATTTATGCAGGAAGCTATTGCCCTTTCAAAGAAGGGTGTAGATAATAATGAAGGAGGGCCATTTGGCTGTGTCATAGTAAAAGATGACAAAATAATTGGCCGTGGCAACAACCAGGTAACTTCTACCAACGACCCCACAGCACATGCAGAAATAGTTGCCATACGCAATGCCTGCAAAAACCTTGGCACATTTCAATTACACGATTGTGAAATTTATACATCATGCGAGCCATGCCCCATGTGCTTAGGAGCCATCTACTGGGCAAGGCCCACTGTTATTTACTATGCTAACAACCGGCAAGATGCCGCCCATATTGGCTTTGACGATTCTATGATTTATGATGAAATGAAAGCATCTATTGAACAAAGAAAAATCCCTATCAAATCTATAAGCAGGGAAGAAGCTCTAAAAATATTTATAGAATGGCAACATAAAACGGATAAGACATCTTATTAACAAGCAGGCCATTTCAATAATACAGCACATCTTATTTAAAAAATAAACCTTTAAAAATTACTCAATATCTTTTTTCATACAGCCACCAAAATGGTTTTCTCTTATGTTCTTTCTTTAAACCAAATTTATCAATGCTGTATTTTTTAAGGTGTTCGATGGCTTCATCCACAGAGTCAGTAAAAAGGCAGAGCTGAATATCTTCTTTAGCAATAGTACCCTGAGTTACCATAAAATCAATATGAGACGATATATCTTTATAAAAATTTTTATCAAAAATAATAACCGGAAACTGGCTGATCATTTTAGTTTGTATAAGTGTAAGCGCTTCAAAATATTCATCTAAAGTTCCAAAGCCACCGGGCATTACAATAAATGCATAAGAATATTTTATAAGCAAAGTTTTGCGAACAAAAAAGTATTTAATATTTACCCATTTATCAAGGTAGGGGTTATGTTGTTGCTCGTGAGGCAATATAATATTGCATCCCACACTTCTACCGCCTACCTCTTTAGCTCCCCTGTTGGCAGCTTCCATTATACCCGGCCCTCCTCCCGTCATTACGGTAAACCCCAGCTTTGCTACTTCGCCTGCTATGGCTCGTGTTTGAGTATAATAAGGATGATCTTCTTTAAACCTTGCAGAGCCAAAAATAGTAACGCAAGGCCCTACAAAATGCAGCGCTCTAAATCCTTTAATAAATTCTACCAACACACTATAGGTAAAAGAAAATTCATGTATCCTGCTTTGTGGTCCTTCTAAAAATTTTATTTCTTTTTTTGTCATTACTTATAATTTTTCTATCAAAATGTAACACAAAAAAATGTTTTAAAGAAATAAAATAGCAAGGAATTTGTTCATTAAAAATTTGTTGCAGTTTCGTACATAAAAAAAACGAAAAGATTTTACCCTTTTCGTTTTTTTGGTGGAGAGTATCGGAGTCGAACCGACGACCTCTTGCATGCCATGCAAGCGCTCTAGCCAGCTGAGCTAACCCCCCATTATTTTATTCCTATTGTTAGCGCTTTACCACATTTTACTTTATCACAATGGAGATGGTAGCAATCTCTTTTGCTTCATCTCCCCGCTTTTAGGATTGCAAATATAATTTCATTGGCATTTCATTCAAAATGTATTTTTAGTTATTTATAGGCAGATCAAAAAAAAGCCCTGCATACTGCAAGGCTAATTTTAAAAATATAATATTTTAATCACCCCATATTTCTTCTTTACCCTCAAGCCAGGCTTTTACTAGTCTTGTACTTACTGATTTTGGCCGCTCCAGTGGCATTCCCAATGCCCTGTCCCAGCATAGGCTGGCCAGCACTCCCAATGCTCTTGATACACCAAATAATACGGTATAAAATTCATACTCCTTCATACCATAATGTACTAATAATGCTCCGCTATGGGCATCTACATTTGGCCAGGGGTTTTTAATTTTTGCAATTGATTGTAAAATGGGTGGTACAGCATCATATACATTCCATACGGTTTGTACCAATGGGTCGTCGGGCATGTGTTTTTTACCAAACTCCATTTGAGCTTCAAAGCGAGGGTCGGTTTTACGCAATACTGCATGGCCATAGCCAGGCACTACTTTTCCTTCACTCAAAGTTTTTTTCACATATTCAGCAATCTGATCTTTTGAGGGCAAATCAGATCCAATTTGTTCACGCAGTTCAAATATCCATTTAATCACTTCCTGATTGGCAAGGCCATGCAATGGACCTGCAAGGCCATTCATACCGGCTGCAAAACTTAAATACGGATCGCTCAATGCAGAGCCTACAAGATGTGTAGTGTGTGCACTTACGTTGCCACCTTCGTGGTCGGCATGTATGGTCATATACAATCGCATCAATTCTTTAAATCCTTCATCTTCATACCCCATCATGTGGGCAAAATTTCCTGCCCAGTCTAATAATCCATTGGGCTGTATATGCTCGCCGGCTTTATATTTACGCCGGTAAATATATGCCGCTATGCGAGGCAATCTTGCTATCAAATCAAGAGCATCATCAAACGTAGCTTCCCAATAATCTTTTTTATTCATGCCCTTTGCATAATTTTTGGCAAATAAGCTTTCGGTTTGCAGCGCCATAATGGCCACTACAAATTGCGTCATTGGATGCGCATTGATGGGGAGCGCTTCTATACTTGCAAATACATGGTTGGGTACATGGCTTCTTCTTTGCAATACAGAACTTAAGTGTTGCACATCATCTTCAGTAGGCAACTCATTTACCAGCATCAGGTAAAATAATCCTTCGGGCAAAGGCTCATTACCACCGGGAGCCTTGGGCAATTGCTTTTGCAATTCGGGAATGGAGTATCCTCTAAACCTGATTCCATCCTGAGCATCCAGCAAAGAGGTTTCGGTAACAAGACCGGTGATGCCACGCATCCCCTGGTATATTTGAGATAAATTTACTTCACCAATCTTTTTAGTCCCATGCTCTTTCAGCATATCTTTTATTTCTGCTGAAAGCTTGTCTGCTTTTTCCTTAAATTTTTCTTTTATAACGCCCATAAAATATAATTGTATTAAAAAATATTTCTCTATTATGCGCAGCATTTATGCGTACATGCTGATATTTTCTTACAGGTTTTATGTAGTGCTTATGGCAGAAATCATGTTGAACATTTCAATAATAGCAAGCAATAATTCAACTAAAAACCTTTTTGTAAAATTAAGGTGGATGGGTGGGTAAAACAAAAGTTTTACTACAATCTTTTATGATATTGGAAATTTATGAAACCTTATTTTGGCGCACGCTTGTATAAATAAAATGCAAGCAGCCCAAAAAGAATATTAGGTGTCCAGGCGGCCAGCCAGGGCGGAAAGCTACCCTTAGTAGCAAATACCAATGTAAACCTGCTGAATAAAATATAAGCAACGCTAATAAGCACCCCTACTGCAAGGTGTGCTCCACTGCCTCCTCTTACACGCCTCGATGCTAATGCCACACCTATCACAGTAAGTATTATAACTGATACCGGGATGGCATCCCTGTTATATCTTTCTACCAATAGTGAGTTTACGTTTTCTGAACCCCGCCTTTTTTCTGATTGTATAAATTCATCCAGGTCCGGAGTAGTCATTTGGTCTTTTAAATAATCATCCTTACGCAAATCTCTTGGCTTAAAATTATAATTCATAAGAAGGGTATCATGTTTCTTTACCGTTTCATTAATGGGGTGCAGCGTTCTTTCTACCACATTATTCAGATACCACTTTTTGGCTGCAGTATCCCAATGAAAATTATTAGCCCTTAAATTATATTGCAGTTGATTGTTCTTAAATTTTTGTACAAAAAAACCATTACCCGATTTGGATACAGTATCGTACCCTTTAATGCCGGCATAAGTATTAGTGTCGAGCCTAAAGTAAATATACTGCTGATATGTAGTATTGGTATTTATCAATCCCATATTTACATCAATATATGCTTTGTTAAAATCGCCCCACTTTCGGTTTGCATTGGGTACTACATATTGGTAGCCCAGCCATAATAATAAGGAGAGTAATACTGCGCCAATCATAAAAGGAAGAAGATATCTTCTAAAACTTACACCACTACTAAGTATGGCAATTACTTCTGACCGCCCGGCCATTTTTGAAGTAAAAAAAATAACAGAAATAAAAATAAAAAGAGGAAACAGCATAGCATCTATCCGGGGAATAAATCCAAAATAATAATCCCGTATTATTTGCCAGGCGCTCAGTTGCGACTTTACAAAATCATCCGTTTTTTCACTTATATCTACAACTACTACTATTGCTGTAAACAGTAACAGGCAAAAGAAAAATGTGGTGAGATATTTAGATAATATGTATTTATCAATTTTTTTCATTCAATACGGCAAGATACGAAGAGGATTAAGATGTACAAACCTGTTTTACATTTCATAAAAAATTTAAGTTTTCCGGTATCACCTGCCAATAGAATTTGCCGCTATCCAGCCGGTAGTCCAGGCATTTTGAAAATTAAACCCGCCGGTAACGCCATCTACGTCTAAAATTTCACCGGCAAAATACAACCCGTTTATTTTTTTGCTTTGCATGGTATTGACGTCAATTTCGGCCAGGCTTATTCCCCCGGATGTTACAAATTCTTCTTTAAAAGTGGTTTTACCTTTTACCACAATCTCGTAGCCAGTCATTATTTTGATTAATTTATTCTGCTCTTTGGCTGGCAGGTCGGCCCAGCGCATTTCTTCGTGTATGCTACACTGTTGTAATAAATAATTCCATAATCTTACAGGCAGTTCAAAAATATTTTTATTGTATATTTTTTGTGCCGCAATACTAAACCGTAATTGTTGCAATTTTTCTCTTAAAGTATTTTCATTATAGTCGGGCGCCCAGTTGATGAGTATGGTAAACTCATAGTTTTTTTGTGATAACTCCCTGGCTGCCCAGGCTGATAATTTTAAAACCGCAGGCCCGCTCAATCCCCAATGTGTAACAAGTAATGGCCCCTTTTGTATAAATTTTGTACCGGCAATTTTTACGGTTACATTCGGCACAGTAATACCCATTAGTGTAGTGATGCTGTGCTGTGGTATATTAAAGGTAAATAAAGAAGGTACAGGAGGTTGAATGCTGTGTCCTGACAGGGATAGCCACTGAAACTGCGAAGATTTTGGATAACCCCCACAGGCAATACATACATACTCTGAAACCATTGCCGGACGCCCTTTTACAGCAATTTCAAATTGATTGTTTATTTTTTTTATAGAGCAAACTTCTGTTTGCAACAATACTTCTACTTTATATTTTTGGGCTTCGTATAGAAGGCAGTCAATAATGGTTTGCGAAGTATTACTCTGTGGAAACATTCGGCCATCAGGCTCAGTTTTCAGGCTTACATTTCTTTGCTGAAACCACTCAATGGTATCGTTAGTAAAAAATTGATGGAAGGCTTTTTTTAAAAAGCTATGGCCCCTTGGATAATTTTTTACCATATCACCTATGCTGTTGCAGGCATGAGTAACATTGCACCTGCCACCGCCACTTATTTTTACCTTGCTTAATAGTTTATGGCTTTTTTCTACCATCACTACCTGCAAATGTGGATGAAGCCTTGCAGCATTTACCGCACAAAAAAATCCTGCCGCACCACCACCAATTACAATGAGTTTTTTTTGTTGAAAATTATGCTGCATAAAACTCTAAATCATATTTTGTAAAATTGGGGGAAGGTCAAATGTGTCCAAATTATGCAGGCTTATCATTTACTGATAACTCCAGGTTAAATTATGGTTTGCTTTTTCAGCAATTTCTATTTCTTCAAATGAAGATAAAATATCAGGCTCTCCCACAGTGATACAAACATCATGTTCAAAATGTGCAGATATTTTTCTATCCTTTGTAAGTACCGTCCAGCCATCGCTTAGGTGTACTACTTCTTTTACTCCCAGGTTTATCATTGGCTCTATAGCCAGTACCATCCCTGGTTTTAATTTAGCGCCTGTGCCTTTTTTACCATAGTTAGGTACCTGTGGCTCTTCATGCAGGCTTTTGCCCAGGCCATGGCCAACCAATTCTCTTACCACACCATAGCCATTTTGCTTTTCTGTATAATCCTGTATGGCATTTGCTATATCGCCTATTCTATTACCTTGTCTTGCTTTTTTTATGCCAAGGTATAGCGACTCTTTGGTTATCTTCAAAAGCTTTTTTGCTTCTTCGGTTATTTCGCCAATACCATAAGTATAGGCGCTATCTCCATGAAACCCATTTTTATAAACACCTATATCCAAAGAAATAATATCTCCCTCTTTTAAGATATGGCTACCCGGAAAACCATGTACCACCGCTTCGTTCATAGAGATGCAAGTTGCATAGGGGAAACCATTGTAATTTTTAAAAGAAGGAATACCGCCATTGTCAGCAATAAATGTTTCCACAATATTATTTACTTCCATTGTAGTCATGCCTGCCTTTAGTACTTTAGCTACTTCTGCATGTGCTTTTCCTACCAACAGGCAGCTATGCCTCATTATTTCTATTTCTTCTTTCGATTTATATTTTATCATGACATCTAAATTAAAACAAACCCCAACGATTTTGTCGTTAGGGTTTACATAAATTATTTTGTAATAAACTTATTAAATGCCGCCGGCTGTCATGGTTGCTCCTCTGCCCTGCAACCTGCCTCCAGTCATTAATCCATCGTATTGGCGCATTAATAATTGTGTTTCTATTTGTTGCAAAGTATCTAATATTACCCCAACCATAATAAGCAGTGATGTACCGCCAAAGAAAGTAGAAAAGCTGTAAGACATACCAAACATTAATTGGAATAAACCAGGGAAAATACCAACCAATGCTAATAACACAGCTCCCGGCATGGTAATTCTATCCATGATAGTACCAATATAATCTGCCGTAGGCTGGCCGGGTTTTACACCGGGAATAAAGCCATTATTACGCTTTAACTCATCAGCCATTTGCTTAGGGTTAAAAATTAATGCTGTATATAAAAAGGTAAATGCAATTACAAATATAGAATAGATGAGCATGTAAATACCATCTTCATGATTGGTAAAATGCTTGGCCCATCCATCTCCTTTAAACCCTGTAAATATGGTTGGTAAAAACAGGATAGCCTGGGCAAATATGATAGGCATTACACCCGCTGCATTTACTTTTAGTGGTAAAAAATTTCTTGCACCACCAAACTGCCTGTTGCCCACTATTTGCTTTGCATAATTTACCGGTACTTTTCTGGTGCCTTGTACTAATAATACCAGGCCAAGTATTACGGCAATAAGCAACACTACTTCTATCAATAACAACAACAATCCACCAGCGCCCCTTGTAATTCTTGCTCCCCACTCCTGGCCAAAAGCCTGTGGAAGACGGGCAAGAATCCCAATCATAATGATAAGTGAGGTACCATTTCCCAAACCTTTATCAGTAATTTTTTCGCCAAGCCACATTACAAACAAAGTACCTACTGTAAGAATAATAACGGTAGAAACCCAAAAGAAGCTAGCGTAAGAAGGTATCAAAGCTTCAGCATTGCCCGGGCTGCTTAAATAACCAATGTATGCTGCAGCCTGAAAAGCGGTAACTACAACTGTGATATAGCGGGTCCATTGATTAATTTTCTTTCTGCCACTCTCTCCTTCTTTTTGAATTTTTGCCATTTGTGGCACCAGGATGGTTACCAACTGCATAAAAATTGATGCAGAAATGTAAGGCATAATACCTAACGCAAAAATAGAGGCCTTAGAAAAAGCGCCTCCAACAAATGCATCCAAAAGGCCAAGCATACCGTTATTTTCGGTGCTGGCATGAAGGGCACTCAGCTTATTAGGATCTAAACCCGGTAGCACAATAAAAGAGCCTACACGGTACACAAAGAGCAAAGCCAGCGTGAAGACTATTTTATTACGCAGTTCCTCAATGCTCCATATATTTCTAATTGTTGTAACAAACTTCTTCACTTAGTTAATTCGATTTAAATTGTTTGCGCTAATGAAAAGGAAAACATTTTTTTGAAAAATACTACCTATAAAATCGGAGGCAAATATCGTAAAATTATTTTACTATTTCTACAGTACCACCGGCAGCCTCAATAGCAGCTTTTGCTTTTTCACTTACTGCATTTACTTTAAAATTATATTTACCTTTTATTTCTCCATTACCCAATATTTTCACACTATCATTTTGGCTAATAAGCCCATTCATGTATAAATTAGGCAGGGTAAATTCGGTAAGGCCATATTTTTCTGCATATTGCTGTACCTGTCCGAGGTTGATAACTTTATACTCTACACGGTTAATGTTGGTAAAGCCACGTTTTGGAATACGGCGCTGTATTGGCATTTGGCCTCCTTCGTGAGCCTTTTTACTTTTATAACCTGCACGGCTTTGGCCACCTTTATTACCTTTAGTAGAGGTACCGCCTTTGCCACTTGCCTCACCACGGCCAATTCTTTTTTCTTTGTGCGTTGCGCCTTTTGCAGGCTTTAGAGAATGTAAATTCATTTTTTTTGATTTTATACTTACGGGGTATCTCCCCTCGCTTTTATTAATATTTTACAAGCGGCCTATTGGCTACTTATGCAAGTTCTTCTACTTTTATCAGGTGCTGTACTTTTGTTACCATTCCAAGAATTTGTGGAGTAGCTTCAACTTCTACAGAAGCATTCATTTTTTTTAAGCCTAAAGCCAGCATAGTTCTTTTCTGGCGTTCAGACCTGTCTATAACGCTTTTTACCTGAGTTACTTTTATTTTTTTCATTTTATTGAGGTTGATGGTTCAATGTAAATAATCATATTAATAAATTATCGTCAATGAACTATGAACGAATCTATCCGTTAAAAACTTTCTTTAAAGCGATGTTTCTTGCTTTTGAAACTGCTATTGGCTCACGCAAAGTTGCTAAAGCTTTTACAGTTGCTTTTACCACATTATGAGGGTTAGCAGAGCCAAGGTTTTTGGCAAGTACGTCTGTAATACCTGCGCTTTCAAGCACTGCACGCATGCTGCCACCTGCTATTACACCGGTACCATGTGCGGCTGGTTTTATTAAAACTTTTGCAGCGCCTTCTTTGCAAAGTTGTTCATGAGGAATAGTGCCATGCATTACCGGAACTTTTATTAAATTCTTTTTTGCATCTTCTATACCTTTTGTAATTGCTTCCTGCACTTCTTTGGCTTTACCTAAACCATGACCCACTACACCTGCTTCGTTACCTACTACTACCAGGGCTGAGAAACTGAATGCACGGCCACCTTTGGTAGTTTTTACCACACGGTTAATGGCTACCACCTTTTCTTTTAGTTCAAGGTCGCCAGCTTTCATTTTGTTTGAAATAATGTTTGACATTTATATCGGTTTACGATTTGTATTTTTATTTAAGTTGATTTGTTTTTTACAGATAAATCATTCCATTGAAAACCTACCTGATTAAAATTGCAATCCACCTTCTCTTGCGCCTTCTGCTACTGCTTTTACACGGCCATGGTAAATGTAACCACTACGGTCGAATATTACTTTTTTTATGCCCAGCTCGCCTGCTTTGCGTGCAATAGCTTCGCCCACCATTTTGCTTTTTTCAATTTTAGGGGCTTTTTGTGCGCTGATATCTTTTTGCTTTGAAGATGCTGAAGCAAGGGTAGTACCATTGTTGTCATCTATCAATTGTGCATAAATATCGCAATTGCTCCTAAATACTGAAAGGCGTGGAGCTTCTGAAGTACCATTTACCTTTTTACGGATGCGGTATCTTATTTTTTGCCTTGCGCTTGTTTTACTCATCTTCTTTTATTTATTTCCCCGATACTGCCGGGGAATGATTTGAAAATTAATTTTTATTTACCGGCTGATTTACCTGCTTTTCTTCTCAATACTTCATCTACAAATTTCACACCTTTACCTTTATATGGTTCAGGCTTACGCAGGCTGCGGATTTTTGCACATACCTGGCCAAGCAGTTGTTTGTCGATACTTTCTAAAGTAATGGTTGGGTTCTTACCTTTTTCCTGTGCGGTAGTTACTTTTAATTCTTTTGGAATTTCAAAAATAATGTTGTGAGAATACCCTAAAGAAAGATCTAAAATATTTCCCTGGTTGGCAGCTTTATAACCCACACCCACCAGCTCTAATTGTTTTGTATAACCTTCAGTTACGCCTTTTACCATATTGTTTATTAAAGAGCGGTACAAACCATGCAATGCACGGTGACGTATTTGGTCTGTAGGGCGTATAAATTCTACTGCTTCGCCTTTTACTTCTACTTTGATATCTCTGTCAATGGCTTGTTTTAATTCGCCTTTTGGCCCTTTTACTGTTACGGTATTATCAGTGCCAACGCTTATGGTTACACCTTTTGCTATTTCTACCGGTTTTTTTCCAATCCTGCTCATAGTCGGTTTTTTATTTTTTTATGTTTGTTGATGATCCGTTTTCAGCCACGACTAAGAGGCTTAATTGTCAGATCAGTTTTTTTAATTATTAATAAATATTGCAAAGTACTTCGCCACCTACATTTTGAGCCTTTGCTTCTTTATCTGTCATTACACCTTTTGATGTAGATACTATTGCCACACCCAGGCCATTGATTACTCTTTTAAAATCCTGAGGCTTAGCATAAGTACGCAATCCCGGACGGCTTACCCTTTCCAGGCTTTGAATAACCGGTAATTTGGTAGATGGGTCATACTTTAAGGCTATTTTAATAACGCCTTGCTTGTTGTCATCTTCAAATTTATATTTTAAAATATATCCTTTATCGTACAGAATTTCTGTAATGCGTTTTTTTAAATTGCTGGCAGGTATTTCCACAATACGGTGATTAGCCATTTGTGCATTACGAATTCTTGTTAAATAATCTGCTATCGGATCAGTAACCATTGTTTGTTGTAATTAAATGTTTTAATAATTTTTTTCAATGCGATATCCCAATTATGCTGTTTGCTTATCGCTGGTATATGGTTGTTGCGTTTTTAAATTTTCAACAATATACAGGCAGCATAATTTTTTTTAAAAGGGCTTACCAGCTTGCTTTAGTAACGCCTGGTATTTTTCCTTCTACTGCCATATCTCTAAATTTGATACGGCTGATACCAAAGTGGCGCATATAACCTCTTGGGCGGCCGGTAAGCTGGCAACGGTTTTTTAAACGTACCGGAGAAGCATTTTTTGGAAGTGCATCCAATCCTGCATAATCTCCTGCAGCTTTAAGGGCAGCTCTTTTTTCAGCATACTTTGCTACAATCGCTGCTCTTTTTCTTTGCCTGGCTTCAATTGATTTTTTTGCCATAAATGTTTTTTATATTCTAAATTTTAAAATTCTAATGCCACATTTTTTGCAAAATGTACAGCTCAGTATTTTGTGTTATTTTTTGTTGTTTTTAAAAGGCATCCCTAATTCTTTCAACAGCTCAAAAGCTTCTTCATTTGTATTGGCTGTTGTTACAAAAGTGATATCGAGGCCGGTAATTTTATTTACTTTATCAATATCTATTTCCGGAAAAATAATTTGCTCAGTTACACCTAAAGTATAATTACCACGACCGTCAAATGCTTTATCATTTATTCCTTTAAAATCACGTACCCTTGGTAGTGATACAGAAACCAGCCTGTCTAAAAATTCATACATTTTTATGCCACGTAATGTAACTCTTGCACCAATGGGCATGTTTTTACGCAGTTTAAAATTTGAAATATCTTTTTTAGACATAGTAGCTACCGCCTTTTGACCGGTAATATTGCTAAGCTCTTCAATAGCTACATCAATTAATTTTTTATCATTAACTGCTCCGTTTACACCACGATTTAAGCAAATCTTGGTAAGCTTTGGAGTCTGCATTACAGTTTTGTAACTGAACTTTTTCATTAAAGCAGGTACAATTTCTTTTTTGTACTTATCTGCTAACCTTGGGTTGTTTGTTTTTGTGCTCATTATTTTATTACCTCCCCTGATTTTTTTGCTACACGAACTAATTTACCATTTTCCCTTGTACGTTTTATTTTACTAGGGCCTCCCGATTTTGAATCCCAAAGCATTACATTGCTGATGGCTATCGGAGCTTCTATTTTGATAATGCCGCCTTTTGTATTTTGTGCAGAGGGCTTGGTATGTTTTGTAACAATGTTTACACCTTCTACCAATACACGGGCCTTATCTAATATTACTTCAAGCACTTTGCGAGGCTTTTTCAAATCCTTATCTTCTCCGGAAATTACTACTACTGAATCGCCTTTTTTAATGTTGAACTTTGGTTTAAATCTTGTACTCATTTTTTTAAGCTTTGAGCTATTAGCCATTTGCTGATAGCTGATTACATTTTATTTTTTTTGCTGGCATATAACCCTGGTTACATGCTTATAACAGTTCACTACAGTACTTCGGGTGCTAATGAAATAATTTTCATATAGCCTTTATCCCTTAATTCACGGGCCACCGGGCCAAAAATACGTGTACCTCTTGGCTCATCGGCATTGTTTAATAATACTACTGCATTATCATCAAAGCGGATGTAGGAACCATCCTTGCGACGTAATTTATTTACAGTGCGTACTATTACAGCTTTGCTTACTGTTCCTTTTTTAATACCGCCTGCTGGCATGGCATCTTTTACAGTTACAACAATCTTGTCGCCTATTTTTGCATAATCCTGGCCACTGTTTCCCAGTACACGAATACACAAAACTTCTTTAGCTCCACTGTTATCTGCCACGTTTAGTCTGCTTTCTTGCTGAATCATTTTATTTGGCTTTTAGCTATTAGCATGTTGCCAATAGCAATTATTACTTTATTTATTTTTTAGCTTTTAGCTTATTTCACTTTTTCAACTATTTCTACCAGCCTCCAGCGTTTTGTTTTGCTCATGGGGCGTGCTTCCATAATTTTTACAGTGTCTCCAATACTACATTCGTTTTTTTCATCGTGTGCATGAAACTTAGTAGTCTTCTTTAAAAACTTACCGTACAAGGGGTGTTTAATTTTTCTTTCTACACTTACAGTAATTGTCTTATCCATTTTATTGCTGGATACTACGCCTACCCTTGTTTTCCTTAAGTTTCTTACAACCGGTGTTGCTTTTGCTGTTGCTTCCATTGTTAATTATTTTACTGGATTAAGCTCCAATTTGAGTTTTTCTTAATTGCGTTTTAAGGCGTGCAATATCTCTCCTCAAAGCTTTGATGCTTTGTGGGTTTTCAAGTGGTGCAATTGCATGAGCAAAACTTAATTTTTTCAAACGCAATTCATCTTCCTGAATTCTTGCTACCAGGTCTGCCTCACTTAGTCCGGTTAGGCTTTTCTGGAAATCAACTTTTTTAGACATTTTAGTTTTTATTTGATCATTTGATAATGTGCTCTTGTGTTTTTGCAAAACAGTAAAGCTTTATCCTTTTTTGCTTCTATATAAATTTGATGTAGAAGCGGTTTGTTTTTTTAAGCTTGTGCAGCCTGGTAATCACGGCTTACAATAAATTTTGTAAGGATGGGTAACTTTTGTGCAGCTAAAGCAAAAGCCTGCTTTGCTGTTTCTTCCGATACTCCATCTGCTTCAAATAAAATACGGCCAGGTTGTACAATGGCTGCCCATCCTTCAGGGTTACCTTTACCTTTACCCATCCTCACCTCTGCAGGCTTAGCGGTAATTGGTTTGTCCGGAAAAATTCTAATCCACACATTTCCTTCTCTTTTCATAGCACGTGTCATTGCCTGACGAGCACTTTCAATCTGCCTGTTGGTAAGCCAAACACTATCCAAAGCCTTTAAGCCAAAGGTTCCGAATGCTAAAGTAGCGCCACGTTTTGTGTCTCCTTTCATTCTGCCTTTTTGTGTTTTCCTGTGTTTGCTTCTTTTTGGTGATAACATCTTACTTCAATTTATTAATCTACTAATGTGATTTTTTAAATTAGTAAATCCTATTTTTTTAAACTGTAATATTTATGGTTGTAATGATTTGCTATTGCAAAAAACTACGGTTTAATATTTCTTATCTTCTGCCGCCTTGTCCGCCTCTGTTTCCTCCTGATCTGCGGTCATCTCCGCCTCTTCCTCTGCGATCATCTCCTCTTCCACGGTCATCTCTTCTATCAAATCCACCTGGTCTGTCTGGCCCGTCATTTTTTCCTCCGGCTAATACGTTAGGATTTAAATCTCTTTTGCCCAATACTTCACCTTTACAAATCCAAACTTTAATGCCTATTTTACCATATACAGTAAGTGCAAATACATTGGCATAATCAATATCCATACGCAAAGTATGCAATGGAGTACGGCCTTGTTTTATTTCTTCGCTACGAGCTATTTCAGCACCACCAAGGCGGCCACCTACTTTTACTTTAATACCTTCGGCTCCCATGCGTAATGCAGAAGCGATAGACATTTTGATGGCACGCTTATAATTGATACGATTTTCAAGCTGACGGGCAATGGTATCTGCTACTATATTTGCATCCAGCTCCGGGCGGCGTATTTCAAGTATGTTGATTTGCACATCTTCTTTACCACATAGTTTTTTCAACTCTTCTTTTATCCTGTCTACCTCGCCACCACCTTTACCAATGATGATACCAGGCTTAGAGGTGTGGATGGTAACGATTAGCTTATTGAGTGTACGCTCAATTACTATTTTAGCAATGCCCCCTTTGTTGATACGAGCATTCAGGTAGTTCCTGATTTTATCGTCTTCAATTAGTTTGCCTGCATAATCTTTTTTGTGAGCATACCAGTTGCTATCCCAACCACGTATGATTCCTAATCTTTGACCTATCGGATTTGCTTTTTGACCCATAGTATTTATTTAATCTTTTGGGCAATGCCCAAAAAAGTTTTTATTTATTCAGTTACTGATTTTGTTTTTTTAGTTGCTGCTTTTTTAGGAGCTGCTACCGGCGCTGCCGCTGCTTTTTCAGATACCTTTTTTGCCACTTTTGCTACTGTTTCTGATTTGGCATCTACTATCACTGTTACATGATTGCTGCGCTTACGAACTCTGTATCCACGGCCTTGAGGAGCAGGGCGCATACGCTTTATTACTCTGGCTCCATCTACCATAATTGTTTTTACTACCAATGTATTTTCATCAGCGCCTTCGTTCTTAAGTTTCCAATTGCTAATGGCAGATATTACCAATTTGCGCAAAGGTACCGCAGGGTGTTTTGGATTGTGCTCCAATACTGCCAGCGCTTTTTCTACCTGCATGCCACGGATAAGGTCTGCTAATAAGCGCATTTTACGAGGCGATGTTGGGTAATTATTCAATTTTGCTACTGCTTCCATTTTATTTATTTGTTGGTTGCCTGTATCCGGTTTTTTCTACCGGTTTACTTCCAGCTTATTATGATATTTTTTTACTTGAGTGTCCTCTGAAATTTCTTGTTGGTGCAAATTCTCCTAATTTATGACCTACCATAAATTCAGTTACATATACAGGTATAAATTTATTTCCGTTGTGTACGGCAAATGTGTGCCCTACAAAATCCGGAGAAATAGTGCTTCTGCGGCTCCAGGTTTTAATTACACCTTTTTTGTTTTTTCCTTCATTGATGGCAAAAATTTTAGCTTCTAATTTTGCTTCGATGTAAGGACCTTTTTTTAATGAACGACTCATGTTTTATTTTAATTTGCGATTGATGTGGTAAGTTTTGCAACTTAATTTTCAATCTTGTTTATTTGCATTGCAAAATCTGCAATGCCATTTTAACTGTTATAATTATTTGTTAGGTAATTTTTTTCCGTTTCTTCTAGTTAAGATCATTTTATCCGATCCTTTACCTACTGTTCTGGTAATTTCGCCTTTAGCGTATTTACCTTTACGGCTGCGTGGGTGACCACCCGAAGCCCTTCCTTCACCACCACCCATCGGATGGTCTACAGGGTTCATAGCTACGGCTCTTGTACGTGGGCGAATACCTTTCCAACGATTGCGACCGGCTTTACCCATGCTTTCTAGGCTGTGATCGCTATTGCTTGTAACGCCTACGGTAGCATAGCAGTTAATCAATACTTTTCTTAATTCGCCACTTGGCATTTTAATTACAGCGTATTTACCTTCTTTATTGTTTAATTGTGCTGATGTACCTGCGCTTCTAACTAAGATACCGCCCTGGCCAGGTTGCATTTCAATGTTGTGAATGTTAGTACCTAAAGGCATATTTTTCAACATTAAAGCATTACCAAGTTCTGGTGCTACATCATCTCCGCTTTCTACTTTTTGCCCTACCTGCAATCCCTGTGGTGCAAGGATATAGCGTTTTTCGCCATCAGCATAAGCTAATAAAGCTATAAATGCTGTACGGTTTGGATCGTATTCAATAGATTTTACCGTTGCTGGTATATTCTTTTTATTTCTCTTAAAATCAATTACACGGTACATGGTTTTGTTTCCGCCACCCATATAGCGCATTGATCTTCTACCTTGCGAATTTCTACCGGCAGTATTTTTTTGCGGCTCAAGCAAAGATTTTTCGGGAGTATTTGTTGTAATCTCTGCATACGCATTCCCAATTCTCCATCTAGTGCCTGCGGTTACCGGTTTGTATTTTCTAAGTGCCATTTTGTATTTTTTATTTTGTCAAAGCTTTGCGGTGTTGACCACCATTCATTTACTAAAAATTATATTGAACTGTATAAGTCAATGGTATCGCCTTTTGCTACGGTTACTACTGCCTTCTTTTTAGCGGGCTTGCGACCAACTATATAGCCGGCTTTAGTGTATTTTGATTTTAATTTAGAAGGCATAACCAAAGTATTCACTTCTTCTACCTGCACACCATAAAAAAGTTCTACAGCCTTTTTTATTTCCAGCTTATTGGCCTTCCGGTCTACTACAAATGTGTAGCGGTTTGTTTTTTCTGCTTGCTTATTAGCTTTTTCAGATAAAATTGGTTTTATTAAAACGTCAGACTGTTTCATCTTTATTAGTTTTTATCCCTATCTTAAAAAAAGAAACCGGGAAGTTTATTTTTTCTTTTATGCTTCAGAAGTTTCAATGGCTTCTTCTGTAAATAATTTTGCAGCGCTTTCTGAAAGAACCAATACGTTGGCATTTAAAATATCGTATGTATTCATATCACTTATCACGGTACCGTTTACCCCTTGTACATTACGAAGGCTTAAATACATATTATCGTCATACTCAGGTATTACAAACAATGCTTTTTTGCGGCCGATGCTAAGGCTTTTTAAAATACCTGCAAAAGATTTGGTTTTAGGAGCTTCCATTTTCACATCTTCCACTACCACTATGTTATTTTCTTTTGCTTTATAAGCCAAAGCGCTCATTTTGGCCAGGTCTTTTACTTTGCGGTTAAGCTTTATATCATATTTATGAGGCTTAGGGCCAAATATGGTACCACCGCCTTTATACAATGGGTTACGTAAATTACCTTTACGTGCGCCACCGGTACCTTTTTGCTTATGAAGTTTTTTAGAAGAACCATTTACTTCCATACGGGTTTTTACCTTGTGGGTACCCTGGCGCTGTGCACCCTGGTATTGCTTTACAGCAAGATAAATTACATGGTCATTTGGTTCAATTCCAAAAATCTCTTCCGGAAGCTCTACTGTTCTGCCGGTTTTTTCGCCTTTTGTATTTAGAATATCTACTTGCATTTCTTAATTTTTATTGATTCAACTTTTCTTTTTAAAAATGTTACCTCGGTAATTATTTTTGAATTAAAACGATTGAACCGTTATGGCCCGGAACGGAGCCACTTACTAATATGTAATTTTTTTCTGCGAAAATTTTAACCACTTTAAGGCCTTTCATTTTCACTCTGTCGCCACCCATGCGGCCTGCCATGCGCATACCTTTAAATACACGGCTTGCATCAGATGAGTTACCAATAGAACCCGGAGCCCTCTGCCTATCGTGCTGGCCATGAGACTGCTCACCAACCCCACTAAAGCCATGACGCTTTACAACGCCCTGAAATCCTTTGCCCTTGGTAGTTCCAACAATTTCCACTTTATCGCCTTCGGCAAAAATGTCAACTGTGATGGATTCACCAACTGCTTTATCTATTTCGCTATTGCGTATTTCCTGAACGAATTTTTTAGGAGCTGTATTAGCTTTTGAGAAGTGATTTACTTCTGACTTGATGGAGTGTTTTTCTTTTTTATCGCCGAATGCGATTTGAAGGGCATTGTAACCGTCTGTTTCTACGGTTTTCTTTTGAGTGACTACACATGGCCCTGCTTCGATGATAGTTACCGCAGTTTGCTTGCCGGTTGTATCAAAGATACTGGTCATGCCAATCTTCTTTCCAATAATACTTTTCATTGTATCTGTTTTATGCCCAGCGGTATTTCTTTCGATAATACTTGAGCGTTCATATTTTTCTTTTTAAGAGCTTACCTGGTGCCTTTCCGCCACTGCGGAAGGTTCATCAAGCCTTTATTTCTACATCCACACCACTTGGCAAATCTAATTTGCTTAAAGCATCAACTGTACGGCTGCTGCTGGTGTAAATGTCTAACAAACGTTTGTGTGTACACAATTGAAACTGCTCACGAGCTTTTTTATTTACGTGAGGAGAACGTAACACGGTGAATATTTTTTTATGTGTAGGTAAAGGAATTGGGCCTGTAACCACTGCTCCTGTACTACGTACCGTTTTTACAATCTTTTCTGCTGACTTATCTACTAAGTTGTGGTCGTAAGACTGTAGTTTTATTCTGATTCGTTGTGACATATATAAAGAACTTTAAAATACCGTTTTTTAATTTGGAGTGCAAAGGTATGGTTTGAATTTTAATTAGCAAAGGAAATTGCAAACCTTTTTATAAAAAAATTGATATTTAATATTGGGAATGGTTTTTGGTACTACCTCGTCAATTCTTTTTTAACTTTAATAATCCAA
>JAFDXD010000129.1 GCA_018268135.1 Bacteroidota bacterium
AATGTAAGCAATGTAGGTTGAGAAACAGTGATAGATGTAGTAGCAGTTTGCCCGCCTGCATCAGTTACTGTATAGTTATAAGTACCGGCAGTTACAGTAAATGTGCCCGTACCTGTATAAGGCTGAGTGCCACCTGTTGCTGATACGGTAACAGTAGTATTGCTGCCATTACAAGAAATAGTTCCGGCAGTAGCCGAAGCATTTAATGCTGCCGGTGCGCCCGGTTCAGTAATATTGATAGATTTAGATTGAGTACATCCATTGGCATCTTTTACGGTAATAGTATAACTGCCAGAAGCTACATTATTAAATAAGTTGGATGCCTGGTAACTTCCATTATTTAATTTGTAAGTATAAGCTGCTGTGCCGCCATTAGCATTTGCAGTAATGGTAGTAGTACCACCATAAGTATTAATAGTACCTGCAGTTACATTTAGTGTAAGCAAAGTAGGTTGAGAAACAGTGATAGAAGTAGTAGCAGTTTGGCCGCCTGCATCAGTTACTGTATAGTTATAAGTTCCCGCAGTTACAGTAAATGTACCTGTGCCTGTATAAGGCTGAGTGCCACCTGTTGCCGATACAGTAATAGTTGATGTACTACCATTACACATAATAGATGTTGAAGTAGAAGAAGCTGTTAAAGTAGGCGGAGCAGCGGGCTGTGTAATGCTGATAGATTTAGATTGAGTACATCCTTTGGCATCTTTTACAGTAATAGTGTAACTGCCTGAAGCCACATTATTAAAAATGTTGGATGCCTGATAGCTACCATTATTTAATTTGTAAGTATATGCTGCTGTGCCTCCAGTAGCGGTTGCAGTAATGCTGGTAGTTCCACCATAAACATTAATAGTACCAGCAGCTACATTTAGCGTAAGCAGTGTAGGTTGAGTTATAGTGATAGATGTAGTAGCTGAGTCGCCTTTTGCATCTTTTACTGTATAGTTATATGCCCCTGCAGTTACTGTAAAAGTACCGGTACCAGTATAAGGTTGTGTACCTCCGGTTGCAGTTACTACTACAGTAGTTGTAGCGCCATTGCAAGCTATTGTTCCAGGTGTAGCAACAATTTTTAGAGGGCCAGGTACATTCCCTGAATTGCTTTCATAAACGCCTGCATTCGGCACAGCACCAACCGCAATACCTGCAAAATCTAAAGGGATGCCCACATTTTGACCAAAACCAATTGCAGGGCTACCAGATGCTGGATAAAAATCCCATAAAGAAGGATCAGGATTTGATGTATTAGTAAAAATAGTTGCAGTTGAATTAATTTCTGAAGAATTTAAAGTAAAATTAGTTTTACTCCCATTTGATAATTGATAAATATTGTTATTGTGTGTAGTTTTTGCAACTGATGAAGATCTTACCACATTGATGCCGGTACTTAAAATAAAAACATTATTTTTTAAATTATATACAGTTGATGGGGGATTTCCATTGTATGCAAATAATTCTGTAGAGGGATAAGGGTTAGTATTTACACCTGCACCATTGTTGGGGCCACTAAATCGGCTTTCACTATTTTCAATGATTACATTATTGAAATATTGAACATTATTTACATTAGTAGTATAAGAACCACTAAGGTTACACCAGCTCAACATTCCACTGTTGGTAATTTTATTATAAGCAAACAGATTGTCTGATGATACTGTACTTGATACATAAGCACCAAACTCTGCAACTCCACCGCAATCGGTAATAGTATTGTACAATACTTTATTTCTGCTACAGGCATCAAACATTTCTAATGCGCCACCATTCCATCCATAATCATAACTTGCGGCCCAATTGCCACTAAAATAATTATGAGTAATGATATTGTCATTTCCGGTTATTGTTACACCATTTGCTCCATAGTCATCATCACCACCAGGAGTATTTTTAACATTTTTTAGATTCGTCATTGTGGTAGAATCTATGGTGTTAAAATCCCCCACTATAACTACAGCTGACCCTACATTTGAAATATCTGTATTTCTCACGGTGCAATAGTTGCTGGTAATTTCGCCATAGCTGCCTATCTGAATGGCAATACCACATGGGGCTGTATTAACTTTATCAGCAATAGGAAAAGTTAAGTCAGTGATATTAAAACCATCTACCACAATATACTTTACGCCAACAAAAGAAAAAATAGTAGCAGAATTACTGCCTGCAGGTACTTGAAAAATTGGTTTTGCACCTGTACCATAAGTTCCTAAAGTAATAGGATTGGTAGCTGTACCAGAAGAACCATTATTTCCATAAATTGTTGACCAATAAATTGTACCAGTAAAAGAGTCTCCTTTTTTAAATAATATATTATCACCTGGCTTAAAGCTGTTGCTGTTAGCCATGTTTTGCACCTTATTTAAATTTTGCCAGGGAGTAGAAGGAGATGTACCATTATTACTATTGTTTCCTGATGTAGAAACATAGTAGGTGGTTGCATTCACTGTGGTATTAAATAATACAAGCAATAACAACAGGTAAGTAAATTTTGTAATGAGAGGGCATTTCTTTGGAGTCGAAAATTTCATGGTTTTTCAAAATTTAGGTGTTTAGGTATTGGTTTGATATTGGATCGATGCAGCCCTACAAGTATGGGGTAAAATATTTTACTCCATTAATTTATTGAAACGTTAAAATTTTGTAGAAATTATGTTTGCTGCAAATGATTTAAAAGATGATTTTGAATATTGGATTTTGATAAAAAAAATGATACTTGTTTTTCAATAAAGCAAATAAGATTTTATTAGTTTAAAATTTGGTTGGGGATTTTCAATTTTTGTGCCAGTTTTATTAATTAAAAGTTTTATTTGATTTTTTTTGATAAATCGATATTTATCTAGATGTTGTTTTCTTTCGTACAAAATTATATTTAAGCATTTTTAAAAACTGTAAAGTACATTTTGTATTTCATGTCATATAAAAACGACACAAATCGTAGATTTACGATACCCTGTTAGCCTTTCTACGCCTACATTGCAGTAAATTCACTAAATTTTATTTTCACTAATTATTAATTACTTAAATACCATAAAATGTTATTCACAAATTTTCACCAACAGTGGAATAATTTTTTTTATTTTATTTTATTAAAAACAAAGCATTTAAGTATAAATATTAATACACATCTAAAAAAAGAAGTGAATTCATTTATTAAAAAGATGGATGCTTTATTTCGGAAATTGTAAAAAAAAGCGAGGAAATAAAGAAGATAACTGAGGGGAAATTAAAAAAATAAAATGGGCATATTAATTACAACTTTATCCTGGGATCTACAGCCTTATAAATGATATCGGCAATAATATTAATTACCACAAAAATAAATGCGCTAAATAATACAGCGCCCATTACTACCGGATAGTCTAATTTTTCGAGTGCATCTACGGTAGTTTTTCCCAGCCCTTTCCAGCCAAAAATATATTCTACAAAAAAAGAGCCTGCAAGCAACTCAGCAAACCAGCCGGTAATAGCCGTTATTACCGGGTTTATTGCATTTCGCAAAGCATGTTTAAAAATTACTATTTTTTTTGATAAACCCTTTGCATAAGCTGTTCTGATATAATCCTGCCCCATCACATCGAGCATAGAGCTTCGGGTAAGTTGGGTAATAATTGCAAGTGGCCTTATACCTAAAGTAAATGCAGGCAAAATCAGGTTTTTAATAGCCAGGTATTTTTCGCCTGTTATTTCATCAGTTTCAAACAAGCTACCGGTTAAGTTTAGCCCGGTATATTTATGAAGTACTACCCCAAATAAGTAAGCAATGATTATTGACATAAAAAATGAAGGTGCAGAAATGCCTGCAATACTGGTAAATACAGCAGTATTATCTACCCATGTATCTTTTTTAATAGCGGAAACAATACCAAGTAAAATGCCAACAATGCTTGCAAACAGCATTGAAGTGCTCGCTAATACAATGGTACCTGGCATGGCTTCGGCCAATACAGTGATGGTATTTTTTTTTGTTTGATAACTTTTGCGGAGATAGGGAATTTTGATGCCTAACTTTGTATCTCCTCCAATAAAAAAACCTTTCAATTCTTTTTTTTCAATTTCTTCACGGCTATTGATAGATATGGGCGATACATCATTTAAATAATACAGAAACTGCTTCCATTTTGGTTTATCGAGGTACAAGTCTTTGCGAATATTATCCATTGTTTTTTTATCGCCTGTTTGCCCCAATACCAGGCGGGCAGGGTCGCCAAAGCCCTGAAACATAATAAATACGAGCATTACCACGCCTAGTAATACAAGGCAGCCATATAATATTTTTTTTAATAAATAAGCCACATTCTTTATTTCAATTATTAAGCTATTTTATTTTATCAAAATCGGCCCAGCTCCATTTATGTTGTACTACAGGCCCTTTCATTAAGTAAATAACTGGCACTGCCCTGGCTGCAGTTTTAATGGCTGTAGCATCGCAGGTATATATTTGACTTACCGGTAAATTATTTTGTAAAAATAGGTTTACCACGGCATCTCGTTGTGCAGTAATAACATATATTTTTTTGTTGTTACTGGCTGCGTTTAAAAAAATATTTTTCAATGCAGGCATCCATTTTCTATAATTATCCGGAGCTTCTTTTATAAACATCAGATAATAATCGGCAGCAGTATTAAGCAGGCTATCCGTACTATCTGTACCATCCTGTGCGGTTAATGAAAAATCATTTATGAGTGGAATATTGTTTTTTCCGGCTTCTATTAATTTTTGTTTTCTTTCAGAAAACTGCCAAGTAGAATCGGGAAGTGCACTTACCGGGAATTCTTTTTTTACTCCATTTTTTTCATACACAAATACATAATCATACTTGTCAGGTATGGCATTAGCAGGCATTTTTCTTAATTCTAAAATATTATTACCTGCTTTGTATGGTAAGCAATCTACTAAAGGAAGATGCCTTAATACATGCCACTGTAAAAACAGAGTAGCGCCAATGCTTACTAACATTAAGCTGAAACTATACAATGGTTTGCATAATGATTGAATATATTTTCGGTTAAAAAACAATAAAAAAGAAAAGAAAAGAAGAAGGATATCTTTTGAAAAAGTTTGTATGGGAGTTAGTGGAATACAATCACCAAAACAGCCACAAGCCCTTATTTTGCCACTAAATAAAACATAGCTGGTAAGAAAAGTAAAAAACAACATTAGTAATAAGAGCGCCCAGGTAGTAATTTTTTTATTCCATCCAAGCAATAAAGCTATACCTACAGCTACTTCCAGCGTTATCATGATGATGGCAAAAGGCAGGGAATAATTGTCTAATACATTCATCAGTCCCTTTAAAAAACCACCTGAAGCCCAGGCTTCAAAAAATTCCTGCATTTTATAAGCCAGTCCCAAAGGGTCAATTGCTTTTACCAGCCCTGAAAAAATAAAGAGCAACCCGGTTAATAACCTTACAATATTTACAATTAGCTTCATCTTGCTTTTTTAATGTTTAGATTCATCAATCAGGATTAATGCAAAAATTGCATAATTAAGTATGTCAAAAAAATTGGCATCAATGCCTTCGCTGGCAATTGTTTTACCATCATTGGCAATGATTTGTTTTATTCTCAAAATTTTTGCAAGAATAAGATCTGTAAAACTTTCCTGTGTCATTTCCCGCCATGCTTCTCCATAATCGTGATTTTTATCCTGCATCAATTTTTTTGCTTCACATACTTTTGAGTCATACATTTTCTTTACTATGGCCACATCAAGCTGCTCTGGTTCATCGCTATTTAATTCTAGTTGTATCAGGCCAATGATGGCATAATTTAATATTCCTTCAAATTCGCTTTTGATATTATCACCAATGCGCTGTTCTTTTTTTTGCTGAATGGTTCTAATGCGTTTTGCTTTTATATAAATTTGGTCTGCTACCGAAATGGTTCTGTACACCCTCCATGAGGTGCCGTAGTCTGAAGTCTTTTTAATAAATATATTTTCGCAATATTCAATTACTTTATCGTATTGTTCGTTTGTTGTCATTACTTTGTTGAGAATTATTTTTTATTACAATATTTCAATAGCATCAAAATTACAATTAGTAAATTAAATGTTCACACTTAACTGTAAAGGAAAAGTATTGGGGCTTGAAAAGCCTGTAATAATGAGTATTATTAATATTACTAACGATTCGTTTTATAAAGGGTTTCTTAATAATGATATCGAATACATTTTGCAATTGGCAACAGGCATGATACAGGAAGGCGCCTCTATACTTGATATTGGTGGCCAAAGTACCCGGCCGGGCAGCATTCCGGTATCGGCGCAGGAAGAAATTGCAAGGGTGCTGCCGGTTATTGAAGCTATTCATCAAAAATTTCCGGATATAATTATTTCTATTGATACCTATTACAGCGAAGTAGCCCAGGCTGCAGTAGCGGCCGGGGCTGGCATTGTAAATGACATTAGTGCTGGCAACCTTGATGCTAACATGATTAAAACAGTAGCACGGCTAAGGGTACCTTATGTGTGTATGCACATGAAGGGTACACCAAATAACATGCAGATACAGCCACACTATAAAAATATTGTAACCGAAATTCTTGATTTTTTTATACAAAAAATTGATGAGTGTAAAAGTGCCGGCATTACAGATATTATAATTGACCCGGGCTTTGGGTTTGGAAAAACCATTTCTCACAATTTTGAATTGCTTAAATCACTAGAGGTATTTACTATGCTTCAATTGCCGATACTTGCTGGGTTGTCAAGAAAAAGTACTATTTATAAAACATTAGATATTGATGTAAGTGAATCGCTTAACGGAACTACCGTTTTAAATAGCATTGCTTTACTAAACGGGGCAAATATATTAAGAGTGCATGATGTAAAAGAAGCAAAGCAAACAATATTACTGATAGATGCATACAAAAATGCCGCACTGTAAATACTATGCGGCATTTTATTATTATGTTTAAATCCTTTTATTTTTTAGGAAGTTTTGCAGTATCAGCCTGAGCTTTTTTCACGCTATCCAAATAGCGTTTTTGCATTTCCTGCATTTTTTTGGTTTTAGCTTCAATATCAGCCTTAGCCTGAGCTTTATTCATAACATCCAATACATCTACATCAAAAACCAAAATTGAATTTGGCGGCATTTCGGGGCCCATTGATTGCGCTCCATAGCCTAAAGATGATGGGATATAAAGTTTTGCTTTAGCCCCTTTGTTTAATAATGTAAATCCATCCAACATACCTTTTATCAGTGGCTGGCCTAATGAAGGATCATTTGTTAAGTTAACTGATAAGGGTTCCATGTGTCCTTTTGATGGGTCGGTATTACTATCAAATGGAATTTTTCCTCCAAGTACAGTACCGGTATAATTTGCTTTTGCTACAGTGGCCGTATCAATATTATTGCCTGTACCAGGTGTAATAATTTGTACATAAGTACCCTGGGGCGCTTTGATAACTTTAATATTATTTTTTGCAAAATAATCTGTCAGCGTTTTATCATCTTTCTTTAATTGCTCTTCAGCCTTCACTTTGGCAATGGCTTCTGCTTTTACCATTGCTAATTTTCTTGCACTGTCTGCTTCCTGTTGGGTAGCATAAGCATTACTAATTTTATAATTGATTACAATAAACTGGCCTTTTTGCATAAATGGAGCTGCCTGTCCTTGTTTCATTATACTGTCGGTAGAAAGTTTCATAATGATACTATCTCCTACATGAATATTTTTGAAAACTTCTTTATACAATGGAGGTAATTGTGCAGTATCGTATGGTGCAAATTGAGGCATACCGGCTGCATAAGTATCATTTAATACACTGTCTTTATATTTTACCAGCATATCAATTGCAATAATATTACCATTGGTAACTAATTTACCACCCTTGGAAGGTATCACCATGTATTCGGTACCATCTTTAGCTTTTCTAAATTGTTCTTTACATGCAGATAAAGCCAATACTGCAAGCATTAATAAATAAGAGAATTTTCTCATTGTAATTGTTATTTGTTTTTTTAAAATTTATAAGTACTTAATTGATCTCTGTTTTCTTTCATTGCCTTTTTAAATTCTTCTACCACAGTTTCTAATGGCTCTTTACTTTGGCCACCGGCAGCATTTACGTGCCCTCCCCCATTAAAATACTTTCTGGCAAATGTATTTACATCAAATTCACCCTTGCTCCTAAAAGAACATTTTCTTTCTTCTCCCCTGTCAATAATGATGGCGGCCAGCTTCATCCCCTCAATTCCTAATGGATAATTTACCAACCCTTCTGTATCGCCCGTTTTGATATCATACTTTATCAGGTCTGCTTGTGGCACAGCTATCAGAGCTGTATTGTTTTCATAAAAAACTTCTAACCGGTTCAGCAATACATTGCCTATAAATCGTAGCCTGTTTTCTGAAAAATTATCATAAATGGCTTCATGTACTTTACTATGGTTAAGCCTTCTTTCCTTTAAATCGGCTACAAGGTTGTGTACTGCGGCAGTAGTAGAAGGAAACCTAAAAGAGCCGGTATCTGTCATCACACCTGTGTATATACATTCAGCTACGTCTGTATTTATTTTATCATGATAGCCTGAAGCTGCTATAAAATCATAAACCATTTCGGCAGTAGAGCTTTTATCCACATTGCTTTCGCCATAGGCAAATACTTCTACCTGCGGTTGCTGATGATGGTCAATTAAAATGCGTTTACCCTTTGCCGTTGTTAATACCTCTTCCATTCTTTTTGTACGGCTCAGTGTATTAAAATCAAGGCAAAATATCCAGTCTGCATTTTGAATTATTTCATTTGATTTTTCGATAGTGCGTTCATAATCCATCACTTTATTGCAACCGGGCATCCAACTTAAAAAAGAAGCCCAATTGGTAGGAGATATTACAGTAACCTTATGCCCAAACTGTATTAGAAAATGGTATAAACCCAGTGTAGAGCCCATAGCATCGCCATCAGGCTTTTGATGCATGGTAATCACTATGTTTTTTTCTGCCGTAAGTAAAGGGTATATATTCCGTAAAGGCTCCATAAATAAGGCGCAAAAGTATGGGTAAAAACTGATAATATATCAATGAAAATGATGGTAAAATATGAGGTAGAATATTTTAACATTGATAAAACCTCAATTTTATGGCAAAATATTGCAGAAAATATGCCTTATGCACTTACCTTTGCGCCCAAAATTACAAAAATGAGTAACAGAACTTTTACTATGATAAAGCCCGATGCAACTGAAAAAGGAAGCACTGGCGGTATCTTACAAATGATTAATGCGGCTGGATTCCGTATTGTAGCAATGAAAATGACACATTTAAGCGCTGAAAAAGCCGGTCAGTTTTATGAAGTACACAAAGAGCGCCCTTTTTATGGCGAGTTAGTACAGTTTATGAGCCGTGGCCCTATCACAGCAGCCATTCTTGAAAAAGATAATGCAGTAGAAGATTTTAGAAAACTTATCGGAGCTACCAATCCGGCAGAAGCTGCTGAAGGTACTATCCGTAAAAAATATGCAACATCTATTGGTGAAAATGCAGTACATGGCAGCGATAGCGATGCAAATGCTAAGATTGAAGGAGATTTTTTCTTTAGCAGGCTTGAGCAATTCTAAAATAATATTCATACTTTTTATAAAACCGTTTTGTATTTGCAAAGCGGTTTTTTGCTTTAGATAAATAAACTAATTTTTTTTCAATGCTTATCTACATGAGCAAAACACAAACACTTAATTTTTAAACATACCTTTAATTATATAAATTAGAGCAAAAAAATGTGCAGGTAAATACATGCAGGTATCACTCACCATTATTCGCTATCGCAAAAGCTATATTTTTTTTGCATTACTTGCAATGGCCATTTTTAGATGGCCGCTATGGCTGAATAAAAAAATAAGTTTTTATAAACTTATGGGGAGTGGCAAAAACGGAGCCTTTGATAAAATACCCGATTGGCAGCAATGGGCTATACTTGCAGCACACAAAGAAACACTTTTAAAATTACCTGAAAAAGGCATCATAGAGCAACTATATGGAAGCAGTATTGCAAAATGGCTACGGTTTTTTAAATGCGAAACCTTTACAGTATTGATGCTGCCAATAGAAGGGCATGGTAGTTGGGATAAAAAAAATGTATTTGGCTCATTGCCCACAGACACAGATTATGAAGGGCCAATTGCAGTAATAACAAGAGCTACAATAAGGCTGAGTAAACTCAAATATTTTTGGCAGCATGTAGCAGGCGTAGCAGCTAAAGTGGTTATCAGCCCAGGTTATATAGCCTCTTTTGGCATTGGAGAATTGCCCTGGATAAAGCAGGCTACTATTAGTTTTTGGCAAAGTAAAGAGAGTATGAAATTATTTGCATACCATACCAAAGAGCACAATGAAGTAATTAAAAACACACGGAAGCAAGATTGGTATAGCGAAGAAATGTTTACCCGGCTTAAAGTGATAGATTGCACAGGCACCGTAAAAGGAATTTCGCCTTTGGCATAAAACTGTAAATTTGTTATATGAAGAACATTAAATTAATAGAGGTAGCTTCAGAAATTGGGGCAGGCACCCGTGGGGCAAGTCTGGGAATTGATGCCATCAAAATTGCTGCGCTTGATTTCATGAGCAATTTTTTTGTTCATTTTCCTTCGGAAAAAATTGAGACTTTAAACAACATGCTGTTTGAGCCAATACAATCACCCTATGCAAAAAGAATTAACGGGGTGGCTACCATGTATGAGCGTATAAGCCTTGCTGTTAGCGAAACAATTAAAAATAATTTTTTTCCTGTAATATTAAGTGGCGACCATAGCAGCGCCGGGGGTACTATTGCCGGTATTAAAATGGCAAAGCCAAAAAGCAAGTTGGGTGTCATTTGGATAGATGCTCATGCCGATTTGCATACCCCTTACACTACTCCTTCTGGCAATATGCATGGAATGCCGCTTGCCACTGCAATTGCAGAAGATAACAGAACAAGCAAAGTGCATGAGTTAGATGAAAAAACTACAAAATATTGGGAGCAATTAAAATCAATTGGAAAAATTCCGCAAAAAGTATTGCCGGAAGATGTGGTATTTATTTCTTTGAGAGATTATGAAAAAGAAGAAAAGCTTTTGATTGAAAAATATGGCATGAAGGTGATTCCTACGAGTGAAGTACGGAGAAATGGAGCTGAAAGTGTGAGTAGAAAAGTACTCAGGCATTTGAGCGATTGCACAGATATTTATGTAAGTTTTGATGTAGATAGCCTCGATTCTTCTATAAGCAAGGGCACCGGCACCCCTGTAAGCAATGGGCTAAAAGAAAGAGAAGCAGAAGACCTTATCAGTAAATTTATGCAGAATAGAAAAGTTTGCTGTTTTGAAATTACAGAAGTAAATCCAACACTTGATAAAGAAAATTTAATGGCAGAAATTGCCTTTAATATTTTGCAACGTAGTGTAAACGTATTAATGATGAACTAATTTTTCTTTTATACCACACTTTCTTAAAGTAATCAAATGGCGTTACATACAAAAGATGCTGAGCGGAGAAATTTAGTAAACTAAAATGAATTGCCTATACTAAAAATAAATATTTACATGCCTCCGGGCATTTCTTTTTTCTGCCTAAGCGAATTGAGAGAGGGATCTATTTCTATGGCTTTGTCGCACATTTTTTCACCACGATCTTTCTGGCCTTTTTTCTGAAAGCAAAGGCCTGCCTGGTATAAAGCTTTGCCATCATTGCCATCAAGCTCCATTAATTTTTGGCAATAAGAAAGCGATTTGTCGTATTGTTTTTTCTGGTAAAGAATTTCGGCCATGTCTCGTAATATGTCTTTATTGCCCGGTTTACGAGTCCAAATACCTAATAAAAGTTTTTCGCCTTTTTCATAATTTTCGCTGTAGAGGCAGGCGTAGCCAAGGTTTTCATTAAAATCGTTTGATTGTACATACCCATTTGCTGCAGCAGCATCAAAAGCATTTACAGCATTTTTATAATCATTGTTATTGTAATAAAGCAAGCCTAACTCGTACATCCAACTGTTTTTGGCTGGGTCCATTTTCACAGCTTTTTCATAATAAGGCACTGCTTTTTTATACTCTTCCATATCTAAATAAGTACGGCCCAAAGTATAAGTAGCTTCAGCATCATTACTATTTTGGTTGATGGCAAGTTGTAATGCTTTTACCGCCGCAGGATAATCTTCCTGCTGATACAGGCTAATACCAATGATGCGATTAGCATTGTCGCAACCGGTACATTTTTGAGCATATTCAATAGCTTTAGCGTATTGGCGATAGCTGTAGAATAAATCTGTTAGTTGTTTTATTGCTTCTTTGTTGGAAGGGTCTAACTCATTTACTTTTGTAAATGCTGCTTTTGCCTGGTCTGTTCGGTGCATTTCAAGCGAAGCATAACCATTTTCGAGGTAAGCGTTTGTAAAATTGGTATTAAAAGCTATAGATTTTTCAAAATCCTGACTGGCAACTAAAAAGCGCCGGGCTGTTTTTTCTTCAAGCCCCTTTTTATAATAAAATTGTGAACTATCTAAATTTTGTGCAGATACAGCACTAAACATAAAAATGCTAACAAGTGGTAAGAGGTTCTTCATAAAAAAGGAATGGTTTCGGCAGCAAAATACTACGTATTATTCAAATATCATAGCTCCTAACGCCGGAATATCAATAATTATTTCATAAATCTTTCTTTTTTTATCAATGGCATTACATATAATATTCTCATTCATATAATCTCCACTGCCCCAATACTTTTTATCATCGCTATTAAATATTTCTTTCCAGGCCGATTTGCCCTTTACTTCCATCTTCCATTGCCTTTGTGGAAAATTAGTAATGTTCATTACTACCAATATATCATTTGCCCTGTATTTTCCTTTGCGCTTAAAAGCAACAATACCCTGCTCCCGGTTATCGAGGTTTACCCATTCAAATCCATTTTGGTCAAACTGTAATTCATAGAGTGCAGGCTTTGATCTGTATAAATGATTTAAAGTACGAAGGCACTCCTGCAAATCGTTGTGTACCGGATGCTGTAATAATTCCCAATCCAGTTCAGACATATAATTCCATTCAGAAGTTTGTCCAAATTCGCATCCCATAAAAAGCAATTTAGCACCGGGGTGCATATACATCCAGGTGTAAAGCAAACGGAGGTTTGCAAATTTTTCCCATTCATTGCCAGGCATTTTATAAATTAATGGGCTTTTACCATGTACTACCTCATCATGGCTAATGGGCAGCATAAATTTTTCATCATAAAAGTACATCAGGCTAAAGGTCAAATCATTTTGGGCTTCAATGCGCTGCGCCGGATATTTTTTGAAATACCTAAAGTTATCATGCATCCAACCCATCATCCATTTCATGCCAAACCCAAAGCCACCCTTGCTTACAGGCAAGGTAATGCCAGGCCAGTCTGATGCTTCTTCTGCAATAGTTTGTATATCGGGAAAATCACGATAGATGATTCGGTTCAATTTTTTTAAAAAATCTATAGCTTCAATATTTTCATGGCCTCCATATTCATTACGCTCCCACTCCCCTTCTTTTCTCGAAAAATCGAGGCGAATTATTGAATTAACTGCATCTACCCTAATGCCATCAATGTGAAATTTTTTAAACCAAAAATGTGCACTGCTTATTAAAAACGATTGTACTTCGCCTCTTTTGTAATTGAAGATATAGCTGTTCCAATCTACATGAAACCCTTTACGCATATCTGCATATTCGTAGGTATGTGTGCCATCAAATTTATAAAGGCCATGTGCATCATTGGGAAAATGTGAAGGCACCCAGTCTAAAATTACCCCAATATCATTCTGGTGCATGATATCAATAAGGTACATAAAATCTTCGGGTACGCCAAACCGTGAGGTAGCTGCAAAAAATCCGGTACCCTGGTAGCCCCAACTTCCATCATAGGGATGCTCCATTACCGGCATAAATTCTACATGGGTAAATCCCATAGCTTTTACATAAGGAATTAGTTTTTCAGTTAATTGATGATAGGTATTAAAACTGTTCTCGTCGTTTTTTACCGGCCTCATCCAGCTTGCCAGGTGTACTTCATACACACTCCATGGAGCGTTTAATGCATTGTGTTTTTTTCTGTTGGCCATCCACTTACTATCTTGCCAGGGCATTTGCAAGTGCCGGGTAATAGATGCTGTGCCGGGCCTTAATTCTGCAAAAAATGCATAAGGGTCTGCTTTTTCAAGCTCTACTCCTTCAAAGCCGGTAATATGGTATTTATAAAAAGTGCCTTGCGGAATGCGTGGTATAAACCCTTCCCAAATCCCGGATTTATCAAGCCTTACATATAATGGATGCAATTGTTTTTTCCAGCCATTAAACTCTCCTATTACCGATACTGCTGTAGCATTGGGCGCCCATACAGCAAAGTAGTAACCATCGGTATTGAGTACACGAAGCGGGTGGCTTCCAAATTTTTCATACGCATTATACAAATCACCTCTCCAAAATTGCTCAATATCTTCATCAGTAAATAAAGAATAATTCCATACAAGTTTTGTGCTGTCTATAAAATGTATATCCTCGTATGCCATAAAAAAAATTTAATAGAGGTTATTAAAATTGTAAATTAACATAATCTTAGATTGGGTTAAGTTACAAGCTGAGATTATAATTTTAATTTGCTGCTCATAACCCAAAACTCGCTCATGCTTAAAAGACTGTTACCCTTTTTCATTCTATTCTTTTTTACAAAATCATCTTTTTCTCAAATGGCAAATGTATCTGGCAGTATGAAAGATACTACTTCTCATTTGAATTTAAAAAATGCTGTGGTGGTTTTATTAGATACAAAAGATACAACAATAGTAGGATTTACCAGGGCAAAAAGCGATGGTGAGTATAAATTAAATAATATAGCCCCGGGTAAATACATTTTAATGATAACTCACCCGCAGTTTGCCGACTTTGTAGATGATGTAAATTTAGTTTCGGGCGAACAAAAAATTCCGGTTATTTCCCTTACCCCAAAAAGTAAATTATTAGAAACGGTGATTTTAAATGCCAAATATGCCATGAGGGTAAAGGGCGACACCACTTCTTATATGGCAGATAGCTTTAAAGTAAGCGCCAATGCCAATGTGGAGGAGTTATTAAAAAAACTGCCCGGAATACAGGTAGATAAAAACGGTCAGATAAAAGCCATGGGGCAAAATGTAGAAAAAGTGTTGGTAGATGGTGAAGAGTTTTTTGGTGACGACCCCGGCATGGCCGTAAAAAATTTAAGGGCTGATGCAGTAAAAGAAGTGCAGGTATTTGATAAAAAAAGCGATCAGGCAGAGTTTACCGGCATAGATGATGGCAAAACCAAAAAAACCATTAATCTCAAATTAAAAGAGGATAAAAAAAACGGTTATTTTGGTAAAATAAGTCTCTCTGGCGGATTACAAAAAAATATAGATGACCGATATAATAATAATTTAATGTACAGCACATTTAAAGGCAAAAGAAAATTATCAGCATTTTTTCTAAATGGTAATACGGGGCAGGATGGCTTAAACTGGCAGGATGCTGAAAAGTATGGCAGCAATGATAATGTAACTACAAGCATAACGGATGATGGAGGGGTAATGATAATGTACTCTGGAAACAATAGCCAGGATGATGAACCATATGTAAATACCAATAACGGGTATATTAAAAATATAAATGCAGGGCTGCAATACAGCAATAAATTTAAAGATAAAAACACTCTCAATATTTCGCCAAAATACAATAGTCAGGATTACAGCAATACTACTATAACAAAGACACAGCAACTGCTCGGCGGCGACTCATCACTTAATACAAATTCTACTTCAGATGCACACGTAAACAGATACAATGTAAAACTTAGTGGCAGTTACGATATCAAAATAGATTCGATGAATAGCCTGAAAGTATCGGTAAGGGGCAGTTATTACCATACTGAAAGTACTACACATGATACATCGGATATGCGAAGAGAAACCGGCATGCAATTAAGTAACTCCAACAATCTTACACAAAATAATAATGATAAGCAGGCATTCTATGGATCAGTATTCTTCCGTCATAAATTTAAAAAAGCCCGAAGAACGCTTTCAATCAATGGCGAATATAATTTACTAAATAGCAATGGAGATATTTATCTTACATCGCACAATCAGAGTTTTGATATAAACAACCCCTTTGTAATTGATAAAAATCAATATATCAATAACGATAAAAATACTCAAAGCACCTCTGCTACTATAGTTTATACAGAACCATTATCTAAGAAATTTTCATTAGAGTTATCACATGCCATTACTTACAATTCTGGTAAAAATAATCAGCAAACTTTTTCCTACAATCCGGGCAATTCAAAATATGATGTAATCATTGACTCATTAACCAACAATTTTGATCAGAAAATATGGGTAAATAAGCCCGGAGTAAAAATTAATTATTCTGTCAAAAAAATAAAATTCAATTTTGGATCCGCCTTTGGGTTCACCCACTTCGATTTAGTAGACAAAACATTTAATAATGATTATACTAGAAATTATTTAAACTTTTTGCCTTCTGCAAGTTTTAACTATATGTATAAAAGCAATCACAATTTTAGCATTGGTTATCAGGGCTACAATACTCAACCAACCATTAATCAATTGCAACCATTGAGAAACAGCTCAGATGAATTTAATCAATTTATTGGCAATCCTGATTTAAAGCCCTCTTTCACAAACCAAATTAGTATAGGCAACAATGGGTATAATTTTATAAAAGACATTTGGCATTACATGGGCTTACAACTTTCAGTTGTAAACAATGCCATTACTTATAGTAGAATGATTGATGCTTCCTCCGGCAAAACAATAACTAAGCCCATCAATACAAATGGATCCTTTGATGCCAATTTATATAGCGGAGTGGGATTTAAAATTAAGAAAATAAACAGCAGGATACAATTAGGCCCCGGGCTTTATTATAATAAGTTTGCGGATGTAACCAATAATCAATTAAGCTATTCTAAAACAATTACACCCTCTTTTAATATTTATCTATCAAAGAGTAAGGATAAAAAATATGATATTAGCTTAAGTAATAACATCAATTATAATTACAATAGAAATAGCCAGAGTACTGTAAAAAATAATTACTATTCAAATTCATTTAGTGCAAACGTTAAGGTTTATATTTATAAAGTTTGGGCAATAACTACAGATTACCAATTAAATTCAAGGCAAAAAACCGAGCTCATCACAAGCAATCTTACCAACTCATTGTGGAATGCCGGATTACAACGTACTTTTAAAAATGATGCGTTTACCGTTTACTTTAGAGTAAGAGATATATTAAATAAAAATATTGGCATTGATAATTATTTTCACGGCAATACTTTTACTCAAACAATTAATGACAGGCTTAAAAGATATTTTTTACTTGGCTTTAGCTGGGATTTTAAAAATAAAGCTACCCAATCAAAATAAAAATCGGAAAATGTATAAAATAATTTTAGCGTTAGCTTTTATCAACATTACGTCTAATGCAGGTGCCCAGCAAATATTTATAGATAAAGCAACTGTAGAGTACGAGGTAAAAACCAACATCAAAAAAACAATAGAAACGGGTTTTTTTGAAGATATGATTAAAGACCAGTTGCCACAATTTAAAACTGGTTACTATCATTACACTTTTGCTGAAAACAAAGGCATATACAAATTTGACCATTGGGATCCGAATATGATTTTGCCAACATTTTTAAAAACCAGTGATGAGGCCAATGCCTGGTACTATGATTATAATAGCGGCATATTTAATATGCAAAAATCTGTTGCTGGTTCCAATTTTACTATTGCAGATTCTATCAGCCATATTAATTGGAAATTAGAAAACGAAAATCGTGTTATTGCCGGCTTTAATTGTCGCAAAGCAATGGCCATTATTATGGATAGTGTGTATGTATTTGCTTTTTATACAGACGAAATAACCATACCTGGCGGCCCTTGCAATATTCATGGATTGCCCGGCCTTATACTTGGGCTTACCATTCCACGCATGTACACATCGTGGATAGCAACAAATGTAAGCGTAAATGCTGTAGATGCCGGTATGATAAAACCAATAGCTTCCAAAAAGGATTATACCATGGCCACTTTTAAAACCACTATTAACAGCCGCATTAAAGAATGGGTAAGTGAAGATGACCCCGATTCAAAAAATTGGATTGCTCAATTTTATTGGAATTTGCTTTTGTAAAGAAATTATCTCCGAAATATTTTCACCAATCATCAGTCCTAAATGGAGATACAGGATATCCTTCTTTATTATACAAATTAGCATCTAAGGGGCTATCAGCCCATGCATATCTTACCGCTACAGGGTTTTTAATAAATTTACTAGATACTATTACCCTATTGCCACTTATAACTGCATCGGCCCAAATGAATTTTTTATCTTTCCCTGCAATTGTAAAATATTTTAAAATAGGCCCTTTAGATTTCAGGTCATTATTTGTACAGTTAAATTGTAACACTATTTGATTACTCCTCTTATAAAATCCTGTAAAAACTGTTTCTGGTCTTATAGCATTTTTTTGTTTATACTCTAATTTCATGGCACAATCCGCTAACCTTTCTCCAACAGCTTTTTTATTATGAGGATGAAGATTATCTGGTTGACCTATATCGATTGTTACAGCCATTGCAGTATTCGGCAATGAAAGAGTTTTTAACTGTGCTTCTCTTAATAGAGCCCAATTGCTTTCAGAAGGTAAATTAGTAAGTGCACCAAATGAAGGCAACTGCACATATAAAAATGGGAAATCTCCCTGACCCCATCTATTTCGCCAGTCTGTAATCATTGCAGGAAATAATGAACGATACTCAATAGGAGAATCTGTATTACTTTCACCCTGATACCAAATTACACCTCTTATTGCCAAAGGTATTAATGGGGCTATCATTCCATTAAATAGTACGGTAGGTTGTCTTTCTATTAGGCCATTTCCGCCTGTAAAATCTTCTAAAACACTTATAATCTTAAATTTTGCCTTGCCAGAAAGTGAAACTACTTTTGAACCAATTGTAACATTAAATTTATTTGGTAAATCTGCTAATCCTCCACCTCCACCATCATCCTGCACTTTTAATATCAATATATTTTTCCCTTGTTTTAAAATTCCTGCAGGCAATGTATATGTCCTGAATGCATCCCATTGATTTGTAGTACCTATCAATGTTCCATTAATATATGTAGAATCCATATCGTCCACAGGAGGGAGGTGAAGTACCGCCTCTTTGCCGGCATCTGCCTCGCTAATATTAAATGCTAAACGATATACTACAAACCCGTCTAATAAAGGATATCCCTGTTCTTCCCATTCTTTTGGCAAGTTCATTTCCTCCCAATTTGAATCGTCAAATTCAGGCTTTACTACCTCTTTTAAATAGGTAGATTTTGATTGCAAATCTTCTCTATATTTCTCATAAAGTAATTTTGTTTCTTTATCAACATCATTAAGTTGAAGTGGCTTTATTTTTTTTTGGAAAGTTTCGGAATAGTTTGGAAAATTATGTAGTGCTTCAAAACTGGTCCATGATTGAGCTGGTGTGCCTCCCCAACTGGTAATAATAATTCCTATTGGAATATTCAAATTCTGAAACAATTTTTTGGCATACCAATATGCCACTGCAGAGCAATCTTTAATACTTGCGGGATTAATTGATGCCCATTTTCTTTGTACATCTACATTTTTTTGTGCAGTGTTTGCATAGCTGTCTTTAATCAATACAAAACGAAGATTATTATTATTGGCCGTATTAATTTCATCCTGATAGGTATCGGTTAATGTTCCCATTGTCATTTCCATATTGCTTTGTCCGCTGCAAATCCATACCTCTCCTATTAAAATATCTTTTAACAATATTGAATCATCATTAGTATAAATATTTAAATTGCCTGCATTGCCTGCGTTTTGAGGTTCAACAAATACCTGCCACTCACCATTTTCATTTGCAAACGACGAATACTTTTTTCCTTTAAAATCTACACTTACTAATTTACCTGCACTTGCCCAACCCCATATTTTATTTACCTTTTTTTGTTGCAGCACCATGCTATCAGTAAAAAAGGATGGCAATTTTAATTGTGCAGAAATTATTTGAACAATTAAAATAAATGGAATGAGTAAAATGATTCTAAATAAATAAATTTTCTTCTTCATTTTCTTTTGAAATATCATAAATGGTTATTGGAAAGTATTTTTTAAAATTCTTGTATTCATTTACACCCTCAAAAAATATTTTTTCTTATACAATGCAAAAAGAAATATCCACTTTACAAAAATTATACATGCAATGGATATTGCTATATCAAAAGGCTTTCCTGCCAATTGAGACAACCAGCCTAGTAAGGCATTTGAAGTAAAGTTCCAGTTGATAAACACACCTGACATATATATCAAAATTGTGTTGAGGCCAATTACTCTGAAAAACAAGGCCCATTTTTTATACCCCAAAACATCAATTACAAAATAGAATATAGATAAAAGCAATAAACTAATACCCCCTGCCTGCAAGGTGAAAGAACTGCTCCATAAATTTTTATTGATTGGAAAAACGATATTCCAAAGTTGAGCTATTACTATTAAGGCAATACCTACTATAACCATATAAAATGCTTTTTTGTATGGAGAAAGTAAACTATTTCTTAAAAACTCTCCCACCATTATTCCCAAAAGCCCGGTACTAATTGCAGGTATGGTAGAAAGTATCCCCTCAGGATCATGAATTTTTAAATATAAACTCCCTGGCAAAATAAGTCTGTCAACATAGGAAGCAAAATTACCTTGCATTGAAAGATCACCCGCTGCAAACCCTGGTGCAGATGTAAAGTGTAATAAAAGCCAGTAACCGATTAGTAAACTTACAAACCATACAAGCCAAAAGGCCTTTCGAGAGTACAAATAAATAATATTGGCAAACAAATATGCAATTCCTATTCGGCCTAGTACACTTGGGAAACGGTATTTATCGAGTGGAGCAATTACAAGGCCATTGTTATAAATAAAACCAAGTAATACAAGCAAAAGCGCTCGTTTAAGTATTTTTTGAAAAAGCTTATTTTTTGAAATGCCTTTTTCTAAAGCACCAGCTACCGAGTAAGGAGTAGCTACTCCGGCAATAAAAAGAAATAAAGGAAAAATCATATCATAAGCTGTAAACCCATTCCATGAAGCATGATCTAATTGATTTGAAATAATGGTAAAGAATGGAATTTTTGTAACTCTGGCAAGTTCATGAAAAAAATCATCAGCCCCAATAATCCACAGCATATCAAAACCTCGTAAGGCATCAAGAGAATTTAAGCGTGTAGAAAAATTAGTTTTTGACATTTTTAAATATTATAAGTTATTTATAGTGATGGTTCTTCCCGGTCTTCCATTATAATCAAAAGCTCTCAATTTTATTTCTCCTTTTTGTGTAATTGCCTCATGATAAACCGGGCTTTTTTGCACTGGCTCTTTACCGTTAGTACTGTATCTTATTGTTAAGCCAGGAAACTGAATATTAGCAAATACTTTTCCATTTATTGAAATGGCTCCGGGTGTTGGTATCCTATACTTTACAGCTCCAGCCATATAATTTAACCGGCGTAATTCTCTTTTGCCAATAACATTTACAAATACAGACCAGGCGCTATCATAAAGTTGATGATAACTTTTTAAATCATTTGCTTCTGCCCACTCTGGTGATTTTGCCCAGGCACGTTCTGCAAGGCCCAATAGTTTTGGAAATAACAGGTATTCAAATTGATCATTGTTGCGCAAATTTTCAGACCATATCAAACCTTCTATGCCTACAATATTGGATTTACCAAAATCGGTGAGCCTGTCTTTTCCTACAAAATAAGAAAGATCAACAGAATTGCCTGCAGCATCTTCTTTTGTATTTTTATAATAGTCAAATGGAATAAAATAAAATGGTTTATCAATATCCTGAAAACCTCCCCAATAATAGCCAGGTTCATCTGGAGATTTATAATATGCTAAATCAAAGTAATTATTACTTACAGGAGATAGAACCACCTTATACCCGGCATTTGCAAGGCGGTAGGGTAAATCTTCATTTCCCCAGCCTACCATATTATTCCAAACATGTATTTGCATATTATCATTTGCAAACCTGGGGTTAACAATCATTTTCTTTTTCCCGTCTAATATTGTCTTGCGCATTCCTACTTCTTCCCATCCGGATAAATAAAGCCCTTTGGATTTTAAAATAGCATTCACTTTTTTAAAATAGTAATACCATAAGTCATCTGTATTTTTTACAGAGCTATCTGTTGATATTAATTGCTGACATATTGGAGACTTCTCCCAAACAGCTTCCGGAACTTCATCTCCACCCATGTGAATTGTTGTAAGAGGCGCTCCAGCCTCTTGATACATACTTAAAAATTCATCTGCAATTTTTTCTATAAATGTATATACAGATGGCAAAGCAACACACATTACATTATCATTCCATTTTTGCGCCGAACTATACACAGATTTATCGTTAACATCATGCAACAAATATTTTTCTGCTTCTTCTTTATTGCCCTGCTTTATAAATTTTTCATAGCGAGCATCCATTGCTTTGATTGCAGCTCTGCTATGCCCCGGCGTTTCAATTTCGGGCAAAACTTCAATATGTCTTTCATTGGCATATTTTAATATTTCAATAAAATCATTTCTTGTAAAATATCCGCTACCGGGGAGTTTGCCTGCATCAGGGCCGGAAGCATAAGAAACAGGTAGCATTTTTTTACTATCCAATGTATGGCCACGTACAGAACCTATACTAGTTAATTCAGGCAGAGAGGGTATTTCAATGCGCCACCCTTCATCATCACTAAAATGAAAATGTAAAATATTCATTTTATACATAGCCATTAAATCTAGAATTTTTAAAACTTCTGATTTTGGAATAAAATTCCTGGCAACATCCATCATTAGTGCTCTATAACCAAATCGTGGCTCATCCTGCACTTGTACAGCAGGAATTTTAATAATATTTTTTTTACTGTTGTTAGATGTAGATAAAATCATTGACCTTAATGACTGAATTCCATAAAAAATACCGGCACCAGTGGACGCTGAAATAATTATTTGCTGACCAGAAACAGATAGTTTATACGCTTCTTTATTCATTTCAGATTTTTCCAAAATTATTTTGGCTTCTCTGTAATTATCCGGAATGTTTAGTTCATTTTTATGAAATAATACATTTAATTCGCCGGCTAAATACTTTGCTTCCTTTTTAAATTCATCATTAGCTTTTATTGTAGTGTTTGCATCTAATATAAATGTGTCTGCGGTTTCTTTATAAAATAAAGGAGTTGGAAATATTTTTGGAAGCTCCTTCTCGGGAATATCCCTTATCAATTTATTTTGATTAAAAATTTTTTCGGGAGTTACTAAACCAGTTGTAGTATTTATAAGAGGCGAAATACGAAAATTATCAAGAACAATCCCTTTTTCTAAATTGGTATCCCATACAATATACAATCCGCAGGGAGCAGCAGTATAATTAATTAAAACATCGTTTGAAAAATACTTTATCCTTACAGAATCTTTTGGCTTAATGTCCTTAAAATCAGAAGTGGGAGTAATTTTATACTGATCTCCATTAACATGTGAAATGATAACAGCTCCTGTAGCTGCTGCAGAATCAATTTCTCTGCTTGATGTAAAATAAATAACCCAACCTTTGGAAGGAAAATTCACCTTGCCATTATTTGTGAATGTAAATGAAGATTGGGTTTTGCCTAAATTTTGATAATTATTTTCAATCAATTGCCATTTTACATCTAAATCTCTTTGATTGTACATGACAGTACGCTGGGCGCATAATGATAAAGAATTGCAAGAGAAAAAAATGAAATAAGCAATATTTCTTAGCATAACATATTATTATCTTATGAAAATAGAGTGAATTAATATGATTGCACATGATGTAAAATGAAATCAAAATAATCATTCACTTTTCCAACAATGGCCAATAAATTTCTGAATCGTAGCAAGTATAACTGATGCAATAATAGAAAACCAGCCTGCCAGCTACAGCAGGCTGGGGTTTACTCGTAGGAATAGTATCTTAATTTGGTGTACTCTGTGATTTTAATTCTGATATTTCGCATGAAAATGTTGTATTTGCCAGACGTATTCATTCTAAAAAAATCATGATTAAAATCAATTAATATTTTCAGTTTACTTTGATTAGTTGTACCCTGGGTTCTGCACCAATTTTGGATTCGCATCTATTTCCTGCTGTGGTATTGGCAACAATTCTTTATCTTTTGTTGCGTTATAGATAACTGGTATTGGAGCGCTTTGAGTGCCATTTCCACATGTATATTTTACTTCTCCGGTATTGTTCATTATAGTTTCCAATTTACCTGAGCGAACCAGATCATCCCAACGTTGAGACTCAAATGCTAACTCCAGCCTTCTTTCCGTTAAAATTTTATCTCTCATAATTTCTTTAGAAGCTGCTACAACATTAGGTAATGAAACTCTGTTACGAATAATATTTAAAGTAGCTTTTGCACCTCCCAAATCATTTAATTCATTTTGGGCTTCTGCTTTTAGTAAAATAATGTCAGCCAACCTCAGCAAATAGGTATGATCTCCACTTGCCCAGGAATTGGGGTTGTGTTGTTTATATGGTAATGCCACTTTAATATTTGGGTCGTTGCAGGGGTTCCAGTTCTCATCTGTCCAAGGTGCAAATTCAAAACTAATTGTAGCATTTTTTCTAATTATATCTCCCTCATTATCGTACGCCTTTGCTAAGTTTACTGAAGGAACGCAATAACGTTGCCATTCATCAGGCGAGATACTTCCATCAGATAAATGAGTAGGATAATTTAACTCTAATCCCCAATAAGCATGGCCATTTGCATCACCTTTAATAAATGGTATTTCTAAAATAGATTCAGAGTTTAAGTAATGATTTCCATCAAAAATATCTGCAAAATTTGACATTAACTGGTATCCTGCAGGGCTGTTGATTACCGCATTACAATACTGAAGAACTTTAGTGTAATCCCTATCACTTCGCTGAGCCCACACTTTTGCCATTAAAGCATTTGCAGCACCCTTAGTAGCTCTAACTTTATTTACTGAAGGGTCATTTCCAAAAGTGTCGGGCAAATTATTAATGGCAACTTGCAAATCATTTACAATGAAATCATACGTTTCTTTTTCAGTAGAACGTGGTAACCTTACCTTATTTGGATCAGCTGAATTTGAATTTGTTTCTAATGGAACACCACCAAATAATTTCACAAGATGATAGTAATGATAAGCTCTTAAAAAAGAAGCCTCTCCAATAATTTGTTTTTTTCGGGTGTCCGTTAATTTTGGATCGTTTATATTTGGCACCTGTTCTAGCAAAATATTTACCACACCAATTGCCTTGTATAATTCAGCCCAGTCTCTTATTATCATTCCACTTCCTACAGGAACATTTAATGCATCTACCTGTGCAAAAGCTATATCGCCAGTGCCGCCGCCATAAGCGTTGTCAGAACGTAAATCACTTAGCAATTGCATTTCCCATTGATAATAATTACTACTCATAAAATTATAGTAAGCCCCGCTAAGTGCCGACTCAGCATCCTGTGCAGATTTATATGCGTTTGCTGTGGTTAAAGCTGTAGTGGGTGTTACATCTAAAAACTTTTTACAAGAGTTTAATACCATACTTAGTGTTACAACTAAGATGATCATTTTTATTTTGAAATATTTTTTCATTACTATTAATTTTTTACTCAATATTATTAATTGAAATTTTTTAATCAAATTTATAAGGTAAGGCTAAGTCCAAAAATAAAACTCCTGGTTTGTGGGTATGTTCCATAATCTACGCCTATAGCCGCATTCCGCTCCTGATTATCGCCGCTATTACCAAAAGCGCTTACTTCAGGATCAAACCCGGTGTACTTAGTAAATGTGAAAAGATTTTCTGCGGTTGCATACAATTTAAAGTCAGTTAATTTTAACTGCTTTAATAACCTTGCTGGCAAATGATAACTTAGGCTCAATGATTTTATACGTACATAAGAACCATTTTCTACAAACCTACTCGACACTAAAGTATTATAGGGATTGCCAATATCTGCTTTAGGCATGTTGGTAGCCTGCCCTGAGGTTTTCCAGCGGTTTAGCACAGCCGAAGATTGGTTTCTTCCATCAAACATACCCTCAGTTGCAATTCTTGTTGCATTAAAAATATCGTTGCCCTGCACACCCTGAATAAAAATATTCAGACTCCAATTTTGATATGCAAAATCATTAGTAATTCCAAAAATGTAATTTGGGTTAGCATTTCCAATGATTGTTTTATCACCTTCACTTAAGTCTCCACTTTTATCTAAATCTCTATAAATCATATTTCCTGTCAATGGATCTACCCCATCTGAAATATATCCGTAAAATGAACCAAGTGGCAGGCCTGCTTTTATTTTTGACATATTTCCTCTTTCACTAATATTGGCTATTAGTGCTGAATCTCCATCTATACTAATCACTTTATTTCTATTGAAACTTATATTAAAATCTGTGGACCATTTGAATTTACCAACTAAATTTTTTGTAGTTACTTGAAATTCAATTCCTTTATTTTGTACAGTTCCAATATTTTGTAATGCAGTAGTAGTGCTACTTGTACCAGTAATAACCCCATACCCAACACTAGTAGGAATAGGCCTGTTAAACAGTAAGTTTTTTGTATTTTTAATATAATAATCTGCTGTAAGTAATATTCTGGATTGAAAAGCAGCTACATCTAATCCAATATCTGTCTGATCTGTAGTTTCCCATTTAAGGTTTTTATTTTCTAAAGTTGTTGGAATAATTCCTGGCACTAGTACACCACCTATCGGGTATGATCCATTTGGGTTTACTAATCCAAATTGCCCATAGGCAGGTATTTGATCGTTACCTACAAGTCCCCATCCGGCTCTCAGTTTTAGATCATTAATATTTTTTATTTGTTTAAAAAAGTTTTCCTGCGAAATTCTCCATCCTGCAGAAAATGAAGGGAAATAACCCCACCGATTTGCCGCTCCAAACACTGATGACGCATCTGCTCTAAAATTACCGGTAAATAAATATTTTTCATCATAAGAATAGTTTACCCTGCTTATTGCTGAAACATTTTTGCGTTCTGAAAAATCAGCACTTCTACCTAATAACTCACTACCATTATTTACACTGGGTGCTCCCACATTAGCAAACCCTTTTGTTGCTAAATATAAGCTTGAACTTTGTGCATCTGAAATTACAAATCCACCTAATGCAGAAAAATTGTGTTTGTTTATTCCTTTAGTAAAGTTTAAAGTATTTTCTGTAATCCAATAAGTAGAAGAGTTTGTAGATTGCTCTGCTTCGCCATTGGTTTTTCGGCCTTCTAATGTTTTAAATGGGTCTCTAAATGAATTGTACTCGCCACTATATTGCTCATACCCAAATGTGCTTTTAAATTTTAAGGAAGGCAAAATAGAAAACTCAGCAAATACATTGCCATTAAACCGATAATTTTTAAAACCATGATCGAGGCCTTCAGCAAGTGCTACAGGATTTTCTAAGTCGGGAATAAGTGGATTAGTGGTGTACTGGCCTTTATCATCAAACACTCCTATTACGGGAGTTCCTAACAGTAAACTCATTATTGATCCATTAATCGAATTTTCTGTTACATCTACATCATACCAACGATTGTATGAAATGTTTGTACCGATTTTAAGCCTCTTGCTTACTTTATGATCAAAATTTATTTTAAAGTTAGCCCTGTTAATAGTATTGCTTATCACAATTCCATCTTCTTTCATCCATGAGCCTGAGATATAGTATCCTGTATTTTCATTTCCACCAGTAATTGATAACTGATAGTTTTGCATTTTGCCTTCTCTTAGTACCTTATCCTGCCAATTTGTATTTGCTGTATATTGAGTCCAGTCAGTTGTTAATCCCATATCAGCCATTAAACTTTTGTACTGATCTGCATTTAAAGGAGTAAGCCTTTTGGCTATTTGCGAATTACCCATGTAAGTATTTAGGGTAATTTTTGATTTTTGATTTTTTCCTCTTTTGGTGGTGATTAATACAACGCCGTTTGAGCCGGAAGAACCATATATTGCAGCAGAAGATGCATCTTTTAAAACAGTAAAACTTTCAATATCTGCAGGATTAATTTCATTGATACTCGTAGTAGGTACCCCATCTAAAATATATAATGGCTCACTGCCAGCAGTAATAGTAGATGTACCTCTTACTCTTATGGAAACTACAGCTTGTGGCTGGCCAGAGGGTCTTATAACCTGTACACCTGCGGCTTTTCCTTCTATTGAATTTGCAAAATTATCATTTGGCCTGTTTTCTAACTCTTTATTTGAAATACTTGCTATGGCACCGGTTACATCTTTCTTTTTTTGTGAACCATATCCAACAACAACTACCTGGTCTAATTGCCGGTCATTTAACTTTAAAATAATATTTAATGACTGTTGGCCGTTAATTTCTATTGTTTGAGTTTGATAACCTACATAAGAAAATTCAAGAACGGAATTTTCAGGCACTTCTAATGAAAAATAACCATTCCCATTTGTAGATGTCCCAAAGTTTGACCCTTTTATTCTAACGCTTACACCTGATAATACTTGTCCATTTTCAGACAGTACTGTACCGGAAATATTACTAACGCTTAGATTTTTTTCTTCACCACCAGATACAATTACCACCAATTTACTGTTCATCATTTTATAACTAAGCCCTGTGCCTGCAAGCACATTATTTAGAAATGTAGTAAAAGGCATGTCTTTAACATTAACATCTATTTTTTTTTGTAATGCTGCAAGATCATAATTGTATAAAAACCGATAAGGGCTTTGATGCTCAATTGCCTTAAAAACTTTTGGTATTTCTACTTGCTTAACCTGCAAAGTAACCGTTTGAGCATTCCCATCCCTGGCAGTGACTTGCAAAGCAGTTATCAAAATTAGAGCAATCGTAATCTTCATAAGCAATAACATTTTTAAAATAGATGGCGGCAGGGATAATGGCCCACTGGCACATCTAATCATTTTTTTCATACCTTTAATTTTGGGTTATTTAAAAATTGAAACTCCTCCTTTTTCCAAATTGAAAGGAGTTTCGGTTTAGCCTTGTCGGGGAATGTTGAAGCATTTCCCGATTTTTTTTATAAAACTTTAATAAAAATTATTTTTTGTCAATTATTACCTCATTTCCTGATAGCGAAAATTTAAAATTAGCAGTAAGTTGTAATGCTTCTAATGCCTCTTCAATATTCTCATTTTCAAATGCACCGCTAAATCTATAATTTGCTACCCTGTTATTTTTAAAAGTTATTTTTACATTAAACCATCTTTCCATTTTAGGCGCCAATTCTTTAAATGAATTTCCCTCAAACAATAGACGGCCATAAATCCAGGATGTTTCCATTCTTGCACTGTCCATAGTATTTTTTGGCAAATTGCTAATTGAAATAGATTGTGCATTAGAATTAGTAGAATTAGAGATGATATTTGAATTACCCAAACTAGTCCTTATTGGAATTTTATTGTACACCATTTTTTCGTTTGGATGCAATATTATTTTGGGAGAAAGTGGCTGATTAGTTTTTTCAACTTCAATCAACCCTCTTATCAAAGTAGCTTCAATAGTAGATTCTAAAGGATATGACTTTACATCAAAGGCGGTTCCCAATACTTTAATATTGATATCGGAAGTATGAACAATAAAAGGTCTTTTTGGGTTTTTTACAACATCAAAAAATGCTTCGCCTTCAAGTGTAACTTCTCTAAATGCCCCATTAAAATTATTATTATAAGTAAGTTTGCTATCAGAATTAAGCCAAACCTGGGTACCGTCTGGTAACAAAATTTTTGATTTAGACCCTCGCTTTGCAATAATCTCATTTTCCTGGGAAGCTTTATTTTCATGCAAATTATCATTTGTAAAGTATTTCCAACTTCCAAAAGCAATAATACCAATGACTATAGCTGCAATAGCTACTCTTTGCCATACATATATTTTACGAATCTTTACAACCGGGGCAATTTTGTAATTTAATTTATCATCATCTGCACCTTTAATAATCGCTTCAAAATGTGCATCTTTTTCTGTTTCCAGCTCTGTTGACGGGTTTTGAGACAGCCACCAATTTGCTAATATTGCCTGAAAATATTGTTCGTCCGGATGAAGAATAAGAAAATCTGCCAGATCTTGTAACTCTTCGTCATTTGCAAGACCCGACATTTTTTTTAAGAAAAGATGTGTGATACGATTATTTGCCATATTATGTGCCTTATCTATTAAGACACAAAAACAAAAAGTTCACCCTAAAGGAAAATCTATTTTTTTTGAAATTTTTTACTGGTAGGGATATTTATATGTGTTTTCATTGCTTCCCTGATACGATTTACGGCAATTACCATTTGTGCATCTACAGTTTTTACAGATAAGTTTAAAATTTCTGCAACTTCCTTATATTTAAGTCCATCTTCTCTTACCAATTTAAATATCATTTTACAACGAGATGGCAGAGCATTTATTGAAACATTTATAATCTTAAGCATCTCATTAGATATAAATAATTCTTCTGGACAATTATCTACATGCAGATCTATAATCATATCATCAAATGAATCATGAATATTTAGCTGAGCTTTTCTTGAAATATAATTAAGGGCAGTGTTTTTAGTAGCTTTATAAAGGTACACTGTAAGATTATCTATAGAAGTAAGTTTTTCTTTGTTATGCCAAATATTTATAAAAACGTCGTCAGTAACCTCTGTTGCTGCTTCTCTTGATTTTACTATTGAGTATGCAAACTGACACAAATGAGTAAAAAAAATATCAAAGATTTTCCGAAAAGCTGCCTGATCCCCCTGAGCAGCAAGGGTCTTCATTTGCAATACTTCCTCATTATTAGGCAACCCGATAAACTTCATAATAGTTTTAGTTGCAATAAAAATAAATAATTATTTAAAACGAAAAATACATTCCGGGATATTTTTTTAAATACCTGTAGCAGGCTTATATTGATAAACTTTTCCACATCCGGTTTACACTAACCTTATTCTTCCGCCCATTTTAAGCATACGGGGCTGCCAATAGCTATTCGTTTGCCCGTATCTGTTAGCATGCCGGTATTTTTATTGATGCTGAATATTACAATATCATCACTATTTTGATTGGCAACCAACAAATATTTTCCCGTAGGTTCAATTGTAAAATTGCGGGGTCCAATGCCCTGTGTAGATTGAAAACCTGCCAGGGATAACCTGCCACTTTTTTTATTAATTTTAAATATAGCAATATCATTGGCATCTCCCCGATTGCTACAATACAAAAAATTTCCGTCTGCCGAAATATGTATATCAGCGCTTCCCATAAAGCCGGTAAACCCAGGGCTGGCAGCAGTTTTTTCTTCCAGCAACCTTAAACTACCTCTTTTAAATTGGTACACTGCTACCGTGCCACTTAACTCATTTATGCAATACACAAATTTATTATCAGCGCTAAAGGTTATATGCCGTGGCCCGGCTCCCGGTGTTGTCTTTGTTACTTTCTTTTTTGCGGATAAAATTTTTCCTGTTTTATCATTAAAAGGATAAACAGTTATTTGATCCATCCCCAAATCCTGCACAAACAGGTAGTGATTGTCTGCCGAAAAAAAGGTAGAATGTACATGAGCTTTTTCCTGCCTTGCTTTATTTACACTGCTCCCTACATGTTGTATATGTGTAGCTGCAGAATCAATACCACCATCATTATTCAAAGGAAAAACAGTAAAACTTCCACCGCTGTAATTGGCTACCACCAACCACTTCCCGGTTTTATCTACTTGTACAAAGCAAGGGTCATCGCCGCCGGTAGGCTGCTGATTGATGAATTGAAGGCTGCCTGTAGTTTTATTAAAACCAAAGGAAGATACTTTGCCGCCCTTACCATTGCCAATTTCATTTACCGCATATACATTTTTTTGCGTAGGCGACACTGATATGAAAGACGGGTTAGTAGATTTTGTTACACTTACCTGCTCAGCTCCCGCTGTAGAACTATTAAAACGAAATACATAAATGCCTTCGCTTTTACCATTAGTATAAGTTCCTGCCAATAAATAATTATCCTGTGCGCCTGCTGAAATACAGTAGAACGCCAGGATACTAAAGAGAATTATTTTCATTAATATAGGTTGCTGCTTCTATTTATATTACAAATCCGTCGGGTATTACCGAGCCTTTTTTTATCACCACTATTCCATCTTTTACAGTATATAATGAGTGTTCGGAATCCGGTAAATGAGTGCCGCCAATGATACTAACGTTATTGCCTATACGACAATCTTTATCTACTATTACATTTTTTAAATGGCAGCTATCCCCTATTCCCAGTTTTGGTATTCCTTTGCCGGCATTGATGGCTATTTCCTGTAAAGTTTCATAATAATCGTTCCCCATAATGTAACAGCTATCTATTACACTTCCATTCCCTATTCTACTACGAATGCCCACTACGGCATTTTCTATGCTATCTGCATGAATAATGGCGCCTTCGGCAATTATGGTATTTGCAAATTTGGTACCGCTTACTTTGCTTGGGGGCAACATACGGGCACGGCTATATACCATCCTGCTTTCATCAAATAAATTAAATGGAGGCAGCTCAGATGTGAGGGCAAGATTGGCTTCAAAAAATGAATAAATATTTCCAATATCTGTCCAGTAGCCATCGTACTGATAACTTAATACTTTGTATTTATTAATGGCATCCGGAATAATTTCTTTGCCAAAATCTGTTGCATTTTTCTTTTCTTCTTCTAAGAGTTGAAATAATAATTTTCTATTAAACACATATATACCCATTGAAGCCAGGTAATTTCTACCCATGCTTCTCATCATATCTCCTGTATCACTCGTCCATTGCGGCAGCAATTCTTTAGCCGGTTTTTCAATAAATGTAGTAATAGAGTGATGTTCATTTGATTTTAAAATACCAAATTCAGGCGCTTCTCTTTCGGTAACAGGGATGGTAGCAATGGTAAGGTCTGCACCATTATTTTTATGTGCGTCTATCATTTTAGCCAAATCCATTTGATATAATTGGTCGCCGCTTAATATCAATACATATTCAAAATCATTTTTTTCAATATGCTTTAAAGATTGCCTTACTGCATCGGCCGTACCCTGAAACCAGCCAAGGCTATCAGGTGTTTGCTCTGCTGCTAATATATCTACAAAGCCACTGCTAAATCCGCTAAACTGGTAAGTATTTTTGATATGTTTATTTAATGATGCAGAGTTATATTGCGTTAATACAAACATTCTGCTAATATTGCTATTGATGCAATTAGAAATAGGAATATCCACAAGCCTGTATTTACCTGCAATGGGTACTGCTGGCTTGCTTCGGGTGGCTGTAAGTGGATAAAGCCTGCTGCCTGCTCCGCCGCCTAATATTACTGCTACTACTTGTTTGCTTTCCATGATTGTTTTATTTTATGGTTAAAGGGATTGATAAAGTTCTATATACTTTTTGGCGCTGAATTCCCAACTGTTTTGTAATTGCATCATAAAAGTTCGCATAGCTTTTAGTTGTTTTTTATTTTTATAAAGCTCAATGCCTCTTTTAATAGAATAAACAATATCATCTACACTGGCGTGATTAAAACAAATGCCATAGCCGCCTTCATCGCCAAAATCAATAACGGTATCCCGCAATCCGCCAATACGGCGTACTACAGGTACAGTACCATACCGCAAAGCATATAATTGATTTAAGCCACAAGGCTCTACCCTGCTGGGCATTAGTAAAAAATCGGCACCGGCATACATTTGATGACTTAGTTTTTCATTGTACCCAATTTGTGAATTGTAATAGCCAAACCAGGTATGTTGTAGATTGCTTAGTGCATTTTCTACCCATGGCTCACCGCTACCTAATATTAAAAAACTAAATTTATCTTCCGACTCCATAAAGGCTCGTGAAATTGCCTCCGGCAAAAGATCGGCAGCCTTTTCCTGCACCAATCTGCCAATAAATACAAACAAGGGCAATTTGATATCAAATCCAAAATCATCGCATAGTTTTTTCTTATTTAAGTGTTTACCTTCTTCTACATCTAAATAAGAATAGTTGTCTATAATATATGTATCCGTATCTGGGTTCCATACTTCATAGTCTATACCATTAATGATGCCTGTACATTTAAACGATTCTGCTCTTATCAAAGATTCGAGCCCATTAGCATGATACATCATCTCCTGCATATAACCCGGGCTTACAGTATTAACTTTATTGGCACATTTAATACCCGATGCCAATGGATTAACTACATTGCTCCAATCGAGTAATCCCCAGCGCCAGGTATCCCATGCGGGCAAATAGGTAGCTTTGTCCCAACCCATCCAACCCTGGTATTGTGCATTGTGAATGGTAAGCAAAGTAGGAATAGACGAAATATGCCTGTATGCATAGCAATGCTGAAGCATAAATGGTATTAATGCTGTGTGATGATCATGTACATTTATTACATCAGGTATATGTTTCCAACGGCTTACCCATTCCAATACTGCAATTTGAAATGCAGTAAACCTTTCTGCATCATCATTGTAGCCATAAATTTTTTCACGGTCAAGTAACCCGTTTATATCTACACAATAAAGATCAAAGCCAAGTTTATTTGATTTTTCTTTAATAATGGTAAACTCATAATAATTTTTACCCATATTAAAACTGCCTTTGTGAGATACTTCCCATTCATTGTCGTACAAAAATTTGGTACGATGCATAGGCATTACTACTTTGGCAATATGCCCTAACTCTTGCTGATATTTAGGCAAAGCCCCCACTACATCTGCCAATCCACCGGCTTTGGCCATTGGGTAACATTCTGCGCTAACGTGTAATATTTCCATTGTATAATTAGTTCACTCCAATTTAAGAAGGTTTTCTTTACTAACAAATTATGTCTTAATATTTTTTATGTTGGTTAAAAAATTATACTTTCAAAGCTTAAAACATAATTGATATGACTCAAGATGTATTGCAACATTCCACCGGTTCTACCAAATGGTCTCAATTCGGTGTTCTTATTTCTGTATTTTTTTTCTGGGGGTTTGTTGCAGCCAGCAACGATATTTTGATACCCGTATTTAAAGACAAACTGCATCTTGCTCAGTGGCAATCGCAAATGATTTCTTTTGCGTTTTATGTTGCTTATACTGTGGGGTCTATTATTTACTTTTTTATTAGCAAGGCTAGTGGTGGCGATATCCTTAACCGGATGGGGTATAAAAATGGTATTTCGCTGGGGCTTGTAATTTCGGCATTAGGTACTTTGTTATTTTATCCTGCTGCACAAAGCGCATCTTTCCCATTATTAATTACCGGATTATTTATTGTAGGCCTTGGTTTTTCGCTACAGCAAACTGCTGCTAACCCATTGGCCATTGTAATGGGCGACCCCAAAACGGGTTCTCAAAGGCTAAGCCTTGCCGGTGGCATCAATAATTTTGGTACTACTATTGGCCCTGTATTAGTAAGTTTTGCAATTTTTGGCGCCATCAGCTCAGATGAAGGGGGCGCTACTGCCAGCATTGAAAGTGTAAAAATGCCCTACCTTATATTAGGCGCCGTTTTTATATTAGCTGCAATCATTTTCAAATTTTCATCAGTGCCCAATAAAATTGATATTGTAGAAGAAGGAGTAGAAGGTACAAGAGTATTAGAAGACAGGGGATCACCATTAAAGTACGGACAATTGATTTTAGGGATGTTAGCCATTTTTATTTATGTAGGGGTTGAAGTAAGTACTGCATCCAACCTCCCCGAATTTATGAAAGAGCATGTAAAAACCGCTTCGGGACTGCCTTTTCCTACAGGCAATATAGCGCCTTTTGTATCTTTATACTGGGCAAGCTTAATGATTGGCAGGTGGACATCATCTGTAGGGGCATTTGGAGTAAAAAAGAGTACAGAACAAATATTGCAAATTGTAATGCCCTATTTAGCTTTCGGCGTTTTTCTATTAATTAATAAAATTGCCAATCACGATGTTACACCGTTTTATGTTTATGCCATTGTAATCATTGCAATGATAATTGGTACGTTTTTAAGTAAAGGAAATCCTGCAAGGCAATTGCTAATTTTTTCATTGCTGGGTATTACTGCATTGGTAATAGGTATGCTAAATGATGGGCTCACCAGTGTATATGCATTTATAAGTGTAGGATTATTTTGCTCTACTCTTTGGCCTTGTATCTTTACATTGGCCATTGCCGGATTGGGAAAACATACAAATGAGGGAGCAAGTTTTTTGGTAATGATGATTATGGGAGGTGGTGTTATAAGTTTGCTTCAGGGCTTTCTGGCTTCAAACAATTTGCTTGGTATTAAATTGTCTTACCTGGTTGGAGTCGCCTGCTTTACTTACCTGGCATTTTATGCCATCAGGGTAAAAGGTATCTTAAAAAGCCAGGGTATTGATTATGATGCACCAAGTAGTTTTTCAGGTCATTAATTTAAACAAACTTTAATTATAAAGATGGATAAACAATTTGCAGTAGGGATAGATGTTGGTGGCACTACCACAAAATTTGGGATAGTAAATCGCAATGGTGAAATAGTGTATCAGGATAGGATATCGAGTATTTCACATGATATAGTAGAGGATTTTATTGCTGATTTGTATGAAAAGTTGTATCCCAAAATACAAGAGGCTGGCGGCCCGGATAATTTTGTGGGCATAGGTATGGGAGCACCAAATGGCAATTTTTACTCAGGTACTATTGAGTATGCGCCTAATTTAAGATGGAAAGGAATTATACCCATTGCAAAATTAATGAGTCAGAAATTTGGTATGCACACAAAGCTTACCAATGATGCAAATGCAGCAGCCATGGGCGAAATGATGTTTGGCTGTGCCAAAGACATGAAACATTTTATTACAATTACTTTAGGTACCGGTGTTGGCAGCGGTATTGTAATAGATGGTAAAATAGTATTGGGGCATGATGGATTTGCCGGAGAACTTGGGCATACCATTATAAGGCCCGGAGGAAGGTTGCATAAAAGTACTTTAATGCATGGAAGCCTTGAAGCATACGCATCTGCTACCGGAGTAAGAGAAACTGCCATAGAGTTGCTTACTACTTATCCGGAAGAAGAAAGCCTTTTAAGAGAGCATAGTATTAATGACCTTACCAGCCAAACGGTGTATGAATGTGCCATACGTGGTGATGCTATTGCCAATAAAATCTTTGAATTTACCGGACAAATTTTAGGTGAGTCGTTGGCAAACTTCATCATGTTTTCATCTCCGGAAGCCATAGTATTATTTGGCGGGCTTACTAAAGCAGGCAATTTATTATTAAGGCCTACCCGGCAACACATGGAAGCCAATTTGCTGCCTATTTATCAAAATAAAGTAAAGCTTCTGTTTAGCCAATTAAAAGAAGCTGATGCCGCTATACTGGGAGCAAGCGCATTGGTATGGTAATATACTTTCAAGAAAAAATATAAAAGATATTCAAGGGTATGTATTTGCATACCCTTCTTTTTGTAATTATGATAATAAAATGATAACAATTTGTTTTGATTTGAGTTTTTAATTTTATGGCATCATTTTTATTGATATTAGGTTATTAAAAAATTAAAACTGAATATTTTGAAAAAGTTACTTTCATTTTTTGCTTTTGTATTAGTGTTATGTATTGGCAGCAATAGTTTTGCTCAAATAAGAAAAATTCCTGCGGCGGTTACTGATTCTTTTTCTTTAAAATTTCCCAATGCTGAAAATATTGAATGGGGAGACAGGTTAACTGTATTTGAAGCCACATTTCAATTAAAAGACCATAAATACCAGGCAAGCTTTAACAGCAATGGTAATTGGAAAAAAACCGAAAAATTTTTAGAAGAAGATGAAGTACCATCTGCCATTAAAGAAGGACTATCTAAAAGTAAGTATAGTGATTGGGATGTAAAATCAAATGTAGAAGTTACTTTTCCTGATGAAAGTACTCAATACAGGCTGCTGGTAAAGAAAAATGACTTGCAAAAAAAATACCTGTATTTTAATAAAGATGGAAAATTGTTGAGAGATTCTATTACTTTGTAATAAATTTTACTCAATGACGTGGTGGCTTTATGCTTTACTCTCCGCAATATTTGCATCTTTAACAGCCATTTTTGCCAAAATAGGTGTAAGCAATATTAATTCAAACCTTGCAACTGCTATCAGAACCATTATTATTTTGATAGTAGCCTGGGGAATAGTATTGGCAAAAGGAGAAGCCAAAGAGCTGGCATCAGTTTCAAAACAAAATTATCTATACTTAATCATTTCCGGGGTAGCCACTGGCCTATCCTGGATATTTTATTTTAAAGCCCTTCAAATTGGCAAAGTATCACAAGTAGCTCCTGTAGATAAGTTGAGCGTAGCTCTCACTATTGTATTGTCTATCATATTTTTAGGCGAAGCCCTTACGCTTAAGTCTGCTATCGGCGCATGCCTTATCATTGCCGGTACTTTAGTTATTATTTCCTGATAGATATAATTTTTTTTTAAAATATTTGTAATTCTCAAGTAATCTGAATATCTTGCACTCATTCCAGTGCACCTTTTGAAAATAAGCTCAACCCCAGAGGCCCAATTTATTTAAAATTAATCATTCCATTTTCCTGCGAAATTTTCTTTTAATTCTTTTTTAATTAAAATGTAAAATTATGAACAAGAGTTACTTAATGCTTGGAAAAATCCTGGGCGGGATAGCGATTATTGCAGGGTTTTATGCAATAATGGTAGTTATTTTACATTAAGCTTTACCTGGGTTACCAAAAAAGATTGGGATGATAAAATATATCATCCCTTTATTAGTTTGTATTAACCAACCATGCCTATTTTAAATGCCAGGCAGAAATAATTATAGGAATCTATTTTTGCATTATTGTTTACAAACTTCCATTCCTGCCCCTGTGTAAAGGGTGGTAATTTTGAGCTTCCTGCAGCTTCTCCCAAGCCCATAAAACAATCTTGGCTTTCTATTTTAAACCCATAAATTTTTCCTTTATCTACATGCATACCCGGTACAGCAAATTTCACCCACTTACCTGTATCGTTTTTTTTAACTTCAATATTTGTAGATTGTATAGTGTGTCCCCACTCCTTTTGCTGGGGATCATAAGCATGCAATGACATGGTAACATGCCCAGGTTTTGAAACCATATTAGAATAAATTTCTACTGACTTTACATCGCCATCTGTAGTTGCCATAAAAGTTTGCCCGGTAGCTATTTCCTTATTATCGTTTATATGCCCTACCCAACTGGTAGTATTAATGGTAGTTTGCTGGGCTAATAATTTAGATGCTGTTTGTAATGAAGCTGCTTCCATTGGAGTGTGTATTAGGTTAGAAATATTTGAAATAATCTTACTAATGTAACTATAATCCTGTTCAAATATTGTACCTGCACTCTAACATTTTACAATGCTAATGTTAAATAACAATTACCAAAATGAATTCATTACAAAATTTTTATTTGTGTAATGCACCTGCAAAATGCAAAAATTGTTGTGGCAAAAAAGTATTGAAAATATTTAAGATAATATTTTAGAAGCACGGGCAATCACTTCGCCGTTTTGATAAATGAGTAGTGTATAATTACCTTTTTGATACTTATCAGCAGCTATCCAAAATTGTAATTTTTTTGATTCTCCTGGGGCGCACTGAGCCATAAGTTTACATGAATAAATTCTTTTGCCTGCAGGTGTTTCAAATGAACCCGACTCCCAGGTAGACTTTTGCAAAGTTTTTCCATCGGGCTGCAACAGCACTACATATAAATCTGTTCTGCTATTTTGGCTTGAATTATTTTTTACTGAAAAAGCGCCGGTAATTTTTCCTGCATTATCTGCCGATAAAGTTTCTTTGCCATCATCTGCTGATGTTGCAATGATTTGTACATTCCCAACTGCAAGGGTTGTTGCTTCATTGTTATAGTGGGTAGGTTCTACTGTTGCAGGCTCATTTTCATTATCATTATCCACAGTAGTGTTCTTTTGAGTAACTATGGATGCCGCAGATTGTGTGGATGTGTTTGAAGCTTTTTTATTTTCATCCAAATATTGCTTCAATAATATGTTTAGCCTTTTATTCTCTTTTTCTATATCAGCATTTGATGAGCTTAATAATGAAATTCTTTGTTGCAATTGTAATATTCGCTGGTTTGCAATTGCTATATCACCATTGCCTGCTCTGTTTTTAAATAAATCTGCAATTTGATTTCGGGTTTTATAAAAATCTGTAAGATTATTTACAAGATTACCTTTTATAGAATCGGTATGTGTGTAAATAGAATCAATTGTTTTATCAAGATGAGCTAAAGTAGTGTAATAAATTTTTTGTAAAGAATCTGAGATGTTTGCTTCGGACCTTGTGTTAGTTTTTATTTTGACAGGTTCAGATGATGTAGCCTCATTATGGTTAAAGCTAAACTGGTAACCCCAGCTCCAAAGCAGTGTAATGGATGCCAACAGCAATAGCAGGGATACAACTAGTAGTAAAAGGGTTTTATTATCTTTCATGCAAATACTATTGCGATAAATGCTGATTTACATAAGCCGATATCCAACCTACCTGGCCATTTTTTACAAGATAAAATTGTTTCTTTTCATATACTCCTTCAAACTGGCGCATAATATTAAGGAGTAAACTTGTACCGGCTAATAAAGATTTTTGATCAAATACTTTATTTACCCTGGAAACCTCGCCCCCTATATGCTTTTTATCTAAAGTTTTATCAGTTATTTTACCGGTAATATATGTGTCAGAAAGAGATGAATAATTATTCAAAATCCGGTCTTTAAATTTTACCATTTCATCATAGGTAACAGGCACTACCGGGTTATCTATTAATTCAGGAAACATTAAAGTAGCAGCAGACCAGGCTATACCACCGCTAAATGCTATGTAATCGCTCATGTTGTAAGCATTACTTACATTTACTGCATATACAATTTCGTTTTGAGCATCGCCTGATAATACTCTGTAAAGATTTTTATTAAAAGCTTCCATTGTCTTGTCATCACCCGATCTTTTTTCGGTAGCATTGGCCACACTTTTGGTACCCCAGCTTAGTTCAAATAATCTTAAAGTTTTAGTATCTCCATTGGGAAAAAATCCACCCTTTGTGTTTCCACTTCCAATATCAATTAAAAAAGTACTGTATCTTCTTTCTTCAGGCACTATACCTAAATGAGAGAGTCTTGCTTCATCAGTTACATCTATCACTGCTACTTCCCTGGCAGGGTCTTTAATTTTTGTTTTAAAATCATTAGCCAGTTTTAGTACCATCGCCATATTATTAGATTTTTCGGCCTGTACCTTTACCCCACTACTTACCACAGTATATATTTTAGAGGGAGCAATATTATATTTACTGATGGCTATATTATAAAAATTATAGAGAGAATTAAGAGTAGCTGAAAAATTAGGCGAGGTAAAACTAATAAAATCCGTATTGGAAGATGTATCAGATAAAATATTAAATGTGCTTTCTTTTTGAGCATTTTTTCCAATTTCAAGTATGCTCATTTTTACTCCTTTAGATCCCACTTCTATACCGGCATATACATCCGAGTGTTTAAGCTTTAATTTATAGTTATTTTGGGCAAAAAGTAGATTTCCAAAAAGAAAAGTACATAGTACAAGTGCCAGGCGTTTAAAAAAAGTATTAGCCATTATTAGGGAATATTTTAGTAAGTATAAAAATAGTAAAATAATATTAGTCATTTTATTAATCAGCAGGGTTGTGAAAAAAATGTGACTAACAATTTTAATATCACAATCAGTCCTTCAGAATGAAAAGTAATACCCGAAATAACGAACCATATTTTTTATCAAATGATTGTTGTAATAATCAATCGGGCTATCTTTGCTAAGAAATTGGTTCACAGAAAATTTTATGTTTTATATAATTTTCAGTGATTAAAAGGGAATCCCGTTTCATTCGGGAGCTATCCCCGTAGCTGTGAAGTTATCCCTGCATTTTGCAGGATCTTTTTTTACAATCATGCCACTGTTCTATTAATAAAGAATGGGAAGGCTTATAAAAAGATTAACCAGCCAGAAGACCTGCCATTTTCATCATTCATCATCACAATGCTTTCGGGTGAAAGGCTGAGAAGATACTGCCGCATAGCTGCAATATTTCCCTGTATTTTCCCTGTTGCATTCATTAAGTTTTTTGTATTTGAAAGCTTTAAAGCAACATATAATTATTGTAATTATCAGTTCCACATTTTTTGTAAATGTAATGGGGCAGTCTATTGATACATTGCCGGCAATAAAAATAACTGCTCAAAATACATTAGATGAAACCAAAACAATTATACCGGCTCAGCAACTAAATAAAACTGAGCTTTCTACCCTTAACAGCTTGTCTGTAGCAGATGCTGCAAAATATTTTTCCGGCGTATTGGTAAAAGATTATGGGGGCATTGGTGGGCTAAAAACAATTTCTGTACGAAGCCTTGGCGCCAATCATACGGGCGTAATGTATGATGGTATGATGCTAAGCGAAGTACAGGGAGGACAAGTGGATCTTGGAAAATTATCGCTGGATAATATTGAAAACATAACGCTATACGATGCAGCGCCGGAAAATATTTTACTACCTGCCCGGTCATTTGCTTCTGCATCTGTATTGGTACTAAAATCTACCGAAGCAGTTTATGATCCTTACAAAAAAGCAGCCCTTCATGCTTCATTAAAAGCCGGGTCATTTGGGTTCATTAACCCTTCTGCTTTTTTGCAATATCATTTTAATAATCATTTTTTCAATACCCTAAGTACAGAATACCAGGGTGCAAGTGGTGTATATCCTTTTAAAGCTTACGAATATGGCGGAGGCACTGCTAAAAGAAATAATTCAGATATCAAATCATTTAGAACTGAGTATGATGCAGGCTATAAAATGAATGACAGTAATGTAATACGATTTAAAACTTACTATTATCATGCAGACAGAGGCTTGCCTGGCTCGGTGGTTTTATATAACCCTATCAGTCATCAAAGATTAAAGGATGATAACTTTTTTACACAAGCCTCATGGAAAAAATCATATCAACATTCTAAATTATTATTGAATGCAAAATATAGTTATGCCTTTACCTATTATTTAGACCCCGACTTTCCCAATGCCCAAGGTAAATACGAAAGTAAATTTCATAAGAAAGAATATTATTTTTCGGGTGCCTATGCTTTTTATTTTTCAAAAATATTTTCTGCTGCTTATTCCAGCGATTATTTTATCAGTACGCTTACCCGCTCTGATGAGTTTGCCCAGGGCTTTGCAGTACCTACCCGAAATACATGGCTCCATAATGTGGCTTTAAAAGCAATTTTTACCACCATGCAGTTGCAAGGCGATTTGCTTTATACGCACCAACAAGACAAAGTAAAATTTGGAAATCCGGGTAAAGAAATAAATGCGTTCTCCCCTACTATTTCTGTAAGTTATGAGCCTTCAAAAGCTTTACCACTAAGGATTAGAGCGTTTTATAAAAATATTTTCAGGGCTCCTACTTTTGATGATCTTTATTACACCTTTATTGGCAATACCAGCCTTAAACCCGAATATGCTAAGCAATATAATGTTGGGCTTACTTACAAGCAAACTAAATCCGGAATTATTAATACAGCATTATTCACAATGGATGGATACTATTACAAAGTAAAAGATAAAATATTGGCCGTGCCCAGGCAAAATTTATTTCAATGGACGATGCTCAATATTGGAAATGCAGAAATTAAAGGCATAGATGCAAATATGTCAATAAATTTTATACCCATTCATCATATTAATTTTTCGGCAAGGCTTGCCTATACTTTTCAAAGAGCATTGGATAAATCAGATATCAATTCTTCTACATACAACAATCAGTTGCCCTATACCCCTGTGCACTCCGGAAGTATTAATATTAATGCGGTGTACAAAAAATTTACTTTTGGATACAATGCCCTTTTTAGCGGCAAGAGATATAAACCAGGTGATCAAATTCCTGAAAACATAGTAAACGCCTGGACTACAAGCGATTTTTCTGTGGGTTATGATTTTTATTTAAAAAATAATCATCATTTAAAAACACTTTTTGAATTAAACAACTTTTTAAATCAACAATACGAAATAATAAGATATTACCCTATGCCCCTATTTAACTATAGAATAGGAGTAAGTGTAGATTTATAACTAAAAAGAAAATTAAAGTATGAAAAAAACAATTTTAAAATGGAGTTTGCCTTTGGCAATTTTATTTTCATCATGCAGCCACGATGACACTGTACCTTCCCTACCTGCAATTAAAGCTGCTAAAGGATTGTATGTATTGAGTGAAGGTGGTACTGAAAGCCATCTTGGGTATTACGATTTAACAACGGGAGCTTTTACCGGCGATTTTTTTAAACAACAAAATGGCGGGGCTTCTTTGGGGCAAATTGGAAATGATATGATTCAATATGGCAGTAAAGTTTACATCGTAATGAATGTAAGCAGCAATGTTACTGTTATTAATGCCTCAAATGCACAGCTAATTAAAAGGATTGATTTTATAAATGGCGCTGCTAAAACTTCACCAAGGTTTGCAATGGCATATAATGGTAAAGTATATGTAACTGCTACAAAAGACAGTTCAGTAAGTGTGATAGACACCACTAGTTTAAATATTGTAAAAACTATTAGTGTAGGCCCCAACCCCGAAGGTATGGCTATAGTTGGCAATAATTTATATGTAGCCAACTCAGGTGGATACAATTTTGTAAGCGGCCCCGACTCTACGGTATCTGTAGTGGATCTTTCTGCACAGCAGGAAATAAAGAGAATAAAAACCGGTACGCTCAATCCTCAAAAGATAGAAGCAAACTCTGCAGGAAACTTGTATGTATCTGGGTATGGCAATTTTGCCGCCGTGCCGGCAAGCGTATCTGTTATCAACAGCACATCTAATACTTTTATGAATAAATTAGGTACAGATATTTCTTATCCTTTTTTAAGAATGTATCACGATACGGCATATTTCTACAATAATTATGGTGGAAATGGTACAGCCAGGGTTTATAATACATTAACGAATACTACGATACGGCCAGAGTTTATTACAGATGGTACTACTATCACTACACCTTATGGCATTAATATTGACGAACAAAATGGCAATATTTATGTGATGGATGCAAAAGATTATGTTTCATCAGGGTCGGTAACATGCTTTGACCGCAGTGGAAAAAAATTATTTACTTTTTCGGTATCGCCTGGTGTAAATCCAAATAAAGTTTTATTCATAAGATAATTTATATATATCAAGCGCCGGTATGTAACTTACCGGCGCTTCTCTTTGTGGTTTTGGTAGCAATTTCACTTTAATATTAGTGATAATCACCGTCATTGGAAAAATAACTACACTTAAAAAACAGGAAATACTACTGCATTAAACAAATATTAGTTGTAGTTTTGTTTTTTAAATATAGCTTAATGAAAATATTTGTAGCTGGCTTACCTTACGATTTGGATGATGCCGAACTTATGGAAATTTTTGAGAAATTTGGAACAACTCTATCTGCAAAAGTTGCGATAGATAAAGAAACCGGTAAAAGTAAAGGTTTTGGTTTTGTAGATATGCCCGAAAAAGCTGAAGCTATGGATGCCATTGAAAGCCTTAATGATATCTCACTAGGTAAAAAACCGCTCGTTGTAAAGCCTGCAGAAGAACGCCCATCTTCCGGTGGCGGCGGAATGAGGCCTGGAGGAAATAATGGTGGCTTTAACCGAAATAATAATAACCGCGGTGGTTTTAACCGATAGTCTTCCAATAAAAACTATTTTGTTTTTTAATATTAATGCAAATACAGGCTCATTATATAAGTGATGCTGTAATAAGCATTGCAAGCAAAAAAAATATTTGAGTTATTGCAGAGCTCATGTTGAGTGCTGCATTTCTTAGTGTTACTATTGCCACTCAAACAAAATAGTCTTTATTGTGTAGTTTCCTTTGCCAAAATAAAATTGCATCAACTATCAATTGTTTATTTCTTTCTTAAAAAAATTTTTCTAAGAAATTTCTTTTAAGTAATTTTTTTTTGATTCCTATAGCAACGGAAATTTAATAAATCCGAAGAGTCAGCAGGAGTAATAAAAATTAATTTTTGGCATACACTTTAAATAATTGCAATTAATTATTTACACAGGCTTATCAATAAGCAGAAAAGTGCAACCATCCACAGTATGTACATCCAAATGCTGAGAACCAACCGCTGCAATGCTCACACAGCCTTTGTTAAGCACTTTACCTGAAATTATTAATTCGCCTTCAATAATATAAATGAACTCTGGCAACTCATGTGTATGCACAGGTATTTTTGCGCCTGCTTCCATTTGTACAAATTGCATTTCTAATCCATCAGCAATGGCAATATCTTTTACAGATAAGCCCTTTGCAAATGTTGATGGTTTCCAGGAAACCTCATCGGTTTGCAATAAAAATGTTTCGCCCTGATTAAGAATTTTCATGTAAATTATTTTTAGAAAAAAATCAATTTTACGACTATTTGCTAATTGTTATGATATTTGCACCCACTTATTCTTTGATTTAAAAAATGCGTTAGAATTTTATTGTTTACAAGTTGTATGGGCGGTAGATGGCGCTATACTGGCTATTTATGTGGCATGCAAAGCTGTTGGCGAGCATATTCAATGTTCCTTCATCCTCCCTTTTATTTTCAGGGCCAACCGAATAAAAAACTAAAATACAGAATTTGTACATAAACTAAGCAAAGAATTTTCAGTCAGAATCATAACAATATAGAGAACCAAAAGCTGATGAAATGCAGGCCTGCCCTGCTATTGTGTATGCCGTATGTTCAATTTTTTTGAAATATTACAATGCTTTAAATCACGTTATTAACAAAAACTAAAATGAACTTAATGCTGTTTATAAATTTTTATAGGCTTTTAATTTTTAAAATATTATTTGTTCATTAGGTAATCAGCTACTGCTTCATACGCCGGTAATGAAAAAGCATCATTGGCGCTGTTGGAAGCAACAGGATAAGATGCTAATCGAACAATAACCATTTCTGCTGTAGGGTCAATATAAATCGTTTGGCCATATACACCACGAGCTGTAAAAGCATGATGCGCATTCTCTGTAATCCACCACATATCTCTGTAAGACCATCCTCTTAAAAGTGGATGATCTGATTTTTCAAATGCTTCTTTACTGCCACCTTTCTCAATATCTTCTATTGCTCCTTTTGGAATAATTTGTTTGCCATGCCAAGCCCCTTTGTTTCGGATGAGTTCACCAAATCGGGCAAGATCCCTGAGTCCGGCATTAAAACCTCCCCCTGCAAATGGAATTCCTAAAGCATCAACCTGATAAAAAGCGGACTGTTCCATCCCTATCTTAGTCCATATTTTATCAGATACTAAATTTGCTATTGATTTTCCCGTAACTCTAGAAATGATCCACCCGAGTGCATCGGCATTTACCGTTTTGTATCCAAAAGCTTCGCCGTGTCTGCCTTGCTTTTTTACCGTTTCCAAATAAGCATAGTAGCCTATGGGTCCATTATAGTTCTTTGGTTTTGGCAAAGGATTACCAGCTGCAGAAAATGCCCAGATTTCTGCGTTAGGGTCTGCATAATCCTCACTATATTTTAATGCGGTCGTCATGTCCATTACCTGACGCACCGTAGCATCTCCAAATGCAGATTTTTTTAATTCAGGCACATAATCTGCTACGAGCTTGTTTTCGTCTAATACAGATTCTGCTACAAGGATAGACGCAATGGTACCTGTAAAAGATTTGGTAAGAGACATTACAGCATGTATTTTATCTTCTTTCAAAGCTCCAAAATATCGTTCGTAAACGACTGTACCCTTATGCAGAATGATGATGCCATCTGTATAATTTTTCCAGAGTGATGAGTCCCATCTCATTTCTTTCGTTTCACCCCAGGGTATAAAACGAACGGAATTAATATTACTGTCTAATTGATAAGGTAAGGGTTCAGGAGCCTGCAAGCCACGGCTAACCTCAACAGTCGGCATCAATTGCCGCATATTTACCACACTCCATCGAAGTGCCGGAAAGTTAAAAAATGAGCCATCTGCTGCACTCAGTATTTTATCATTTGCAGGTGGGAATCCTTGCATCCATCCCATTTTTATGGGATCACTTTCGTGTGCCGAAAGAAAAGTGTTTTTTGTTTGAGCAAATGAAGTAGTTGCTATAAAACATAAAATAAAAAAAATCCTTGTCTTCCGCATTGGATTTGATGATAAGCGCATTGTAGTTTTTATTTTAAAATCAATGTTCAAATTTAAATACTAAAAATTCCGACTATCGTCAAAATATTCAGGATGCCGATTGTCTTAAATCTGTAATTGTTAATCCAAATTTATCTTTTAGTTTTTTTATTTGTAAAGGAATAACCCGGATTTCTTTACTTATCTAAGAAAAGATAGTGTGTTGATGTTGAAAGTTTTTTTTACAATCATCCCGAATTATCAGAACAAGTCATTCCAGATGATGAAGGTCTGTTTTCTGAAAGAAACTCTAAGTGAAACAGTTAAGCTTATTGGATAACGAACTCATTTATAGTAGTTGGCAATTCCCTTGATTTTATACAATACATTTTAGTGATTATTTTTTTAATTTTTTCACCAGGTCTTCTAAATAGTCTATTTGAACTTCTTGAATTTCCAAAAGTTTTTTGTTTTGATGAACCAATAAATGATCAATTTTTTCGCTTAATAACTTAATTTCCAATTCGGCTTTTAGATTTATTTTATAATCATGTTCTCCTCTTTGCCTATCTTTTTGTTCTTGCCTGTTTTGACTCATCATTATGATTGGGGCTTGAATGGCAGCTAAACAAGAAAGAATGAGATTTAGTAAAATAAATGGATATGGGTCAAAAGGTTTTGAAACAATAAACCAAATATTTATGAGCATCCAAATTAAAATGAACATAAAAAATGTGATTATAAAAGACCAACTACCACCAAATGCAGCAACCTTGTCGGCTATGCGTTCACCTAAAGTGAGATCAGCCTCTTTTTCGTCTTGAATGTTTTCTGAAAGAATAGAATTGTTATTAATTGCTTCCATTACATCTCTATCAAGAGTAGCCAATTCACCTTTCTCCTTTATTATTAGTGATGTAAAATAGAGTCGCCGGTATTTGTTCAGTTCGTCAAATGATATAAAATTATCCTTATTAAAATCAGGGTGATCGTTTTTTATTAGATTAAAAATTCCTTCCCTTATGTACTCCCCTTTTACCTCTTCGCCTCTCCGAATTTCTTGTTTGCTAATGTCGCTTATTTTCATTTTGACCTGTTTTTTAAATAATTGATATAGGTGGTTTGTGTAATAACCAAATTGGTTAATTAAATATCCAAAATATTTAGCCATTACAACCATTTCCCCTTTGGTTTATTTTCGAGCATTAAAACTTTATGGTGAAAGTGTTTAATTTTTTGTGCTTAAAATAAACTTATAACCTACATAAAATTTTAATATGAAAATGACTTGCTGAAAGCAAAGAACCTGCAAATAATGAACGATTATTTTTAGGAGCACCCAGATCATGTGAATATTACCCCGCCAAAAACTATTGTATTTTTGGCTCTTTATTCATGCGATATGAAATAAGCACCAGATCTGCCAAACCCTTGGCAAAAACGATTACAAATGCCATTGCAAAATTCATCACGTCTGTATGCGACCAAAATACAAAAACATAACCAGTAACGCAGAAGAGTGTGAAATATATAGCTGTCAACCTGTAGTAAACTTGTTTTATAACAACATCCTGTGTTGTTTTATCCCCGGGTTTGGCAGTGAATAAAAATATAGCGAATTGTATCCAATAGATCAGAGTAATCCCGATCATTTGCCCATAAGTAATATTGGTTGCCATGGAAAGGCTTTTGGGATCAGTCATAAATCCTACATAAAAATAGCAGCCAATTAAAGAAAGCCAAAACCAAAAGCTGAAGATGCCGGCATTTTGCCAACGCACTTCTTTTGAAAGTGCTTTTGTAAACCAGAGCAATAGTACCAAGTTGCACAACCAGTAATTAACCATCTCCAGCATAAAATAAAACAGGACAGCACCGGGTAACCAGTTAAAGAAAATAATACCGCAACTTGGAATTAAAATGCTCAACAAAAATTGCTGAAACACCGATAAACGCAGAAACTTTATCACTATTTGAAGTAAAGAGAGCATAACTCTGAAAATATTTGCTTTACTAAGGATTGTACTTAAATAGGTGGTATGGCATACGGCCACTTTAACATTCATTCAATCTGCCCATAACAACCTTTTTGTACAAACGGCCTATCGGTATCTCTGAATCTTTCAACTTAATAGATAGACTATTATAACCGGAAACCTTATCCAATGAAATAATATAAGAACGGTGAACCCGTAAAAATTTGTACTCTGATAACAAATTTTCAATAGATGAGATAGACTGTTTTACTAACAGCCTTCTGCCATCATTCAGAAATATTTTTATAAAATCCTTACAGCTTTCAATATATTTTATTTCGTGGATAAAAATTTTATTCATGCCGTTTTCCATCTTCAGGTAAATAAAAGCTTCTGCTGGAGGAAGAGGTTCAATAGATGTTGTAGTCATTTCAGTTCCAAGGATGCGGTTAAGTTTAGTGACAGCTTTTAAGAAACGTTCAAAAGAAACAGGTTTTAATAAATAATCTATAGCATCCAATTCAAAGCCATCTACTGCATATTCTCTATAGGCGGTTACAAAAATTACTTTTGGCGGATGCGTCAGGTTTCTGAAGAACTCGGTACCAATGACCTTTGGCATTTTTATATCCAAAAAAATAACATCAACTTTTTTCTGCCTCAAAACTTCAATAGCTTCAAGCGCATTATTACATTGCCCTACTATTTCCAAAGCTGCTATATCATTGATATATCTGGCTAAAATCTTTAAAGCAGGCGGCTCATCATCTATAAGCAAGCATTGAATTTTCATGTCTCAGGGATTGTGAAATTTCCGGTTGTTCTATCTTATAAATAGCAGTGGAGCTATTGATCAATTGAATGGTAAGCGATACCACAAAAAAATTACTTTCTTCGTTAATTTTCAGTTCATGTTGTTCAGGATAAATAAACTCAAGCCTTTTTTTTACATTTTCAATACCAATACCATTTTTACTGTGCAGAGCAAACTCATTTTTACTATTAGCAATCTTAGCCTTCAATTTATTTTCTTTTACTGATATATCTACTGTTAACCAGGATTTCTCTATCTGTTCGGAAGTACCATGTTTAAAAGCATTTTCTATAAAAGGAATCAACAATAAAGGTGCAATGAAAATATCCTGTACATCTCCGTTTACATTCCAGGAGATATCAATTTTATTACCGTACCGTTCCTGTTCTAATTCGATGTAATTTTTTATGATATCCAATTCTTTTACGAGTCGCACTTCTGCTGACCTGCAATCATACAGCATATAACTTAATAGGTTCGAAAGTTTTAAAATCAACCCCGGGGTTTTGGGAGAGTTTTCTAAAGAAAAAGAATATATATTGTTTAACGTGTTAAATAAAAAGTGTGGGTGTACTTGTGCTTTTAATAATTGCAACTCTGCCGTAACTTTCTCCTGCTGCGCATTAAGCCAGTCCTTTTGCTTAAAATTCCAGTACTTAAAAAATTTAATTACCATAGGGATTGCTGCAGAAGTAGTGATACATAAATAGCACCAGGCCAGTGGACCTTTTGGCGAAACGAATTGCGGGTGCATCATCGTCTGTATAGGTATCACCACATAATCTTTGTACCAAATATCAAGGTATATACCGAGCAGCCCCCAAAGAAATATTATCGATAAAAATTCAAGGATCCTCCCTCGCAGCAAGAAGTGTGGAACCGCCCAGTAAGCCATTGGGTAGCCATATAAAATGAAAATGGGTATCCAAATAAACATATTGATGACCTGTACAACATACGAAAAAGGAGTACCCATTGCTTCCCAAAAACATGCCCAGATTAAAGTGTGTACTATCCAGAATGTAACATGGCGCAACACTTTGTAGCGGGGAGAAAAAACAAAATCGTTATAAAGGAAGATATTAATGGATTTTAATAGCCTGTTCATCTGCTAATCAATTTTAGTTTTTGGGCTCTATAAAAATTTTGAAAAAATAATAAATAATTCTTTTAATTCAAAATTATATAATCATTAGTCATCTATAAATAATAAAAAGACTAATTACCATTTTTTCCGACAAATAACATTTTTTACTTTTTAAAACCATGTGTTGCCATTTTCAGCTTTATATCCTGAAATATTTCGTTTAAGCGATTAGTTTTTAGAAAGCCAAAATTCTGCTTTTATTTTATATTAAATATTTTTTCTATCAATAAATCGTCCCAATGAAACAGTTTATATCGCACACAGTACGGGCTGCACCAAACGCAAGTTATTATAGCGAATTACTCCATCTATGAGGTGAGGTAAGTGGAAGCAAACAAAGAAATAAATTATAAACACTTAACCCTCTTGTCCCAAAAATTATTATTTAAAAATCATTCTTAAATAGTTTAGTAATGAAACTGATTAAATTATTAGCTCTAACCATTGCTCTATTCCTGTTTTCTCATTGTGGTTATGCCCAGTTTGGAAATCTAACCAATAAAATAAAGAACAAGGTAGAAAATAAGCTGAAAAGCAAATCCGAAAAAACAGAAACTACTGCAGGCAAAGATGCCCAAACCGATAATCCGGCAGCTTCGACAACCACAAAAGAAGACAACAATTTAATGGCAAAAACGGTGTCAAACGAAAGCAATACTGTGATTAAAAAATATGTTCTTTATGATGACTTAAAGCACATACCCGGCGCCACATTTTATTTTTCAGACAAGCCTTTTGGCAGCAGCCATGAAGACGCCAAAACAACTTTTAAATCAAACGACTTTATTTATGCCCGTCTCGAGCTAAATAACCAGACGATGGAGGAGGCTTTTAAGCTGTACCCTGATGATTATAAATATTATTACCTGATGTACGATTTTGCCGTAGTGAGTGGCAGCGAGGGCAAGTATGCGCAAACCTTTCACTCGGCTATGATGCTGCAGCCTGACGATATTAAAAAAACGGCTTTCAATTTTGATCTCCTGCCTGAGCCGGCCAAAGCCACCACCGGTATTGGTATGAAAAGCAGCTATAATTTTAACGGCTTTGAGTTTTCCCACGTTGTAGGCGGACCGATGTACGAAATCATTGACCAGTCCAATTTCCCCGCTAATGGCGACTATACGGTTCAGTTGCAGTTTTACTTTATGCCTAAAGATGACTGGGGCAAAGCGTTGTCCAATTCAAAAGACTTCCTGGGTGTGGACGGAGCATTCCAATTCAACTTCAGTGCTACAGATGTAGCAGTTATAAAAAAGAATGCTAAAGCCGTGGACGAAACAGTAAAAACAACTGCGTTTACCCTGCACGCCATGCCCGACTGGTGGCCAAAAACATCTGTCAGGCTGAGCGACCCTGCTCTCAGCCCCTCAGCCCTGGAGTCCATGATTAAAAATGCATTAAGCGCTCAAAATAAAGTATTGGTAAAATATGCGGTAGGCAGTAACAGCGGATGGGATATTCAAAAAAATGATTTAGGCATACCCACCTATCAATTGCTGGCTGAAAATATTTACACAGTTTATAAAAAAGAAGGTAAATGTTATCTGGGCGACGTTTCCATTGCCAAAGAATATTTGGGTGGCGGCAAATACGGCAAACCTTATGTACGAAATGTAAATGTTGCAACCAGCGGCTACGGAACAATCATTGATTGCAGCGCTATAAAATAAAAATTTAAAAGTAACATGATATGAATAAGATAACACTGCTTCCCGGCGAAACA
>JAFDXD010000012.1 GCA_018268135.1 Bacteroidota bacterium
ATATAGAAACTAATGAAGATGAAATAAGCGAAATGCTATTGCAAATTCAGCAGCTTGACCCCCCGGGTGTAGGTGCCAGAAATTTACAGGAATGCCTGCTGTTGCAATTAGAGCGGAAAGCAGGCCAACAGGATAAATCGGTAGATCTTGCCATCAAAGTATTAGAAAAATATTTTGATGAATTTACCAAAAAACATTACGAAAAAATACAGAGAGCACTTAACCTTGATGACGCACAATTAAGAGACATTATTTCTCAAATAATAAAACTAAACCCAAAACCGGGCGGCATTTCTACAGAAAGCAGCAAAGGCGCAAATTATATTATCCCCGACTTTTTTATTATAAACAATATGGGCAAGCTTGAGCTTTCGCTCAATAGCAAAAATGCCCCCGACCTTAGAATTAGTGAAGGATACAGGGATATGCTCAAAGATTATGACAGAGGGTCAAAAAAAGACAAAAGGCAAAAAGAAGCCGTTTTGTTTATCAAACAAAAAATAGACTCTGCCAAGTGGTTTATTGATGCTATCAAACAGCGGCAAAATACTTTATTAAATACCATGGAAGCTATCATGAATTATCAGCATGATTTCTTTATTTCGGGCGACGAAACAAACCTGCGCCCCATGATATTAAAAGATATTGCGGAGCAAACCAACTTAGATATTTCTACCGTAAGCCGTGTAGCCAATAGTAAATTTGTGCAAACAGAATTTGGCACCTACCGTCTTAAGTTTTTCTTTAGCGAAAGCCTTCAAACAGACAGTGGAGAAGAAGTAAGCACCCGTGAAGTAAAAAAAATCCTTACTGATATTATTGAAGAAGAAAGTAAAAAACACCCCTTTAGCGATGAAAAGCTCACAGAAATGCTCCAGGAAAAAGGGTACAATATAGCCAGGCGCACTGTTGCCAAATATCGGGAGCAACTAAATATACCGGTAGCCCGGCTTAGAAAAATTTTGTAAACCCACCCATGTATGAATGAAGCATTTGCAATAAATGAAAAGCAGGTTCCGCCTGCACCCCGGTATTTAAAATGGCCGGCCAATATTATTTCTTATATTTTTCACCCCATATTTATCCCTATTTATGTTATTTGGTTTTTAGTATTTATACATCCTTCTTTTTTTTCGGGTTTTTCGGAAGTTCAAAAAAAGCAGGTAATGCTCATTATACTGATTAACCTTGTTATTTTTCCTCTGCTGTCGGTACTATTACTAAAAGCTCTTGGTTTTATTCAGTCCATTTTTTTACAAACACAAAAAGACAGGATTATCCCCTATATCGCCTGTGGTATATTCTTTTTTTGGGGATATACAATATTTAAAGAACAGGATATGTACCCTTCCATCATATCATCCTTTATTTTTGGAATATTTTTGGCATCAAGCGGCGCATTGCTTGCAAATATTTATTTTAAAATAAGCATGCATGCCATAGGCGCAGGTGGGCTAATAGGTATTTTTTTAATTGTATTTAGTACCAACAGCATGATGATGGTTTGGCCATTTGCAATGGTACTCTTTATTGCAGGGCTGCTGTGCACCGCTCGTCTTATTGTAAGCAATCATACTCCAAAAGAAATATACAGTGGGCTTTTTCTGGGGCTTCTATCGCAATTAATAGCCTGTTTAGTAGTAATGTAAAGGCAAATGCACTCAAATAGTTTGTTATAAAAATTGAAGAGGCCCCGTCCAATATCGGGGCCCTTCGTTGTCCTGTAGTGCCTAACAAAAAAAAGTTGTACTCAATACTACATTGCACCAAAGCGGTATTGATAAATTATTTATGATGATGTAAATAAATGAATAGAATGCTGCGAAATACCGGTATTCAAAATGATGTAGTGTTTTATTTTTGGTAGCAAAATGCTTTAAAATATTTAGCTGGTATAATAAGCGTTTATACATGCTTTTTATTGTATTAAAATCCCAAAATTCTAATATATATTTTATACTAATGTAAGTTGTAGTAAAGTTACTATGAGTAAAAAAACGAGAGGCAATCGTATAAATTTTTAATATTCGCCCTCATTTTGAACAGGTGTTTTCACGGTATTTTTTCTCGACAGCACATTTTACTCTTTAATATTATTTCGCTGAAACTCACTACTACAAAGCCTTTTCGTCAATTTTAATTTTGATAAATTGTTTATTGATAAAATCTTCCTCTTCTTATTTATAAGATAGATTTGTATTTTAGGTTTATTATTAAACTTAAAATTATTCTCTCATGGATAATGCTTCCACTAATTCAGCTTCTAAAGGCAGAACATTAAAACACCAGGCTTTGGTGTATATGCATGAAGAGTTTAAGGCAAAAAATAAAAGCTTTAAAAACAATTGGGTTTGGTATAGCCGAAGCGATATTCAAAATATTTTGAATGCCATTGATAATTTACCGGCCGGTGATGGCGTAAGGCTTTACCACGGAGTGTATGATAAAGCCGTATGCGATTATTTAAATACGCTTACCAGTACACAGGATTATAATAATCACATTGGGCACAATACCGTGTTTTTTGTTCCTACTTATAAAGGCTCAGAAGCAGATGAACATATTGACAATATATCTGCGGCGGAAGCGGACATGGATAGAGCGGATAGAAATGCAGGAAAACCCATCCCTCAAAGTTTTGATGGCGGGGAAGGGTACAATCTGGGTACTATATGCCCTCCACCTACTCCGCCCAAAACAGAATGCGGAAAAAAAGGAAATAATTTATAACTTAAAAATTTTTACTTTAAGGTTTTGCAATGAATATAGCTTACTTTACTGTGTTGTCAATTAGTTTTGTAGTTGCTATTTTCATTTGTACACAAAAACCTAATCCTGGCAGGCTAAAATGGTTTGCTCTGTTTACAGGAATTGTTTTGACTATTGAACTGGGAAATTTTTATTTATACTTCCCATTAGTTCATCATTCCAATCATTATATTTTTAATATAGAATCTGTTTTTGAATTCTATTTTTTTAGTTGGTTTTTTTATAGAACTCTCACTAAGAAAAATAATAAATTTTTAATTAAATGTTTTGTTTGGATATACCCTTTGATTTTAGCTGGCTCGTTTTTAACCGTACAAGAATATTTTAGTTTTCACACCTACACGTATATCTTAGGAGAGATATACCTGGTCATTCTGTGTATATTGTACTATTATGAGTTGTATCACAGCAATGAAATTAAACCGCTTTCTTCCCAGCCCGATTTCTGGATAGTAACCGGGCTGTTTATTTTTTCTGCTGGTGAGCTCCCCTATATGATGCTGTTGCATTACTTAAATAATAATTTTGTTGTAACTTCTTTTTATTTTAGAGAATATATTTTGGGAACTTTGAACATTGCAATGAATGCCATGTTCATCATCGGCTTATTATGCAGCATACAAACCCGGAAATAGTTATTGCTATCATTGCAGCAAGTGTATTGTTTTTGTTGCTTGCAGGGTTTATTGTATTGTTTCTTATTTTTTACAATAAAAAGAAAAGCTTTCATCTTAAAGAAATGCAGGAGCAGCAAAGGCTTTTTGAGCAGGCAGCCCTCGTTTCAAAATTAGAGATTAAAGAGCAAACCCTTCTTTCTGTAGCGCAGGAAATTCACGACAATGTAGGCCAGGTAATGCTTTTGGCAAAATTAAATTTGAATAAGATTTTAATGACTGGCGATAATGAAGCATTAATGGAAATAAGGGAACTGGTATCTGAAGCTATCAATGATCTAAGAGATTTTTCAAAAAGCTATAATAGCCAGCAAATAATAGCCAATGATTTTACCGCAGCCATACAACGAGAAGTTGACCGAATTAAAAAAACTGGCGTGGTGCAAATTGAATTAGTATTTTCCGGAGAAGATAAATTAGCAGACCCTTCCAAAAAACTTATTTTGATAAGAATGTTGCAGGAGATTTTTCAGAATATTATCAAACATTCAAAATGTACCCGGGTAAAAATTAATATTAAATATTTAGCGGAAATACTTATTTTAGATATAGAAGATAATGGTATTGGGTTTCACAAAGCAATCAATGGACAGGCAACTGCCGAAATTGGCGCAGGCCTTTTGAACTTAGAGCAGCGGGCAAAATTGCTGAATGCTACACTTACCTACAATAGCGAGCCAAATGAAGGCACCTGTATAAGTATTAAAATGCCTTATTAATTTTCATTAAATGCCAGTTCAAAAGTTCCATAAAAAAGTAGGCCTGGTTGACGACCATCAGTTGTTTAGAAAAGGTATTGCTGAGCTGGTAAACAGTTTCCCTCAATTCTATGTTTCTTTTGAAGCATCCCATGGAGAGGAGTTGCAAAAAATGCTTTCGCCTCTCAATTTGCCCCATCTAATCATTATGGATGTAAACATGCCCAATATGGATGGGTTTAAAACTATGCTTTGGCTCAAGGAACATTTTCCTGATATACCGGTGCTGGCCTTGTCTATGATGGATGATGAACAATCAATAGTGCGAATGCTAAAATCAGGCGTAAAAGGATACTTACTCAAAGATGCACACCCAAGTGAGCTTTTAAACGCTATGAATACCATTAGTGATAATGGATTTTATTATACAGACTTTGTAACAGGCAGGTTGATTAATTCTCTCAACGAAAATGACTCATCAAAAAAACAGCATCAACAGCTAACAGAAAGAGAGATACAATTTCTTTGCCTTTGTTGTTCAGAATACTCTTACAAAGAAATTGCCGATAAATTATACATCAGCCCCCGTACTGCCGATGGGTACAGGGATAAACTTTTTGAAAAACTAAATATTAAATCGAGGGTGGGGCTGGTACTGTTTGCAATTAGAAATGGCTTGTTTAAATTATAACGATGGCCGGGTTTGCAATTTTTATTTAATAATTCTATTACATTTTTATTATTCAATTCAATGATTTAGTTTTAAGTTTTAAATCTATAGTCAATATGAATTTCCTGCTACGATTACTAATTACCGCCGTGATAGTGTATGTATTATCGCTAATTTTATCAGGTGTACACATTGATGATTTTTTAACAGCTATTGTTTTTTCGCTGATACTTGCTTTGCTTAATGCTATTGTAAAACCATTGATTATTTTATTTACTTTACCCATTACTATTTTTACCCTCGGAATATTTTTATTTGTAATAAATGCCTTAATCATATTACTGGCTGCCCGCATGGTACATGGCATACATATAAATGGTTTTTGGTGGGCCTTACTTTTTAGTATTATCTTATCTATTTTTTCTTCTGCCGTACAAAAAGAATTGAACAAGGGCAACGATTCTCGTAATTATTAAGCAAAACATTACAGTATTTACCTTAACATAGTTTTATCATTTATTCATATTGCTTTGCCAGAGTATTATAATCTAATAATACAAATGGCAATAGCTAAATAAAATGAAAAATATATTTACTACACAGGAAATACTGCTGATGACAAACACAAAATTTTCAGCACAGGAATTGAGTGAGAAAAACGGCCTGCCCGAAAATGCCGGATTGCCCCAAAAACAAAAGTTAGCAGAGGCCTGCTGGAATGGGATGCTAAAAGAAATGTTGCCCGAGCTTTACATCACTAAAAACAACAAGCCACTTACATTGTGGGAGCTTGGCCAGGGGCGCAATATGCTGTATCTGCAATTGGGCGAGGTAGATAGTATTCAGGATGTTTTCTTTACCCTTAACCCTTATGCTTTAAATGAAACCTATTGTATCAATTAAATGGTAGATATTTTAGCTAAATTAAAATTTAGTACACCACTAATTCATAAAATTTTTCGGGTTGCAGGTACTCATTGGCAAGCGCCATCAATTCATCAGCAGTGGTGTACCTTATAGCATCCAGACTTTCATAAAAATATTTTTCATCGTGGTTGTTCAAAATAATATTTTTCCATTTTGCTATTAATTGAAAGGGGCCGCTTAAATCGCCAAGTATTCCTCCTAACATAAAATTTCTCACCAATAAAAGTTCTTCATCATCAACCAATTTTTCCCGTAGTTTTTTCATTTCTTTATATACTTCAGAAATGGTTGCTTCGCAAACATCTTTGCCGGCATCTGTACTTATTACCCAGGCAGATTGTTGAGTGTGATTTTGAATATAACTGTGTATGCCGTAAGTATAGCCCTTATCTTCTCTGATATTGCTCATAAGCCTGCTGCCAAAAAAGCCCCCAAATAATGTATTGAGCAACATTATTTTTTTAAAATCTTTATGCTGTCTTCCCGGAAATTCGCTTGCAATGCGTATGGCGCCCTGCACGGCTTTATCATCATTTTGAATGCGATATTTTTTTTCGATGGCCGGGATGGTTTTTATTTCATTTACTTTAAAAGTAGGTTTGTGTAATGACAGGTAACCAAAGTTTTCATTTAATAATTCCTTAAGGCCTTCCGGCAATTTTCCGGCTACAAATATGGCACAGGCGCCATTAATATAATGCTGAGAATAAAATGAATGAAGCGCCCCGGTGTTTAGTGCATCAATATCTGTTGAATTTGAATAAGTACCATAAGGATGGCTTTTTCCGTACAGGTATTCATCTATTTTTCTGTTAGCTACAAAGTCTGCTTTTTGCAAGTTTACCGCAAGCCTTTGTTTTGAATTTTGTTTGTAAATTTCAAGTTCTTCTTCAGGAAAAGTTGCATTGCATAGCATATCCTTCATTACAGGCAATAGCTTTGTAAGATGCCTGGTAAGTGAGTGTAAAGACAATACAGCCGTTTCATTGTAGCAAGCCCTGTTGCAATAGGCACCATAATATTCAAAGTCTTCATTTATTTGAAATGCAGTTCGGTTTGTGGTGCCATTTTTTAGCAAATAATTTGTTGCTGCGGCAATTCCTTGCCCCGGCTCTGTCCAGTTACCGGCGTATAAAACTACTTCTATTTGTATTACATCCTGGGCACCGGCATTTATTAAATACACAGGTACACCATTGTTGAGTGTAAATTGTTCGCAGGGTTTTAGTTGAAGTGTAAAGTCTATTGCATCTTTGATGGGTGGCGCTACGGCTCTGTTAAGCATTGGTATATTTTTTAGGGATATTTTTAATATGCATTTAATCTTTGCGGGCTATGCAGGGTTAATTATTACTTAAATAATACATAGTGCTGCAATTGTTTTCGTTAAAAATAATCTGGCTTTGTTGCTTAATATTTTCAACGGTTACTGCATGGTATTTTTCCAGTTCAGTATTAATCAGGTTAGCATCACCAAGCACTTCATAAATGGCAATACTGGTGGCCCTGTTTACCAGGCTCATGTCTTCAAAAGCCATGGCGCTTTCTGATTTATTTTTTACTTTTTCTAATTCTGTTTCTGTTATTCCGTTTTCTTTAAGATTATTTAATTCTTCTTCTATTGCTGCGTTAGCAAGTTTAATATCTGTTCCTTTTACCAGCTTACCTTCTATAACCATTATACCGGCATCACTACTCCCCAGATGGTAACATTCTATATTGCTGAAAAGTTTTTTTTCTTTTACCAATGATTGATATAACCTTGAAGAGCCCCCTCCGCTTAAGATATCAGAAATAAGGTCTGCAGTATAGTACCGCTCATCCATTCGAGGATAAATATGCCAGCATTTATAAAGTGCATCTAAGGGTACATCTGCCTTTACTTCTAAAAACCGGGGAGCTGTTTGCTTTGGCTCCTGAGGTATGTTGCGTATGTATTTTTCTCCGGCGGGTATGGGGGTAAACCATTTTTCTGCAAGAGCCTTTACCTGCGCTGTATCTATATTTCCGGCCACTACCAGTATGGCATTGCAGGGTGTGTAGTGTTTATGAAAAAAATCTTTTACATCCTGAAGGCTTGCATCTTCTACATGTTTTAATTCTTTTCCAATAGTCATCCATTTATACGGATGTGTAGTATATGCCAGCGTTCTTAGCTTGTTCCACACATCGCCATAAGGTTTATTGATATAATGTTCTTTAAATTCTTCGCACACAACTTTTCGTTGTACCTCCAGGCTTTTTTTACTAAATGCCAGGCTTAGCATCCTGTCGCTTTCTAACCAAAAGGCTGTTTCAATATTTTCTGCCGGTAATTCACAATGATAATTTGTAATATCATTGCTGGTAAATGCATTGTTTTCACCACCTGCCAATTGCAGCGGCTCGTCATAAGATGGGATATTAATACTACCTCCAAACATCAGGTGCTCAAATAAATGGGCAAAACCTGTTTTATCAGGGTTCTCATCTCTTGCGCCTACATCGTACAAAACATCCAGGGCAACCATTGCTGTGCTTTTATCCTGATGTACCAGTATGCGTAAGCCATTATCAAGTGTAAATCTTTCAAAATGTATCATAAGCAAATTTACGCAAGGCTTATCTCACTAAATAAAAAAAATAAAAAAGGGCCAAATAAAAATAAGGCCCGTTAATAGATCCAATATCCTATGAAAAACCAAATATTATAAAACAGGAATTGTGCCAATTTTTTTAATCCCTTTTTTGGGCGCTTTATATTTTGTTTCAAAATAAAAATACCCCTATTTTAATGACATGCATTTAAAATACTTTCGCAAAAAACATTGCTATAAAAAAGTGAATTGAAATGAATATAGAATTGGTTTTTATTTAAACCTCATGGTGATTTTCTCTTTCTTCTATTGGTATTTCTTTAATAAAATCAGTGTAAGCAGCATCATCATAACTACTGTAAACCCCGTATGCGCCTATGCTATAGCCTAGCAACCCCTCTTTTGTTTCTATTAAATATACAATTGCACTGTCTGAAGGATTAGAGCTTCCTTCAAACCGGTAAGTTTTTATTATTTTAAGTTCGGCAGAAGTGTATACTCTGCCTTTGTTGTCAATAAATCCATTTTCGCTCATTTTAAATTCATTGTCCTGCTTTCTTTCTCTAAGGGTTTCAAGTACCGTACTAAGGGTTGTCATTTCTTCATGGCCTGATATTGACATAAAATTTTTTTTAAAATGTGATAACAAAAAAATCAATTGCTCGATTCTTCATAGTTTTTAATTTTATTATACAAAGTTTTGCGGTCTATTTTTAAAATTTCCGCAGCCTTGGTTTTATTAAAATTTACCTCTTTTAATACTTTCATAATTGCATCATACTCGGCTTTAGAGGCGGCATCTTTTAAGTCATATTCATTTTTAAATACATTTTTGTTAATGAATGACGGGTTCATATCCGGGGCTTGTGGCGGCGAATAAGTAATTTCCCAGGGTAATGTATTTACCTGTACTTTGCCTTCTTTAGTTAATAGTACAGCCCGGCGTACTACATTTCTAAATTCTCTTAAATTGCCGGGCCAGGAGTAATTGATAAACATTTCCATTACTTCATTTTCAAACCCTTCAACATTTCTGCTCAGTTCATTTTTTGCTTTTTCTAAAAAAAATGCTGCAAACAATGGAATGTCCTTTTTTCTTTCTCTTAGTGGAGGTAGTTTTATAGAAAATTCATTAAAGCGGTGATATAAATCTTCCCTGAATTTTCCTTTTCTATATGCTTCCTGCAAGTTTTCGTTTGATGCTACTATAATCCGTACATCTACCGGCATTTCTTTATTTCCGCCTACTCTTTTAAATTTTCGTTCTTGAATTACTCTAAGAAGCGATGCCTGTACCTCTATAGTTAAGTTAGCTACTTCATCTAAAAAAAGAGTGCCGCCATTTGCCAGTTCAAAATGCCCTTCTTTATCTGTAAGCGCCCCGGTAAATGCTCCTTTTACATGCCCAAACAATTCGCTTCCGGCAAGTTCTTTACTAAGCGTACCGCAGTCCATCGCTATAAAAGGCATATTACTACGGCCACTCATACTATGAATAGTTTTTGCAATTACTTCTTTGCCGGTACCACTTTCGCCATACAATATGATGCTATAATTTGTTGGCGCTACAATTTCTATTTGTTTATATAAATCAATAGTAGCACCTGCTTCACCAATTAAAAATTCGTCATTTAATACTTTTTTTGTAATTGTTTTAGGGAGGGCATTTTCTTTTATATCAGGCGAATCTTCTATCGTATCTTTTTGCAGGGCTTTGTGCAACACATTTAAAACTTCTTCAGGAATAAGGGGTTTGGTAATATAATCGTATGCGCCCATTTTTATTACATCTACCGCTACTTTAATATCAGAATACCCTGTAATAATGATTACTACCGTAGATGGAGAAATGGCCTTTATTTCCTGCAATACATCTTTACCATCTTTGTCTCCCAGCCGAAAATCGCAAAGTACAATATCAAAGTTATTTTCTTTAAACTTTATAATACCCTTATTGCCGGTGTGTGCAATTTCTACTTCATAATCATTTCGGCTCAAAAACCTGTTAAGCAGTGTGCACATGTCTATATCATCATCAATAATCAATATCCTTTTCTTCATATCCTTTTATTTCATTTATTTACGTAAAGTTAACTCATATTTCTTCGGCTAAAAAGCTGCTTACTCATATCTCCAATGTTTTAAGTTTGCCGATTTTTTGGTCTTTACACTTACTTATAATGGGTACAATCTGACACAATAAGATGAGCGCTTTGAATGCCGGCTGGGAAATAGTATAAACATACTATGTACCATTTTCCTCATTTAGCCATTATTTTTATAATTATTTTACTTATTCCATGGACAATAAATTTAATTTTATCCATATTTATACCTGTTTATATACGCTTTTTGGGGTATTATTGGTAAGGGGTATGTTATTTGTATAATAAAAGAATTACCATCAGGCTTTTTAAGAATAAGTTATTACAGACAAAATTGGCATAAAATAAGTAGTAACTGTTTTATTAAAAAGCTGATCCATGAATAAATCATTTTTTATAAATCAATCTATTTTGAAAGTACTAATAATAGACGACGAGGCAGATATTTGCTACCTACTAAGTACTTTATTGAAACAGAAAAATATTGATACGGGGTTTGTAAACTCCTTGACTGATGCTACTATTGCATTGCAGAATGAAAGCCCTGAAATTATTTTTTTAGATAATCACTTACCCGATGGGTTAGGCATTAACTATTTAGAACATATAAAAAACCATTATCCTTCTTCAAAAATTGTAATGATTACGGCTCATGATACTCCCGGCGACAGGCAAAAAGCTTTAAATGAAGGCGCTGATTTTTTTATTGGCAAACCATTTTCAAGGGAAACCATTTATAAAACAATAGAACAGTTAATGAATTGAGTTGTGTATTCTTGTAGAATATTTTCCTCGAAATTCTCCTTGAGTATAATGCCTATATTGGTGCCGGTTAGTTTTGTGTAGTTGGTACTTTCGCTAATGTATTAAAATTGTTTTACTGCTTTTTCTGTTATTTCTACAAAATATGAAAGCGGTTTTAAATCTTATTATTTTTATTTTAATATTAGGTTGGGCCTATGGTTTTATTGTAATGCATGCATCATGGCTTATCCACATCCTGCTTGTGGGGGCAGCAATTGTATTATTGATGAGGGTAACTCAAAAATAACTAAATGGGTTATGAAACTGTGTTTAAAGTAATAGTGAAAATGCTTCCTTTGTCTTTTATACTCTCTACTTCAATTTTTCCTTTGTGGTTTAATATTATATTTTGAGTATTGGTAAGTCCGAGGCCATTCCCTTTTTCTTTGCTGGTAAAAAAAGGTTCAAATAATTTCATTTGCTCCTCCTCGGTCATTCCCTTTCCGTTATCTTCAAATTTAATTTTACATTTAGTACCAACTTTTTCTGTAGTTATTTTTAAAATGCCTTTGCCGGGTTCTGTTGCTTCCAACCCATTTACAATTATATTTAAAAAGGCAATTTTTATTTTTTCTTCATCTACCTCTACTATACAATTTTCATCAGTATAGTTTTTTTCAAATGTAGAGTGTTCCAGGCTTATCCGGTCTTTTGCCAGCTCTAAGGCTTCATCCAGTAATTTATTGACAGGCATTTTATTAAAGGACAACTCTGAAAATTTGGTGGCATTTAATAAGTCAGAAATTAATTGATTAATACGAAGGCTGTTTCTTTTTACGATATCGAGCAGCATGGTATTTTCTTCGTTTTCTGCGTTAGATTCCCTTATTTGCTCTGTAGCAAGGTTAATATTGGTAAGTGGGTTTCGTACTTCGTGTGCAATGGTACGGGCAATTCTACCGGTTGATGCAAATTTCTCACTACTTCGTAATTCTTTAATCTCCATATTGGCACGAGCCAATTCATTTACCCTGTTTTCAAGTTCCCCCTTATATTTTTCTGACTGTGCATTTGCATATTGCCTTGCTGTATTTTCTTTTACATAAGTATAGAGCGAATAGATGGCTAAGATTATGGCAATTATTAGCGATACTACATTAATAGTTAAAATGGATTTATTAAAACCCATCAGTTTGTCTGCTCTTTGCTGAAGTATATACCCTTCATAAGACTCCATCTCTTTAATTCGCTTAATGATTGCAGCAGTATTAGATGTAGTACTTCCTCCCATGTTTTGCAAAAAATCTTTTAGTGTAAT
>JAFDXD010000130.1 GCA_018268135.1 Bacteroidota bacterium
GTGCATACTTGAGCCTGGCTGGTAACTATTTTCACCCCAAAGTGGCGGGTAAGTATAGGCGGTATTATCCGGCCTCATGGCTCCTTCTCCATTAGCGCCATGGCATCTCATACACTCTGCTTTATATAATATTTCGCCCCTACCTGAGCTTGCAGCTATGGGGGGCAAATTGATATCCAGGTTTACGGATCCGGGGAAAGTATTATTTTTTGGTGCAAACCCATTTAACCATTTTAGGTAAGAGATAAATGCAATCATTTCTTTACTATCCAAAGGAAGAGGCTTTCCATTTTGCGGCCTCATGATGCAATTATTAATTCTTTCTTCTAATGAAAGTACTTTATTTTCTCTTGCACGATACTGTGGATAATTAGCAAAGGAAGGAATCAGGTTGAAAGAGTAAGGTTTAGTACCAGCATCCTGATGGCAATTGTTACAAGTGATTTTATTGCCAAGGTATTTTCCAGCGATACCATCGGGGCCTATGTAATAAGCGGTATTGATAACTAGTTGCCGTCCATATTTCACTGCCTGGCCAAAAGGGCCGGCAGGTATTGTATTTGTATCAACTACTACCGGCTCTACCACTTTGAGAGCAGTTGGAGTATTATCATAATCATTACTTCTGTTTTCATTACAAGAAATAACGATTGATAGCCCAACACCAAGAATAGCGCTGCATAAAATAACTATACTAAATTTTTTCATTGCATTAAAATTAAAATTGCAACCAGGGAGCTAATTGGTCTTTATTTAGAAAAATAACTCTGTAGGGTGGCACCGCCATTTCTAAGGTCCAAATAAGTTTCCCATCATTATTTACCAAAACGGCGATATGCCTTTTAGAGCAACAACACAAAATATTATTCTTATCAATTCTATAAGCGCTCCCCATTCTGGCATTGTATATAACAGGTGGCAAAGAAATATGTATCTGTGTAGTAGCCGTTTTATTTTTTTGATCTAACTTCATTGCAAACACTTGTGATTGCTCTTTTTGTACACCATTATCAAAAAACATCAAATCACCGTCTGCATTAATGTGTACTGCATGTGATTCTGAAAAATTACCATTGGCAGGTATTTTAAAATCCCCACCTTTGCCATATTTCCAAATCAGTTTACCAGTTTTTGAATCTACCTTCCATATTTGTCCGGTATTATAAAATGATATAAGGTAATTGCTATCTAAATCATAACTTAAGCTGTTGGCATGTGTCCAGTCTTTCTTATTTTTTAATATGTTCGGATCTGAAAGTGGATTCACTACATCAAACACACTCCACTGCCAAATTTTTTTACCGGTACTATCCATTACAATGATACCATCGCTACTCACAGTATCGCTTTTGGAGCCACCTATGCTACTTAAATCAAATACTTTTTTATCTTCAAAAATGGTAACAAGTTGCCTCTTATCATTTTTTAATATTTCATGATGGATGGTATTTACAAAATCGCCCTGCCCTTTTTTTAAATGTATTAATGTATCGCCAAGCATATCAAATTCCATTATTTCGCTTCCATAGCTGGTTGGCTCATCATTGCGGCCAAGTATGGTAAGAATGGTTTTATCTTTTGTGAAATTTACCACTTTAAGCCCGGTAGTTTCTATCACCTGATACCAACGGAGCCTTCCTTTGTAATCCACAATAAATGCCGTGCCAGGGGTTTCTTTTTTATTCAAAAGCATAAAACCATCCTTAAAATTTTGTGGTAATAGTTCGGGTTGATTGCAGGCATATTTAAACTGGTCTTGCAACCAAATGGGCAAAGCCACTGATTTAAAATGATAGGTTTGGCTAGTATCTACTCTACCATTTTGATATAAAATTAATTTGTACGAGTAGTTAGATTCGGGAATTATATTGCACAAAACCAGCCTGTGTTCTAAAGCATTTTTTGAGATTTCGTTTGTAGTAAATACTTCATTTTTTATACTATCGGCCCAATACACTACTGAAACCATTGCATTCTTTCTTGTACTAACATCAAGCTGAACCTTTAATTCATTATTATTGTGTAAGCCAATATGAATTTCTTTAACAATATTCTGGTTATTATTATTGCAGCCACAGCTAAAAATAATTACCAGAATTAAAATGAAATAAAATAATCGATTCAATTTTCTACTTAATTTTTTTGCAATATATCTTTGATTATGAATATAAATCAGAAAAGAATACACAGCTTTACGCTGCATATTCTTTTTTTCTGTTGTTGGTTATCTGCTTTGTTTACCTACCTGAGTTATCTAAATTTGGATTGATATTAACCTGATTTTGAGGATAAGGGAAATATTTGTTTTTAGGCATTACAATACTTGCCGGTAAACCGATTCTAACTAAGTGGGCATTTTCAATTACGTCATATTTATCCATCCTAATGAGATCTGCCCTGCGCTTACCTTCGTAATAAAGTTCCCAGCCACGCTCTTGCAATATTGCATCTCTAAGTGTAGATTGATTAAAATTAGATCCCACCAAAAGGGGAGCATGAGACCTGCCTTTTACCTCGTTTATTAATGTAATTGCTTCGGGGCTAACGGGAGTAATTTCGTTTAACGCTTCTGCTCTGCTAAGTAATACATCTGCATAACGTAAGATATCAACACTATGGCCATCGTAGTAAGTATCATTTTGCCTGGTAGAGTCAGCATATTTTCTGGTGGCTACATCGGGCATATAACTATATCCGGGAGGAGCAACCGCACCAGGGCTTGGGGCTTCCATATAAATAAGCCCATCGCTTCCTTTAAAATAAGTAAAGAACATTTTTTTTCTATCATCCTGATCAGAATAGGTATGATAAAAATCCCAGGGTACTGCATAATAGTCCCAACGGTCAGTAAGTGTAGGATGATTTTGTGGGCCAAAGTGATTGAGCAATTCAGTACCATTTACGTTTTCATCAGATAATACTGAGAAAATATTTTCCTGGCACCATTTATTACTTTCTAAAAACAGGCCTGCATAGCTTGAGTAAAGGCTATACACATTTAAGTCCATTACCTGCTTGGTTACATCTACCACTTTTTGCCAATTTTTTTCACGCAGGTAAAGTTTTGCCAATAGTGTAAGTGCTGACCCTTTTGTAGCCCTACCCACATCATTACTGTTATAAAAAGGGCTATTTACATAATTTAGTGGAAGTACGTTTGCAGAATTTTCCAAATCACTAATTAATAAGCTATCAATTTTTGCAATAGGCGCTGGCGCAGGTTTGCTAAGGTAAGCTGCATTATCTGCTTTCGCTACATCTTCTTCTGTAACTAAAATTACAGGCCCCCAAAGTTCAATAAGGTCACTATAAGCAACTGCCCGTAAAAATTTTACTTCTGATAGAAATTGTTTTTTCTCAGCATCTGTAATAGCTGTGGTGGGCATATTAGAAATATTGAGAATTGCATTGTTTGCATTAGCAATTAATTTGTAAATCTGCCTCCAGTCTTCAGCTATTAACCCATTTGAAGCATTCCATACTCCTGCAGAAAGCTGTCCTGGGTCGCCGCCATATTGACAATGCCCTACATCAGTAGGAAGGTCTGTTAATGCAAAATGCCGTACGGTCCAGTAATCAAAATTATCGCCAACAGCTGGGCCTTTTAATCTTGCATAAACTGCATTTACAGCAGCTACAGCATCTGCTTTTGTTTTGAAGGCATTTGAAGTAGTGAGGTTACTGTAGATAGTGGTATCTAACGATTTATTACATCAGGTAAAAAACCAGGAAATAATAATTATTAAAATGAGATTTTTTTTCATGTTAAAATTTTTATTGTTTTTCATCCATTGCATTAACGAATACTTAATTTGGCTCCAAATTCAAAAGTTCTAAATGCGGGGAATACACCAAAGTCTAGCCCTCCACCGGTATTGGTTGTGTGTACATTTACTTCGGGGTCTGTACCGGTGTATTTAGTAATGGTAGCCAGGTTTTGTGCATTAATATACAACTGTAAACCCTCTACAAAGCCTAATTGTTTAATTCTGTTTAATGGCACATTGTAAGAAAGTGAAACCATTTTAAGCCTTAGGTAAGAAGCATCTTCTACAAATCTAGAATTTACGTAACTACCATATTTACTTTTGTAATAGCCATCTCTTGGTACATCAGTATTTTCATTAGTATTTGCTACAAATCTTTTCAGGTAATCTGTACCGGTAGATGATTCAAGTACCAACCTGTTCATATTATACAGTTTATATCCGAAAGCGCTTTGCAAGAAAACATTTAGGCCAAAGCCTTTATATTCAAACATATTACTCAATCCTAAGGTATAGTGAGGAGTAGTATTGCCTAAGAATGTACGATCATCAGGAGTGATTTTACCATCACCACTTAAGTCAGCATATTTAGGATCTCCAGGTTTTGAATCGGGCTGAGGAGCATAGGTTTCACCGGTTTTAATTACACCAATATATTTATACCCATACAATACTCCTAATTCTTTACCAATAACTGCTCTTGTAAATTCCTGGCCTGAAACTGTTCCTGATGGGTTGGCAGTATTGGTAGAAATAAGTGAAATGCCAGGTGCAAAAGAAACCACTTTTTGTTTGTTGTAAGAAATATTAAATATTGTGGTCCAGGTAAAATCTTTTGAATTTATATTATTTGTATTAATTGAAAGTTCTACACCATTATTACTAATGGAGCCTGCATTAATTGTTTGTGTGCCCAGCCCCCACCATTGTCCTACGGGGATGTTAAACAATAATGAATTGTTTGCTGTTTTTTTAAAGTAAAAATCAAGTGTGGCATTTATTTTATTTTCTAAAAATCCCATATCCAATCCAAAATTCCATTGACCTGTTTTTTCCCACACTAAACCATTATTGGGTAATGAACTTGGCTCGAAGCCTATTTGCAATGGCCCGCCAGGATATAATACTGTACTATAAGTACCTAATGCTGCAATGTAAGGTGGAATTGAGTTTGACGTTGCTATCCTGTCATTTCCGGCAGTACCATATCCCATTCTGAATTTAAGA
>JAFDXD010000131.1 GCA_018268135.1 Bacteroidota bacterium
TACAGCAGAGCTTACAGCTCGTAAAAAGCAGTATCATTATTATCGGGAAAGCTTGTTGGATTTTTCAACCACGAAAAACACAGAAAACACGAAAACTGTGGAGTGGAAGACGTTGGGGGAGGTTGCGGCATACGCAAAAGAACGAATCAGTTCCGATAAATTAAATACAGAAAATTATATTGGCGTTGATAATCTTTTGCAAAATCGTGAAGGAAAAGTAAACTCTAATTATGTTCCTCAATCTGGTAATTCGATAAAATACAGTATCAATGACATACTAATTGGAAATATTCGCCCCTATTTGAAGAAGATTTGGTATGCAGATAGAATTGGTGGAACGAACGGTGATGTATTGGTAATTCACCTAAAGAACGAAAATCTGAATCCGCGTTACTTATATCAAGTCTTGTCTGACGATCAGTTCTTTGCATATAATATGCAACATGCCAAAGGTGCTAAAATGCCTAGGGGTAATAAAGATAAAATCATGGAGTATATAGTTCCCATCCCTTCCCTCGAAGAGCAAGCCCGTATTGTTTCCATCTTAGATAAATTTGATACACTTACCACTTCCATAAGCGAAGGGCTGCCAAAAGAGATTGAGTTAAGGCAAAAGCAGTATGAGTATTATCGGGATAAGCTGCTGACATTTCCTAAACCAACCACAGATGAGTAAGTTAAACCACTGATGAACGCAGATGCACACAGATTATCCATGAATATCCGTGTTTATCCGTGTGTATCTGTGGTAAAAAAATGCGGTAAAAAAAACTGTGGTTAAAAAAAACATTATGGATAAAGAACAATTAAATAGCATTTCAGAAAAAATAATAGGCTGTGCCTACACAGTTTCCAATACGCTTGGTGCAGGATTTTTAGAAAAAGTTTATCAAAACGCCTTCCAGATAGAACTGCTCGACAAAGGCTTAAAAGTCGAGAAGGAAAAACCGATTACAATTTATTACAAAGAGAAAACAGTTGGCGAATATTATGCAGACTTGTTAGTAAACGACTGCATTATCATAGAAACGAAAGCCGTAACAGCACTCAATGAAATACATCAAGCACAATTATTGAATTACTTAAAAGCATGCAACTTACATTTAGGTTTACTGATTAACTTTGGTACACCAAGAGTTCAAATAAAGAGAATGGTTTATGGAAAATAAAAACATCCCTATGCATCAGCGTTCATCAGTAGTTAATTACAACACAATTGCAGAATCTAACAATTTTATCGTGTTGGATAAATACACCAACCACAATATGGTGAGCGAGCCTGCCGCAGGATACCAATCAGAAGGTGCATTGGAAAAGGAATTTATTCAAGACCTCATTCATCAAGGCTATGAAAATCCGACCAACTTAAATACACAGGAAGCTCTTTTGGCAAATGTTCGTGTGCAACTGCAATTGCTGAACAATATGACATTTTCAGATGGAGAATGGAATCGTTTTGTAGAAGAATATTTAGACAAGCCAAGTGACAACCTTGTTGAAAAGAGCAGAAAAATTCACGACAACTATATTTACGATTTTGTTTCTGATGATGGCCTTCTCCAAAATATTTATTTGGTTGACAAAATAAATATCACAAGAAATAAAGTACAGGTTATTTCACAATTTGAGCAAACAGGTAAGCATACCAACCGTTATGACGTAACCATTCTTGTTAACGGATTGCCCTTTGTGCAGGTAGAATTGAAAAAACGTGGGGTTGCAATACGAGAGGCTTTTAACCAGGTGCATCGATACTCTAAAGAAAGTTTTAACAGCAAAAATTCGCTATTTAAGTACATACAACTATTTGTAATTTCTAACGGTACCGATAGCCTCTATTTTGCCAATACTACCAAGCGAAATAAAAATAGTTTTGACTTTACTATCAACTGGGCTAAGGCAGACAATAAACGCATTAGAGACCTCAAAGATTTTACCGCAACTTTTTTTCAAAAACATACATTATTGAATGTATTGCTTACCTATTCAGTATTTGACACAAGCGAAACGCTGCTTGTCATGCGGCCGTATCAAATTGCTGCTACAGAACGCATGTTATGGAAAATAAAAAGTTCTTATGAATCAAAGAAATGGTCAACTCCGGATGGGGGCGGGTATATTTGGCACACTACCGGTTCAGGTAAAACGCTTACCAGTTTTAAAGCGGCACGATTAGCAACGCAATTGGATTTTATTGACAAGGTATTCTTTGTGGTTGACCGTAAAGACCTCGACTATCAAACCATGAAGGAGTATCAGCGATTTTCTCCCGAAAGTGTAAATGGTTCAAATAGCACAGAAGGATTGAAGAGAAACATTGAAAAAGACGATAATAAAATCATTGTAACAACCATACAGAAACTAAACAACCTCATGAAAACGGAGGGTGATTTAGCCATTTATCATAAGCAGGTTGTATTTATTTTTGATGAATGCCACCGTTCACAATTTGGCGAAGCCCAGAAGAATTTGAATAAAAAATTTAAAAAATTCTATCAGTTTGGATTTACCGGAACACCCATTTTTCCTGAAAACGCTTTAGGCGCCGAAACTACGGCAAGTGTTTTTGGCCGGGAGTTGCATTCATACATCATTACCGATGCTATCCGAGATGATAAAGTATTAAAATTTAAGGTAGATTATAATGATGTAAGGCCACAATTTAAAAGCATAGAAACGGAAATAGATGAAACGAAATTAAGCGCCGCAGAAAACAAAAAAGCATTGCTTCATCCTGTGCGTATCAGAGAAATTTCGCAATATATCTTGAATAATTACAGACTAAAAACCCATAGAATCCAGGGAAGCAACAATTGGTTCAATGCCATGTTTGCCGTAAATAGTGTAGATGCTGCTAAACTGTATTATGAAGAATTGAATAAACTGCAAAAAGACAGCGACAAGCCATTAAAGATTGCCACCATCTTTTCCTTTGCTGCCAATGAAGAACAAAGCGCCATAGGTGATATAGTTGACGAAACCTTTGAGCCCTCTGCCATGGATAGTAGTGCTAAAGAGTTTTTATACAAAGCAATACAGGATTATAACGCAATGTTTAAAACCAGCTACGGACTGGATAGTAAAGAATTTGAAAATTACTATAAAGATCTGGCCAAAAGAGTAAAAGGCGAGGATAACAATAAAAAGAGATTGCCAACCGACGAAAATGTAGATTTACTAATTGTAGTCGGAATGTTTCTTACGGGCTTTGATGCTCCAACACTCAATACATTATTTGTTGATAAAAATTTGCGTTATCACGGTTTAATACAAGCATTTTCACGCACAAACAGAATTTATGATAACACAAAGACCTTTGGCAATATTGTTACTTTTCGTGACTTGGAAAAATCTACCATTGACGCTATTACGCTTTTTGGAGACAGCAATACCAAAAATGTGGTGCTTGAAAAAAGCTACAAAGAATATTTAGAAGGCTTTACAGACATTGTTACCGGTGAAGCTCGTAGAGGATATGTAGAAGTAGTAAATGAGTTAAATACAAAATTTCCTACCCCTGATGAAATTGTAAAAGAGAAAGACAAAAAGGAATTTGCAAAACTATTTGGAGAGTATTTGAGAGTAGAGAATATACTTCAGAATTATGATGAGTTTACAAATTTAAAAGCCTTTCAGGAAATTGATTGCAAAGATGCCGCAGCAGTAGAAGCATTTAAAGAAACCCATTTTTTGAAAGATGAGGATATGGCGGCCATGCAAAAAATTGAATTGCTCAAAGAGAGGACTGTTCAGGATTACCGTTCTACCTACAATGATATACGAGATTGGTTAAGGCGTGAGAAAGGCGGAGCCGAAAGAGGAGAATCAACAATAGATTGGGATGATGTAGTGTTTGAAGTGGATTTATTAAAATCGCAAGAAATAAACCTTGACTATATTCTTGAATTAATATTTGAACATAATAAAAAGAAAAAAGATAAAGCCGCACTCATAGAAGAAATACGAAGGGTTATCCGTGCCAGTATTGGTAATAGGGCAAAAGAGAGTTTGGTAGTTGAATTTATTAATGAGACCAACCTTGATACTCTTCAGGACAAAGCGAATGTAATAGATTCATTTTATGCATTTGCACAAAACAAACAAAAAGCAGAAGCAGAAGAATTAATTGCAGATGAAAATTTGAATGAAGAAGAAGCGAAGCGATATATTGCAACCTCATTGAAGCGGAAATATGCCAGTGAAAACGGCACGGAGCTAAATGCTCTATTACCAAAAATGAGTCCTTTAAATCCTCAGTATTTAACCTTAAAGCAAAAGATTTTTCAGAAAATATCCGCTTTTGTAGAGAAGTTTAAAGAAATAGGAGGGCAACTATAAAAGTTCTGGAGCATAAAAAACCTATTTGGACAAAGCAATTATTTTAATGCCTGAATCCGATTGGGGTTCTTTGTTCAGTTTCTCCCCTTTGTGTGGCATCATTAATATCAAATTCTTTTACATCATTTAAAATTACTGTTGCCAGCATTTCGAGTGTGCGGTCTTCTTTATGCATTACTGCCAGCCTTAGGTTTTGGTTCTTCACACATTCTGCTACTATCTGTCTTACTGTACGGGCATTGCCAAAGTTGCTGTCCCTGTTTTTAAACAACCAATTTAAATAATTTTGCAAATGTGCCGAAGATTCCTCATCCGGTGATACTCCTTCGTTTGTAAACAATGCCTTGGCAATGGTCCACATTTCTTCCGGCGTGTAATCCATAAATTGAAAATATTTGTCAAAGCGGCTGCGAAGCCCGGGATTGCTTTCTATAAAATCACGCATATTATGTGGGTATCCGGCTACTATTACGCCAATTCTGCCACGATTGTCTTCCATGTATTTTAAAATAGTAGCAATGGCCTCACTTCCAAAATCATTTCCCGAAAACCCTTTGCCGGCAAGCGAATAAGCTTCATCTATAAACAGAATGCCATCAAGGGCTTCGTCTAATTTTGCTTTTGTTTTTGTGGCTGTTTGCCCTATGTACCCGGCCACCAACGCTTCTCTGTCCACTTCTACCAAATGCCCTTTTCCTAATATGCCCATTCCTGAGTAAATGCGTGAAAGAAGCCTTGCCACCGTTGTTTTACCCGTACCGGGGTTGCCGGTAAAAACTGAATGTAAGGAAAATTTATGAAGAAAATCTTTGCCGGTTTCCTGGTAAAATTTAACGAGTGTTACCATTTCATTTACATCGTTTTTAATATTCGCAAGGCCTGTCATGGCATTTAGTTGTGCAAGGCTATCGTTTAAAATTTTTTCCGCCGTTTCGGGTTGAAGATTGTTTTGTGGTACTATGAGTGGATTTGCTGCAATCTTAAAATTCAATGATTTTTCGCCAGTTTCTTCTTGCCAGGTATCGCCCACTTCAAATGCGGCGCTTGCCATTAATACATCCATAAAAAAAACTTCAACGTAATACTGATTGTTTTGCCATTGACCCGGGGTAGGAGAGCCCCATCCACTTTGAACTGTATATACAAGATTTTGGGAATTGGGTTGTACATAAATCAGTTCTGTAGATCTTCCTTTTAAAAGCCCTGAATTATCTATATAATGAAAAAAGAACTCGGCGTAAAAACCTCTGTCCCTTTTGCTATGCAGTTGTATTTCCGGGCATATATAGCGTGTTTCATCTTGTTTAAATTTCCGGTAATATTTTTTTACATCATTTTGATTCTTGCCGGCATCGCTTTCAAAAAATTTTAAAGATTCGATATTGATGTAGCCATTTTTAGCCAGGGCACCGGTTCCCATATCTTCCACATGAAATACAGAATTCGTTACCACAACGTTGTCAATTATCGCATCCCATCTATAATCGCCCTGCTCCCAAAACCCGCCTGCCTGCGGTACGCCCCAGCTTTCCCTTACATAAACAATGTTATCAGCCTTATTTACTTTTACTACTTGCTGACGGCTGCATAGTTTTACAGGATTAGAATTTATTGTGGAGCAATCCAGCGTTATATTTAACTCCCAGTCTTCTTCGTCAAATAATTTATTAAAAAAAGAAAATTCTACATAGATGTAATTGATTTCATACCTATCATATACAGTGCGGTATCTTTTACTGCCATCCATCAACCACTCATCGCTTCCATATACTTTCAGGCTCCTTACAACATATTTTGATTCCATAGCTTTCTCCATAATAAGGCCTCTTTATATATTTTTATTGTTTCAAAATAATCGTATTTTTTTGTATCCGGCCATTATCCCAACTAATAACGAGCTGGTATGTGCCTGACGACAAGTCTTTCATATCTATTGCAAACTGGTTGTTGCCATATACCATTTGCTTTTCCCAATGGCGCACCAAAGATCCTTTATTGTCAAATAACTGTACAAATGCTTTGTATGCTTTATCTAACTTCATGCTTATATATAATTGTTTTTGTACAGGGTTGGGCCAAACCTTCCAGCTTTCATCAATGCTACAGTTAGAAACTTTAACGGAGGTATATTTTTTCAGTCCATCTCTGTCAACAGATTGAATACGGTAAAATGTTTTTGCCGAAGGCGTGGTATAGATATACTTGTAATCCTGCAATGAACTGCTTTGCCCTGCGGCAGTTTGGGTAGCAATGGTTATCCAGTCTGTAGCATTCTTACTTTTTTGTATTTCAAAATGATCTGTATTTATTTCTGTGGCAGTTTGCCATCTTAATACAGTGGAACTACCTGCGCAGGCTACATCAAAGTAAGTAAACTCTACCGGCAATGCGCCAGAGTTTTCAGCCAGTGTCCAGAAAGAGAGGCTGCCGATGCCGCTAAGTTCCACCCAGTCATCTACCATATTTCTAGTGGTATTTATTGTTGTGCCCTGCTGCAGCCATGTAGTAGCAAGGTCTTCACGTTTCCAGTGTACTAATTTTGTTTCATCAGCTCCGTTTAGCTCAGCATCAAAATATGCAAGCCGCAAAGTAGCGTCAAGATTATTGTCATTTGCCGGAGTAGTAAAATTGATGGAATAGTAACGCTTTATGGCAGCAGCCGGTAAAGTGTATGGGTCTATATAATTTCTATAAATAGTTATTTCTCCAAGGTTTTTGTTAGAAGTAATTGTAGCGCCAATATTTGCAGGGTTTACGCCTGAGGGTTGGTTTAGCGTTAAACTTGTTTCTATGGAACCACCTGTGGGGCCAATAATTCGGCTGTTTTCATTTTCATTTACAAGCGTGGCTGGGCTTATGAGGCGAAGCACTCTGTTATTAAGGTTAAACAGCCCCGAAGTAAAAACCATTTGCCCACGTACATCCTCGTTAAAATCCTGCAGGCTTACCATATGTGTGCCATCTTTGGCAATTTCTAAATTTAAGAAGTTGATGTAGCCACTTATCATATTATCGGCATTGCCCTTAAACAATACATTGCTGCCCGGCCCAAATAAAATATCAGGCCCTGCACCGGATTCATGAATAAAATCTGCATTGTTCAGCGTAACATTACCACCGATATATAGTGTGGCATCATGCCCTACATACAATTGCGCCATCAAAACATTACAAAGTGCGGCCAGTATTATTGTAAAAAAATATTTTTTCATCATACTTTATTTTAAATTTTTTTATAACCTAATAATGCGTAGCATTTGCAACATATTATCTACTGTACGGTTCCTAATACCTGGCCACTGCCATGATTATTAATAATAATTCCACTTGACCCAGTACCCCCGAAGAGCACGGTAATGCCCGCAGCCCCGCCTGCTCCGGCATTGTTACCTGTTCCGGAGGCTCCGGCCTGAGCAAGATTACCTCCTTTGCCACCATTGCCACCGCTATTGGCACCTGTACCACCTGCACCTCCGGCAGTAATAATACCATCAACCCCATTTTGAGCAACTGGAGTATTTGAACAAGTACCAAAAAATATGGTGGTAGTACCGCCACCAACACCCCCAGTACCAAAAGCTGCCCCGCCGCCGCCGCCACCGTATTGACCTGTAGTATTGCGACCAGCACCGCCACCACCGCCGCCACCTCCTGCAATAGTCCCATAATTTTCTATTACCGTGTGTGTGTACTGTGTTACAACAATGGCAACTCCTCCTAAGCTACCAGCCTGGGCATTGGCAATACAACTTGCATTATCACCAGTGGCCCCACGAGCGCCTGCACCACCAGTTCCCCCTCCACCCACAATGTTTCCATAATTGATGACCCTTATTTCACAAGGGCTGGAAGGCATAGTTCCAAAGTTTAGGGCAGGCACAGGATAGGTCCCAAATATTGGGTCTGCTACATATCCGCCGGAAATTACATTAACACCAGGCTCCACAATAATTGCAAAGCGGGTAATGCCGGGATAATTTTTAGCATAAGTATTATAAAAATCTATGCCTCCCGTTACGTCCTGACTTATTTGTATGGTTACAGTTTTCGGATTGCAATAGGAGTCCCATATTTGAAAAAGCCCATCGTATTTATTGAGGCAGCGTTCATCGGTATTATAAATATGAAGCCCGCTGGCAGGATTTTGTATAGCATCCCGTTGTGGTATAGTAAGGGATGGAAAAAGCACACCTTTATCTGTGGCTTTTATTTCCAAAGCTGCGCTGACGGCAGGGGAGGTGGTACCAATGCCTACATTTTGCGCTAAACAATGGATAATGAATAATTGAAAAATAATAATGACGAAGAACTTTTTCATTGTTGTTTATTTTTTAGTTATTTGTGCCTTGTGGCTTATTTTATTTTTTCTTTCAGCAATTGCATTTCTTTTGCAAGCGCATCTATCTGTTGTTGCTGTTTTTGTATAATTTGCTGTTGTTCCTGCACCGCTTTTACCAATGGCACAACAAACTCTGCATAGCGAAGGCCGTAGGTATCGTTATCGTTTTTGGGCTTATCTACTCCGCTGAAATCAAAACCCAGTTCTTTGGCGGCAGTTTCCACTTCCTGTGCTACAAAGCCGGTATAGGTAATTTGTTCTTTTTCGGTAAGGCCGGTTTTGTAGGCTTTTGATGCAGTAAGCCTTGTTGAGTCTTTGCTGTTGCGGTGCATAAATTTGTCCAACGCCGTAGCTTCAAGATTATAAGTAACCGGCCTTAGCTTAGAGATAAAAGCAAGCCCCGGTACATTTTCCCGAATATTTCTTTTAAAACGGCCATCGCTTATATTGCTCCAGTTAGCAAAGCCATAATACGCTGTGGTGGAAATGGTACCAATCACTGCTGTGTGGCTATTAAGTATTAAAGAATTACTCCCAATGGCAATTGCATCATCAACCTGACTTGGGCTTGTCGTTATAATAGCACCAACAAGCACATTGTGATCTCCACTAATGTAACTGTCAACACCACCGGCCCTGTAGCCCACAACGGTATTAAACTGTCCTGCATCCAAGTCCCTTAACGCATAATAGCCTACGGCGGTATTGTACATTCCAGTAGTGGTCCTGCTAAGAGCATCATATCCTATGGCGGTATTGTCGGTTCCTGTGGTGTTATTAAGGAGTGCGGAAAATCCATTAGCGGTATTATTATTTCCTGTGGTATTTAAGGCAAGTGCCTGCCACCCATTGGCGGTATTTTTGTTTCCTGTGGTGTTGCCATAAAGTGCACTAACCCCTACGGCGGTATTAAAGTCTCCTGTGGTGGTGTTAAAGAGTGCAGAATACCCATTGGCGGTATTGTTGCTTCCGGTGGTGTTTTTATTTAATGAAAAAGCTCCACTGGCGGTATTGGTGTTTCCTGTGGTGTTGTTAAAAAGTGCAGAATACCCATTGGCGGTATTGTCCGTTCCGATTGTGTTTTTATTTAATGAAAAAACTCCGGTGGCGGTATTGTAATACCCGGTAGTGTTGGAAAGCAATGCTTCATCTCCATTGGCAGTATTGTTATATCCGGTAGTGTTGGAAAGCAATGAAAAAGCTCCGGTGGCGGTATTTCTCCATCCGGTAGTATTGTTCTCCAATGCTTCATATCCATTGGCGGTATTTCTCTCCCCGGTAGTGTTTAAAGCCAGTGCAATAGCCCCGGTGGCGGTATTGCCACCGCCGGTGGTGTTGCTATACAGTGCATTTTCCCCGGTGGCGGTATTGGCATTCCCGGTGGTATTGAGATAAAGGGCATTAGCCCCATTGGCGGTGTTTTCATACCCTGTGGTGTTGGACGATAATGATTTATACCCTGTGGCGGTATTTTGTACTCCTGTGCTTACATCCAGTACCCTGAAACCTATACCGGTATTGAATGTAGCGCTGTCCACCCAACCGGCATTTACATTATTCATTCTAAACCTCAGCGGCTGTGCATCGGTAGTGCCGATAAAATTATCTGCATTAGTACCTGCATTACCCCTGGTACTCCAATCGTTGGCATTGCTGTTGGTAGCTTTTATAAATAACCAGGCACTGCCGGTGCGGTAAGCAAATGCAGCCGAA
>JAFDXD010000132.1 GCA_018268135.1 Bacteroidota bacterium
AAGCTGAATAATGCAGTTAGTTGGTAAGTCGCACTTTAGCCGGGATATGATCTATTGACCGAGCTAATTTTATTTTAGGCGGGCATTCAAATTTTTAGCTTTTTTTATGCAGCCTTGATTTTTTTGTTACTTTTTGTATCAAGACAAAAAGTAAATAAAGAATAACCTGAAATGAATAAAGGTTTGATTTTAAAATACCTAATCCTACTTTTTTAAATCACTTAGTATTTAGATTTTACAAAACCAACATAAAGCTGTAAAGTATTACAGTTGGCAGAATAATGGTAACGTTTTGAAATTGCTGTCTGAGGCCTTACTCTTATTAAATCTTAAACCTTAGAAAAGAGCTATTGAAAATAATATTGAATTCTTTAGTAATCCTACAAAGGGCAGCATAATAATATTACATTCGGGTCAACCAGATGTAATGAAGGATATTAAGCATTGAATAATAATCACAGCCCTACGGAACTTTAAAAGGCCAAGATTTTTTTAGCAAATAATATCTTTTCCCAGCAATTTTGAAAAATGAATGATACTTTTTAATCCTTATGAACAGCAGTAGTATCAAAGCTTATTGGCATCGGGCTTCCCCTGTGGCAGGTATAACAGCCGATAGTTTGTGGCACTACTTTTTCGTCATTATAATTAAAATACTTTTCATTAATACCGGCAGTCATAATCATCATGTGGCGGGCTATTTCTTTCTCTGGTTTTGCATCGCTTGCAAAATCAAGATGCCGGGTACTATCATTTTTTGCGTGGCAGTATCCACACTTTACGCCTAATGCTGCTTTAAAATTATCCATTACACTATCTAAAGCTTCAGGTGTAATATCCTGTGGCAAAATTTTTAAGTTTTTAAATTTGGGGGGCTTAGCAGAAGGCTCTACTGCAGCAAAAGCAAATACAATAAAAATTATTGAAGTAAGGATGATGGCATAATTTTTATACTTTTTCATTTGATGATGATTTTTTATATAAGCAATATTACTCTTTTTTTACTTTTCGCAGCTCAAGCATATTCAAACTGTTTTGTGAAAAGTTTTTTATATTGGTATGCACCAAATGTAATGCCATATCGTACCAAAGGGGTACTATTGGGGCATCTTCCATTATCATTCTGTCCATTTGCTGATACATTTTATACCTGCTACTGTCGTTTGTTTCTGCAAGTGAACTTTCATAAAGTTTATCATAAGCAGCATTTTTATAACGTGTATAATTAGGAGGCGCGGGATTTTTGCCATAAAATACACTTAGGTAATTTTCTGCATCTGGATAATCGGCTATCCAGCTTGCCCTAAAAAATAACGCCTGCGATTTACTCGTTTGCTCAAGCAATAAGCTTTTTTGAATGGCTTCTACCTGTACATTTATACCCAACTGCCTAAGCTCATTTGAAACATAAGATGCAAGGCTTACATAAATAGGTATGGTGAGTAATTTAATAACAGGAAAATTTTTCCCGGTACCATACCCCGCTTCTGCCAATAGTTGCTTTGCTTTTTCGGGATTGTAGGTATATCCCTTTACTTCTTCAGCATTAAAAGAAGGCAGCCCCGGCGGTACAAACCCACTCTCTGCAGGCGTACCAATAGAGTTTCTCAGGTAAAGCATCATCTTTCTTTTGTCAATGGCATAATTAATTGCCTGCCTTATTTTTTTTAATTTTAAAGGAGAGGCTTTTACCAAATCATTTAAAGTATCTGTCAAAATTCCTAAATACTCAATATTCAAATACGGGTGTTTGTGCAACTCTATCTTTCCCATCCATTGCTTTTTTAAATTCCCTGTTTTTGTAAGTACTTCATCTTTAAAAGAAGGATCAATATCATTAATAAAATCTAACCTTCCCTGTTGAAATTCTAAAAATTCAGTTGCTTTACTATCAAAAAAATCTACTTTAATGCCATCAAGATAGGGCAATGCCTGCCCGCTGCTGTCTTTTTCAAAATAATGCATATTTTTCTTCAAAATAAGCGACTGGCCTTCATCCCAGGCTACAAAGGCAAAAGGGCCTGTACCCACCGGGTGGCGCCTAAAATCATTTCCATATTTATGCACTGCCTCCTGCGGAATGATGGAGCAATACTGCATACTCAAAATGCCGAGTATGGGTTGAAAAGGTTGTAAAAGATTAAGCTGAAATACAGAATCATTTAATGCTACAAATGGTTGTATAGAATCTACCCTATTATTAAATATCCAGGCTCCGGGGCTGGCAGTATTTTTATCAAGTAGCCTTGTAAAACTATAGACAACATCTTGTGCATTCAATTTTCGCCCTTTACCATTTTTAAAAACATCATCATCCTGAAAAAATACATCCTGCCTCAATAAAAAAGTGAGGGTTTTATTTCCATTAGAAAATTGCCAACTCTTTGCTAAGGATGGCTTCAGTTGCATGCTATCATCTACCTCTACCAGGGTATTGAATAACTGGTGTATCGCCCACATCACAGATTGATTTTTAGCAAATGCCGGATCTAATGAAGCTATGCCGCTTGTTTCGTTGTAATGAAATATTTTTTTATCGGGATGGGTATGTGTATTACAAGAAAATAATTGAAAGAAGATTACAATCCCCAAAAAATACCTAAAAAAAATTACGGTCAATTTCATTTGTTATAAAATTATTAAATGAAATTGAATAAAAAGTAATTGAGAAAGGAAACACTGAAAATAATTGTAAAATACTCACCATTAAAATAAAACTACAAGTTATTAAAAAGATATTGCGCTAAATTTATGGCATCAAAATAAAAAAAATGTACTTAAAGACGAAGGTGAATCCATGGGTGGCAACCATATTTTTGGCACTATTATGCACTCATTCAATACAAGCTCAGAAAAAAGGGGAAAAAGAAATATTTACCCATCAGGATACGCTTAGAGGCAGTATTGGCCCGGGGCGCATGGGATGGGATGTATTAAAATATGATATATCCGTACAACCCGATTTTGAGACTAAAACATTAAAAGGCATCAACAAACTGAGTTATTATGATACCGGTGTAAAGCTGATGCAGCTTGACCTGCAAGAGCCTATGCAGATAGACAGTATTTTGAAATCAGGAAAAAAAATTTCATTCAGCAGAGAAGGGAATGTGTATTGGGTAAGCCTGAGAGATACGGCAGCAATGTATAAAATAAAACCTCACAGAGATGCCATCAGCATTTATTTTTCGGGCAAGCCAAAAGAGGCCATCAGGCCGCCATGGGATGGGGGCTGGATTTGGCAAAAAGATAAAAATGGTAACCCCTGGATGACGGTAGCCTGCCAGGGGCTTGGCGCCAGCGTATGGTATCCCTGTAAAGATGTACAAAGTGATGAACCGGACAGCGGCGCCATTTTGCGTATAACCGTACCCGATAGTTTAATGGCCGTAGGCAATGGAAGATTAACCGAAAAAAAAGCAGCAGGCAAAGGATATACTACTTATACCTGGACGGTTAAAAGACCCATTAATAATTACTGCATAGTGCCATATATTGGTAAATATGTACACTTTGGCGAAATATACAAAGCTGAAAAAGGCCCTCTCAGTATGGATTATTGGGTACTTGATTATAATGTAGATAAAGCAAAAACACAATTTAAAGACGCCCCCCGCATGATGAAAGCATTTGAGCATTGGTTTGGCCCCTACCCTTTTTATGCAGATGGCTACAAATTGGTAGAGGCACCGCATTTAGGCATG
>JAFDXD010000133.1 GCA_018268135.1 Bacteroidota bacterium
CTTGCTACAGAAATGGGATTGATGCAAGAGCGTATTACTTCTACTAAAAATGGTTCTATCACTTCTGTACAGGCGGTATATGTACCTGCAGATGATTTAACAGATCCTGCTCCTGCTACTACCTTTGCGCATTTGGATGCTACAACCGTACTTAGCCGTAAAATTGCGGATTTAGGTATTTACCCTGCGGTAGATCCATTAGACAGTACTTCACGAATTCTTACAGAAGCCATTGTAGGCGAAGATCATTACCGCTGCGCAGACAGGGTAAAATTAATTTTACAACGCTATAAAGAATTGCAGGATATTATTGCCATCCTTGGTTTGGATGAGCTGAGCGATGAAGATAAATTAGTAGTATCAAGAGCCCGTAAAGTACAGCGTTTCCTTTCTCAGCCTTTCTTTGTGGCTGAGCAGTTTACCGGTTTAAAAGGTGTATTGGTGCCTATTGAAGATACTATCCGTGGCTTTAATGCCATTATGGATGGCGAGGTAGATGATTATCCTGAAGCAGCATTTAACCTGGTAGGAACTTTGGAAGATGCAATAGAAAAAGGTAAAAAATTAATGGCTGCAGCACAGGCATAATATTTTTTGGTAACGAGCATTTGATTTTCATGGCATCATCGTTGTGTCACTCACTTGTACCGCATACCATTATTGTACTTTTATAAAAGCGAGTAAAATAATTATTAATCAACAAACCCAATTTCCCCCTTGGGGATCAGAGGCCAATGACTTTAGAAATATTAACACCCGAAAAAAAAATATTCAGCGGCGAGGTATTTGGTGTGCAATTGCCAGGTATTACCGGTCTGTTTGAAGTATTGGATAAGCATGCTCCAATAGTAAGCGCTTTAAAAGAAGGGAAATTAAAAATTCTTAAAGATAAAAACAATGCTACTTCTTACAGCATACAAAGCGGATTTGTAGAAGTGCTCAATAACAAAACTACCGTGTTGGTAGAAGGGGCAGAAGAAGCATAAAATAAAAAAACTTTTTACTAAAAGAGCCTGTGCATTTGTACAGGCTCTTTTTTTATACAGCGTTATATCATTAAAACCTATCTCTGCGGTACATAAAGTTATTTGCCTTAAGCGCCTTTTCTACAACTTTATTTTCCCTCCACTTTTTTTGAAAATAATAAATTATTTGAGGTAGTAAAAAAAGAAAAGATGAATGATGAGTTATGCAAAAAGCAAAATATTAAAACTGCTTTTTAACCTGCACAAAACTAAAGGCACAGAAAGGCAATACTAATATTAAAAATAAAAAGTACCAGCACTTTGTAAAGAATAAAACTACACCCGTAATAAATAATAAATAAAAAGGATAGAGTAAAAACAATAATCCTACTATGATAGAATCATAATGATCGTTGTGGCTGGCTACTTTAAAGGCAAAGCGTTGTATAAAAAAGTATAGGGGCCAGTGAGCCATATATCCCACCACTGCTGGCAAAGAAAGCGCAATGCGCCTGGCGGTAGAAATATTAAAGCCCAGGGTTTGTTTTACCTGTTCCAAATTATTTTTATCAATTTCGTACACCAAAGGTTGCAGCTTATTATTCAATACCGCATTAAAAGCCCTGATAGTATTGCCGAAGCCCTCATTTGTATTAATGTCATGCGGCAGTATCATTTCCCCTGCATTCAAATGAATGTTTTTTCCGAAAGAAGTAAAAGACTGGTAATTGATACCCAGGGGTAAAATTTTTACATTTATATCATCATTCCAACTGCTTAATACAAGCCTGGCCGTGCCTTTCATTAATGGCCTCAGGTGCCACTCATTTATACATCTGCCTTCGCTAAAAATGAGTACAATGCCATTTTTTTTAAATATTTCTTTGCAGGCGTTGAAGCTGGTATAATTGTGTTCCATGTTTTCAACGCCCTCGCTAGCCCTATATACCGGCAGCATATTTAAAGACCGGAGCAGGGCAGCAAAAAACTTATTTTTAAAAGCATCGCCTCTTGCCAAAGAATGTACAGGTTTTTTGAATAAGGAACTAATAATGATGGCATCTAAAAAAGAGTTGGGATGGTTGCAGGCTATCAGCAATGGGCCATCCTGGCGCAAAATATTTTTATTGCTTATCCTGATAGTGCGGCAATACAGGTATAATGCTAGTGTTGCAGGTAGTTTGAGTAAGCGGTAAAGCAATTTTTTTTCTTTTGCGAATTTAAAAAAGCTGGGTTAGGTATTTTGAAATCATATCTTTATTCCTGTTTATTTTTTCTTCATAGGATTGGGTATTTTAAAATCAAATCTTTATCTCTGTTTATTTTTTCTTCATAGGATTGGGTATTTTAAAATCAAAACTATATTCCCTTTAGTTTTTTCTTTATTTACTTTTTGTCTTGATACAAAAAGTAACAAAAAAATCAAGGCTGCATAAAAAAGAAATATTTTATTTCAGAAACCTTATCAATAAAAAAAATTCAAAGCCTGTGTGGCGCTTACAAAGCAGGTTAATTTAACTGCGGATCAGTAGGATAGTGTATCAACAGTTCGTACTTGCCGCCAAGCATTAAAAGGCTTTGTTTCCATATTTCTTCAGGAGCTACATCAAATACTATTTTGCTGGTAGCCTTTACCGTTAGCCAGGTTTTTTCTTCTATTTCATCCTTTAATTGTCCCTGGCCCCAACCACTATAACCTAAATAAAATTTTATTTTCCGGCTGTCAATTTTCTTATTTTTTATAAGGCTTTTTAAAATTTCAAAGTCTCCGCCCCAATATACATTGTCGGCTACTTTTTGGCAATCGGGTAGTAGCTGAGGATAAGAATGCAGGTAGTGAAGGGTATCTGTCTGCACCGGCCCTCCTAAAAATACGGGCAATTCAAAATCTGACAAATCGGGTATTAATTCATTAAGAGTTTGGTGATAAGGCTTGTTAAGGGTAAAACCAAAAGTACCTTCTTCTTCAGTGTGCCTGCAAAGTAGCACTACCGTACGCATAAAATTAGGGTCTTTCAAAAAAGGCTCTGCAATTAATAATATGCCATTGTCGGGAGTAAGCATACTTCTAAAATACAGTTTTTATATTAAGTATTAATTTTTAACTCAGCATTTTTACCCAAACTACGTTAATTATTCACCAAATTATTTATAAATCTTTCTGCAAATCGGGCAGTGTTTTACTTTTGCAACTTATATTAGCTATATATTAGAACTGTTGCATGAAAAAAATTTTCCCTGTTATTACTGTTTTAACTGCTTTAAGTTTACTGGGCTTAATATTTTTTCAATTTTTATGGTTAAAGAGTGCTAAAGAAATCAAAGAGCAGCAGCTCAATGAAAACATTGCAAAAGCTTCAAATGAGGCAGCAATTAAGTTGATGGAAGACAATAGCTTTCTTCCACGCCCTAGAAAAAACAGCCTCTTATTCCCTTCCGATAAAACTCAATTTGATTTTGTAAGACCTTCGGTTATTCAGCGTTTTTCAAAAGATGATATAAAGGATATCATAAAAAATTCATTTGACAGAAATGGCCTGGCCGGTATTTCTTTTGAATTTGCCATTACAGAAAATACCTGGCTGGGCGATCAGTTGGTTACCGATAATTTCTTTAAATATTATTTAGATTCTACGCATAATGTTAGAAATGTAATTTTTTTACAGCCGCCCAGTGGCAGCAATCTCGAAAATTTATCAAAAGAAGAATTTCTGGTAATAGTAGTGCCGCACCAGAACTCCATAGTGTTTAAAGAAATTGGATGGTTTATTTTGGGTGCCATCATTTTTACCATCATTATTACTACCGCATTTTTCTTAACCATCCGAACACTACTGCGTCAAAAAAAATTAAGCGAAATAAAATCTGATTTTATTAATAATATGACGCATGAATTTAAAACACCTCTTGCTACCATATCGTTAGCTGTTGATGCTTTAAAAAATGAAAAAGTAATTGCTGACAAAGACAAGTCAAATTATTTTACAGGCATCATAAAAGAAGAAAACAAGCGAATGAATAAGCAGGTAGAAACCATTCTGCAAGCGGCTTTGCTCGATAAGCAGGAAGTGCAGTTAAATCTTAAAAAATTATCAGCTCATGCACTCATAAGTACTGCTTTAAACAATATGACATTGCCTATTGAGCAAAAAGGCGGACAATTAATTTCTCATCTCAACGCATCTAAAGATATGATTATGGCAGATGAGGTTCATTTTACCAATTTTGTAAATAACCTGCTCGATAATGCCGTAAAATACTCCAAAGAAAACCCTGAAATAAAATTAACTACTTCTAATGCCGGCAGTAATTTTAAAATAAAGATTGATGATAATGGCATTGGAATGAACAAAGAAACACTTAACCGGATTTTCGAAAAATTTTACCGGGCGCATACTGGTAATGTACACAATGTAAAAGGCTTTGGCCTAGGGCTTAGCTATGTAAAAACCATGGTAGATGCCCATCATGGTACCATAAAAGCCGAAAGTACTTTAGGAAAAGGAAGTAGTTTTATTATTACAATTCCTTTAGCCAAGTAGGTTATCCACCGGTATCCACATCTTTCCACATTCAATTCACCTTGCATTCCCCCAATTTTCTGCATAAACCATTGCTCCTATTTTGGTTATAACCTGTGGATAAATAACTATTAGTAAAAAAGTGTCATAAAGTGGGAAAAAGTGTTATTTTGTGTCATATTATTAAATTATCAACTTATTTCCTTCATGATCAGCTTTTTGGGCGAATATGAATCTACTATCGATGCAAAGGGGCGCTTCCTTTTGCCTGCTGGTATTAAAAAGCAACTTCCGAAGGATGAAGTTACCCAATTTGTTATAAACAGGGGATTTGAAAAATGCCTTACCCTTTATCCACTTCAAAGCTGGAACCCAATTTTTTCAGAAATAAGTAAGCTAAACGATTTTGATCCTAAAGTGAGGGAGTTTAGAAGGTATTTTTTAAATGGAGCCACACAAATAGATGTGGATACAGCGGGTAGGATTTTATTGCCCAAAAATCTGGTAGAACATGCATCCCTCGATAAAGATATAGTACTGGTATCGGCGCTTAATAAAATTGAAATATGGGATGCAAAAAAATATCAACAGTTCTTTGAATCATTTACGCCTGAAAGCTTTAGTAGCCTGGCAAATGATGTAATGAATAAAACAAAGCCTGAGTAATTGTTTAATGGAAAAGAGATGGACATGAAGCACATTCATTCTGAAGATAAGAAAACCATTAAACAAGAAGGGATTGACGAAAACATTTATCATGTGCCGGTATTGCTTGAAGAAACAATTGAATCTTTTGAGATAAAACCCGGAGGGGTATATGTGGATTGCACATTTGGTGGCGGTGGCCATAGCAAAGCTTTATTGCAAAAATTGGATAAAACCTCCACCCTGATTGTTTTTGATCAGGATGAAGATGCCAGAAAAAATCTGCCAAAAGATGAGCGTGTCATTTTTGTACCGCAAAATTTTAGGCACCTGCAACGATTTTTAAAATTGCATAAACACCCACAGGTAGATGGAATATTAGCAGACTTAGGAGTGTCGAGTCATCAGTTTGATGAAGCAGAAAGAGGCTTTTCTATCAGGTATGATGCTGCGCTTGATATGAGGATGGATACCCGTCAGTTAAAAACCGCTGCTGATGTGTTGAAAACTTATAGCGAAAGCCAACTACATAAAATGTTTGAAAAATATGGAGAAGTAACCAATGCAAAAACACTGGCCAACACTATTGTAGAGCAAAGAAAACTGGTGCCGTCTGCTACTATCAACCGGTTTAAACAATCCATACAGCAAATAGTTAAAGGCAATCCCAATAAATATTTTGCACAGGTGTTTCAGGCATTGAGGATAGAAGTAAATGATGAAATGAATGCATTAAAGGAGTTGCTTGTACAATCCGTGCCTTCATTAAAGCCGGGTGGACGCATTGCCATTATCACTTTTCATTCATTAGAAGACAGGCTGGTAAAAAATTTTTTTAAAAAAGGAACTTTTGAAGAACCCGAAGAAGATGAAGTGTATGGTACAAAGGCCGGAAGCCCATTTACTATCATCACAAAAAAGCCAATTACAGCCAGTGAGACTGAGATAAAATTAAATACAAGATCAAGAAGCGCAAAACTAAGGGTAGCGCAAAAAATATAATGGAAGAAACAACAAAAAATACTGATTCATTTTTTTCATCCATCAGCGATTGGAAAAAAGTATTCAATTATAAATGGATAGTAAAAAATATTCCATTCTTTCTTTTTTTATCTGCCCTGGCAGTAATATATATATATAATGGTCACCATGCAGATAAGCTCATAAGAAAAATTGCAACCAGCGAAAAAAATTTAAAAGAATTAGAATACGAATACAAAACTGTAAAAAGCGAAGTGATATTTAGAAGTAAAGCAAGTGAGTTGGTAAAAGCTGTGGAGCCAATGGGCCTTAAAGAACAAAAAGTGCCACCTATTGTATTAACAGACTCTACAGGTAAATGATTGAAATAAAAATGTAAAAATAAAAATTGGAAATAAAGAAAGACATATTGTGGCGAGTGTACTTATGCTTTATATGCATAGCGCTCCTATGCGTATGCGTTATAGGCAGGGCTTTTTATATCCAAAGAATACAAGGAAAATTTTGGCGGGCCGAAGGCGATAGCCTGCACCTAAAGTACTTGCCCATTGATGCAGAGCGGGGCACTATCTTTAGCGAAGATGGAAACATGTTAAGCACTTCTGTTCCAATTTTTGATGTATATGTAGATTTTGGAGCCGATGGCCTAAGAGAAAAACAGGGTAAAAGATTTAAAGATAATGTTGATTCATTAAGCATTTCGCTGGCTAATCTTTTTAAAGACCAACCTGCAGCTTCTTATAAAAAAGAATTGCAGCTTGCTTATAAAAATGAAGAACGTTATTATCCCTTAAAAAAGAAAATTTCTTTTGAAGAATATAAAGCGCTGAGAGATTTTCCATTGGTAAGGCTTGGAAGAAATAAAAGTGGGTTTATTATTGACCCAAGAGATAAGCGCATTAACCCTTATGTATTAATGGCCAATAGAACCATTGGTTTATCAAGGTTAAATGCAAAACAAAATGTAGGGTTGGAGCTAACTTATGATAGTGTATTAAGAGGGCAAACCGGCCAGCGACTGATGCGCTATGCAGCAGGAGCTTATATGCCCGTAGAAGGTGCAGAGCTTGACCCTGTAAATGGTAAAGATATTGTAACAACATTAGACACTTACATGCAGGATGTGGCCGAAAATGCTTTACTAAAAATGTTGCAGGATAATAATTCTTTGCATGGCTCTGCCATTGTAATGGAAACTGCAACCGGAAAAATAAAAGCTATAGCAAACCTGGGTAAGCAACCTGATGGCTCCTATATTGAAGATTTAAATTATGGAATAGGAAAAGCTACCGAGCCGGGTTCCATTTTTAAACTGGCTACTTTAATTAGTTTGCTGGATGATAAATATGAAACCATCAACAGTATTGTAGATTGCGAAGGGGGCAAAAAACAATTTTATGGTTTATGGATAAAAGATACACATCCCAATGGCCGGTTAACGGTAAAGAATGCTTTTGCTGCAAGTAGCAATGTTGCTTTTGCAAAAATGGCTGATGAATATTATCACAATCAACCTTCAAAATTTATTGATCACCTGCATAAGTTTCGTTTAGATCAAATGACGGGGATAGATATTGTAGCAGCATCGGGCAGGCCTACCATTAAGAAGCCTACTAACCGAAGCTGGGCAAATACTACCATACCCTTTATGGCACATGGCTACGAAGAGTTGGTAACACCACTGCACATGCTGATGTTGTACAATGCAGTAGCTAATCATGGTACCATGATGAAGCCCTACCTGGTAGAAGCCATAAGAGAATATGGTGTAGATGTAAAAAATATTGAGCCTCAGGTATTGGTAAATAAAATTTGCAGCGATGAAACCCTTGCCCAGGTAATTGAATGTTTAAAGGCCGTGGTGGATAGCGCCCATGGTACAGCACATAAAGTAGTGTACGACCCTGCTTATTCTATAGCCGGCAAAACGGGTACTGCTGTAACGGCGCTGGATAATAAAGGATATAATAAAGGCAACAAAATTTACCAGGCATCTTTTATAGGGTTTTTTCCGGCAGACCATCCAAAATATACAATGGCGGTAGTAATACAAAATAGCAGGGAATCTAAAATGGTGTATGGCGCTGATGTGTCGGGCCGGGTGTTTAAAGAAATTGCAGACCGGATTTATGGAAGATATTTAAGTACAAACAATTTTTCTACTACAAAATTATTGGATAGTACTACAGATGATTCTTATGGAATGAAATCTGATATGCAATCAATTTTTAATTTTTTAAACATAGGATATAAAGATTCTGCAAGTAAAGGCCCCTGGAGAGCCATGCAACTTAAAAATGATTTTGCCAGTTTAAATACACCCGCCTATTCGGCAGTGCCGGTATCTGTAACCCCTAATGTAATTGGTATGGGCCTTAAAGATGCGGTGTATTTACTGGAAAATAAAGGATTAAAAATTGCAACACTTGGCAGCGGAAAAGTTATTAGCCAAAGCATTGCAGCAGGAACACATTTTACCAAAGGACAAAAAATAATGATTACGCTCAATTGAGCAACAGCTATGCTGAAAGACCTGTTATATAAAATAAAAATAATTGCAGTAAAAGGCAATACGGCGATAAAGATTAACTCTTTGCAATTAGATAGCCGTGCAGTAAAGAAACAGGATTGCTTTATTGCAATAAATGGCACGCAATCTAATGGGCACGATTTTATACAATCCGCTATTGGCAATGGCGCTGCGGCAATTGTATGCGAAGTGCTTCCGGCAGATATACAAGATAATATTACTTATGTGCAGGTAGAAAATAGCGCCATAGCTGCCGGTATTATGAGCCATCTTTTTTTTGAAGAGCCATCTGCAAAAATTAAACTGGTAGGCGTAACAGGCACCAATGGCAAAACTACCATTGCTACATTGCTCTTTAAATTATTTACAAATCTTGGTTACAAATGTGGCCTGATAAGTACAGTACAAAATCAGGTAGGCGATACCATATTAACAGCAACACATACCACACCGGATGCTATACATTTAAATGAATTGCTCCATCAAATGTTAGAGAGCGGTTGTACTCATGTTTTTATGGAATGTAGCAGCCACGCTATTCAACAGCAGCGCCTGGCGGGGTTAATATTTAGCGGCGCCATATTTAGCAATATTACACATGACCATCTTGATTATCATAAAACCTTTGATGAATATATCAGGGTAAAAAAATCATGGTTTGATGAATTGCCAAAAACCGCCTTTGCCATTAGTAATGCAGATGATAAACGAGGAGGGGTGATGTTGCAAAATACGCAGGCAAAAAAATATTTCTACAGCCTTAAAACAATTGCAGATTTTAAAGGTAAAATTTTAGAAAACAGTTTTGCAGGCCTGCACATGCTGGTAAATGATACAGAAGTAAATTTTAAACTGATAGGAGAATTTAATGCCTATAATTTACTGGCAGTATATGCCACGGCTATTTGCCTTGGAGAGGATAAAGAAGAAACACTTTTGCAGCTTAGTAATATAACAGGAGCAGAAGGAAGGTTTGATTATCAGCTAAGCCCACATACACGGGTAGTAGGTATTGTAGATTATGCGCATACACCGGATGCTTTGTTAAATGTATTGGCTACTATTAAAAACCTTCGTCAGGGAAATGAAAAAATAATTACAGTAGTTGGCTGCGGAGGCAATAGAGATAAAACCAAAAGGCCTGTAATGGCAGAGGTAGCTTGTGAGTATAGCGACTGGGTAATTTTTACATCAGATAATCCCAGGAAAGAAAACCCTGCAGAAATTATAAAAGAAATGGAGGCAGGAGTAAATGTAGTGGCACGAAAAAAATTTATCAGTATTGAAGACAGGAGAGAAGCTATTAAAACAGCCGTAAGCATTAGTGCTAAAGATGATATTGTATTGATAGCAGGAAAGGGGCATGAGAAATACCAGGATGTGAATGGGGTAAAGCATGTTTTTGATGATAAACAGGTATTGATGGAAATGTTTGAACTGTTAGACAAGTAAAATGTTTAGGAATGATGAGTATATCATATTAACCTAAAGGCAAATTGTAATTTATGTTGTATCACTTTTTTAATTGGTTGGCAAAAGAAAATTTCCGGTTTCCGGGGAGTGGGCTGTTTCAGTTCATCACCTTTAGGGTATTGCTTGCAATGATACTATCGCTGGTGATAACAACGGTGTACGGCAAAAAACTCATTCGATTTTTACAAAAAAAGCAGTTAGGCGAAACCGTTAGAGACCTGGGTCTTGCTGGCGAGCAGCAAAAAAAAGGCACGCCAACCATGGGTGGTATCATTATTTTGCTTGCCATTATTATTCCTACTTTATTATTAGCCAATCTTGATAAAGTGTACATACGGCTAATGTTATTGTGTACAGTATGGTTGGGTACTATTGGTTTTATAGATGATTATTTAAAAATAAAAGCACGCCGCATAGCAAGAGAAAAAGGAATAGATTATAAAAAAACAGATGCCGATGGGCTTGCAGGAAGGTTTAAAATATTTGGACAGGTGATGTTGGGAATTATTGTAGGCGCTACATTATATTTTAGTAATAGTGTAAGTGTAGAAAGAGAGGTTTATAACCCCGATATTCAATATGTAAAAGATTCTGTTTTACATCCGGGTGAGCACTTGCTCGATTCATTTCATGTGGCCAATATTGACGGGAAGAAACACATTTTTGCAAGAGTAAAAACGCCCATTACTACCATTCCTTTTTCCAAATCGCATGAGTTTAATTATGCAAAATTATTGCCTGCCAGTTGGGCAAATTACACTTACATTTTATACATCATCATTGTAATATTTATTGTAACGGCAGTATCTAACGGGGCCAATATTACTGATGGTTTAGATGGGCTTGCAACGGGTGTATGTGCCATCATAGGAGTAAGTCTGGGCATATTTGCCTATATAAGCGGCAATATAAAATTTGCAGAGTACCTCAATATAATGTATATCCCTAACCTGGGTGAGCTTTCCATATTTATAGCAGCATTTGTAGGGGCTTGTATCGGATTCTTGTGGTACAACTCTTACCCGGCGCAGGTTTTTATGGGCGATACAGGTAGCCTTGCCCTCGGAGGTATTATTGCAGCCCTTGCCATTATTGTTCGCAAAGAATTATTGATACCCATATTTTGCCTGGTGTTTTTTGTAGAGCTTTTGAGTGTGATGATACAGGTAAGTTATTTTAAATACACAAAGAAAAAGTATGGAGAAGGAAAACGGATTTTTTTGATGAGCCCTTTGCACCATCATTATCAAAAGTTAGGATATCATGAAAGTAAAATAGCAGTAAGATTTTGGATAATAACAATTTTATGTGTGGCAATGGCCATTGTAACGCTTAAGCTAAGATAAAAATGATTATTGAAAGACCCGGCAAACCATGAACACATCTTTAGTCGTAATGTTTTTCAATGTATCAAAAGCACAATGCCTGTGAAGCCAATACATACCCGTTAATTTCTATGCTGTTGAAGAACCAATTTTTATTAAACTGAGATGCAGGAACCCAAAGAAGTTCTGTAGAGTCTCAATACTATTGAAGAACTATTTTTTGCTTATGTAGCTGAAAGCACAAGTTGTAATCTAAGTATGCTGTAGAAGAACCAATTTTTATTTTTTAAATCAATTATTTTTTAACCAAAGTGAAAAATAAGCTTGTAATACTTGGGGCGGCCGAAAGCGGCGTTGGTGCGGCCATACTGGGCAGCAGGCAGGGGTATGAAGTATTTGTAAGCGATGCTGGCAACATAAAAGATCAGTACAGAAACGAATTGCTCGCCAATAATATTGCATTTGAGGAAGGAGTACATAGCGAGCAAAAAATTTTGAATGCAGATGAAATTGTAAAAAGCCCGGGCATCCCCGAGAAAAATGAACTGGTAAAAAAAATAAGAGCTAAACAAATACCCATCATCAGCGAAATAGAATTGGCTTATAGATATGCAGGAAAAAGTAAAATAATTGGAATTACCGGCAGCAATGGTAAAACCACTACTACTTCGCTCATCTATCACATTTGCAAAACGGCCAATCGGGATTGTGCCATGGTAGGTAATATAGGTTATTCATTTGCAAAACAGGTAGCATTAGACCCCAAGCCATTGTACATAGTAGAAATAAGTTCTTTTCAATTAGATGATATAAAAAATTTTAGACCGGATGTAGCAGTACTTACAAATATTACTGAAGACCACCTCGACAGGTATCAGTATAAACTGGAGAACTATGTTCACAGCAAATTTAGAATAGCAGAAAATCAATTGGCAACAGATGTATTTATTTATTGCCTGGATGATGAAACAACCATGAAATTTATTACTCACTATCCCTTTAAATCACTATCAGCCCCAATTACCATGAATAAAGAACTGCCACAAGGTGTATATCTCACCAATGCTGAAATGCACCTAAAATGGAAAAAAGAAGAAATGCAAATGAATGTAAATGATTTTGCTTTAAAAGGAAAACACAATCAATACAACAGTATGGCTGCAAGTATGGCTGCAACAGCAGTTGACATTAGAAAAGAAAAAATTAGAGAAGCTCTTCAAACTTTTGAAAGCCTCGAACACCGTATGGAACCTGCTGGCACAGTAAGAGGTGTGGAGTTTATTAATGATAGCAAGGCCACCAATGTAAACAGTACCTGGTTTGCTTTAGAAAGCATGACAAAGCCTGTGATATTGATATTGGGAGGTGTAGATAAGGGCAATGATTACAGCCTTCTCAAAGATTTGGTAACAGAAAAAGTAAAAGCAATTGTATGTATGGGTATTGATAACAGAAAAATACACGAAGCTTTTGGAGATACTGTTTCTTTAATGCTCAATACAGAGAGTGCAAAAGATGCAGTAGAAGCTGCATTTCATTTTTCAAATAAAGGAGATGTGGTATTGCTAAGCCCTGCATGTGCAAGTTTTGATCTGTTTAAAAATTATGAAGACAGAGGCCATCAATTTAAAACAGCAGTGAAAAATTTATAAACAATTTTAAATGCTCGAAAATAATTATATACGCTCCATTCTCAAGCCCGATTTTTCTAATATGGGCAGCAATCTTGTAAATAAAACAAGAGGAGACAGAGTTATTTGGGCCATTGTAGTAATCCTTACACTCGCCAGCTTGCTGCTGGTGTATAGCAGTACAGGCTCACTGGCTTATCGTATGAGCAAAAGCACAGAGAGCTACCTCTTCAAGCAATTTGCTTTTATTATTCTTGGCTTGTTGGTTATTTATTGGGCACATCGTATCAATTATACTATCTACTCCAGGGTAGCGCTAATTTTATTTTTAATTTCAATACCCTTATTGTTATATACTTTGCTATTTGGTGTGCAATTAAATGCAGGTAGCCGTTGGATAAAATTGCCCGTTATTAATATGACGTTTCAAACATCTGACCTGGCCAAGCTGGCTTTGTTTATGTACTTGAGCCGTCAACTTAGCAGAAAGCAAAATGTAATAAAAGATTTTCATAAAGGATTTTTACCCATCATTATACCTGTTGCCATCATTGTTTTATTGATAGCACCGGCCAATCTTTCTACTGCCTTGCTGATTGCAGGTACAAGCTTAATGCTCATGTTTATTGGCAGGGTAAGTACTAAGCATATTCTTGCTACTATTGGGATAGCCTTAATACCAATTGTGATACTGGTTACCATTGCTATGTCAACGTACGATAGTCAAAATCATGAAACAAAAAAACTGCCTGCAATTTTATCTGTAGGCAGGATACCAACCTGGATAGGCCGCATACAAACCTTTGTGTATGGTTCTAAAACAGATGATAATGATAAAACTTACCAGATAAACCAGGCAAAAATAGCCATTGCAAATGGTGGATGGTTTGGCAGAGGGCCGGGCAATAGCGAAGCAAGAAATTTTTTACCTCATAGTTATAGCGATTTTATTTATGCCATTATTATTGAAGAGTATGGATTATTTGGAGCAGTAGCAATGGTGCTTATTTATCTTTTGTTTTTATACAGATGTATCAGGATTTATAAGCGGTGCCCTTATGCCTTCGGCGCTTTTTTAGCGCTGGCGCTAAGTTTTACATTGGTAATACAAGCTATTGCCAATATGGGCGTAAATGTAAACCTGTTTCCCAACACGGGGGTTACACTTCCGCTGGTAAGTATGGGCGGCAGTAGTTTTTTATTTACCTGTTTATCTATCGGTATTATTTTAAGTGTATCAAGAAATGTAGAACAGCAGGAAGGTAAAGCAGCTCAATTGCTAAAGAGGCAACTTGAGGAAAGCGAAGCTGAGCCTATTAAAAATGAAGAATAGGAAAAAATAAAAGGGCTTATAAAAAATATGTCTGAAGTGAATAAGGAAATAAATAAAGGCGCTATAAAAATAATTATTGCCGGTGGTGGTACCGGAGGACATATTTTTCCGGCAATTGCAATTGCCAATGCCATAAAAAAATTGCAACCGAAGGCAGATATATTGTTTGTAGGAGCAAAGGGTAAAATGGAAATGGAGAAAGTGCCACAAGCAGGTTTTGACATAAAAGGATTGGAAATAGCAGGATATAATAGAAGTTCTTTGATTAAAAATATTGGGCTGCCTTATAAGTTATTAAAAAGTTTTTTGCAGGTGCGAATTATTTTTAAAGCTTTTAAACCTGTTGCAGTTATTGGAGTAGGAGGGTATTCAAGTTTTCCGGTATTGCGCTATGCACAAAGCCGGGGCATCAAAACTTTTATACATGAGAGCAATTCATTTGCAGGCAAAAGTAATATTTACCTGGGCAAGCGTGCTACAAGGATATTTACAGCTACCTCAGGCATGGAAAAATTTTTTCCGAAAGATAAAATCATCGTTACAGGAAACCCTGTAAGACAAAATATTTTTTCGGGCAATATTTCTAAAGCAGAGGCTATAAAACATTTTGGTCTTGCGCCAGGTAATAAAACGGTATTAAGTATTGGCGGCAGCCTGGGAGCAAAAAGTATAAATGAAGCGCTTGAAAAAAATATAGAACTGTTTGAACAAAATAATTTGCAATTAATATGGCAAACAGGCAAACCATTTTATGAAAGAGCGTTAGCTGCTGCAAAAGGGCATAATAATATTTGTGTAAAAGATTTTATAACCCAAATGGAATATGCTTATGCCGCTGCAGATATGGTAATAAGCCGAAGTGGTGCAATGGCAATAGCTGAGCTGTGTATTGTAAAAAAACCGGTAGTGTTTGTGCCCTACCCATTTGCAGCAGAAGACCATCAAACAGCCAATGCTACAGCTTTGGTAGATAAGAAGGCAGCTAAAATGATCATTGATAAAGATGCGGTGGAAAAACTGGTGCCTGCTGTAATTGAATTAAGTAAGAATACTGCAGAGCAAGAGTTGATAGAAGAAAATATTGGCAAACTTGGAATTAGAAATGCAGATGAAGTAATAGCCGGTATCATCTTAAATAATATTTAAAAAACAAGTTGAAAGATTTAAATAAAATATCGTCTGTTTATTTTCTTGGTATTGGCGGCATAGGTATGAGCGCCCTGGCAAGGTATTTTAATAGCAAGGGGGTGAAGGTAAGCGGATACGATAAAACGGTTACTGCACTTACAACTCAGCTTGAGGCAGAAAATATAAAAATACATTATGAAGATAATGTGGCACTCATGGATAAAAATGCAGATTTGGTTGTTTATACGCCAGCCATACCTGCATCGCATACGGAACTTAATTTTTACAAAGACCATCAATATGCGCTTTTAAAAAGAAGTGAGGTGCTTGGGCTTATTACTGAAAATAATTTTAATATCTGCGTAGCTGGTACACATGGCAAAACCACTACCAGTGCAATGATAGCGCATATATTAAGGGATTCTGATTTTGGATGCAATGCTTTTTTGGGCGGTATTGCGGCAAATTACAATACCAATTTTTGGGCAAGTAACAAGCAGGTATGTGTAGCCGAGGCAGATGAATTTGACCGCAGCTTTTTAAAACTTAGTCCCAATATAGCTGTGATAACAGCAATGGATGCCGACCACCTGGATATATATGGCACAGAAAAAAATATGCAGGATGCTTTTATAGATTTTACAAAAAGAATAAAAGAAAGCGGATTGCTAATTTATAAAAAAGGATTAAAGAGAGAAAGGGAATTTGAAGCTGATAAAAAAATGACCTATGCCGCATTAGATAATACCGCAGATGCATTTGCCTATAACCTTACAATACTAAATGGCAGCTATCATTTTGATGTACAAATGAAAGATGCAGTTGTAAAAAATGTGGTATTGAATATGGGCGGAAAGCACAATATAGAAAATGCCATTGCAGCTATCATTGTGGCTAAGCAATTAAATATTGAGGAAGAAAAAATTATAGCGGCTGTAGCATCTTTCAAAGGGGTAAAAAGACGCTTTGAATATGTGCTTAAAACTGAGGATCAGATTATCATTGATGATTATGCACATCATCCGGAAGAATTGAGGGCATTGATAGTAAGTGCAAAAGAATTATTTCCCGGCAAAAAATGTACGCTGGTATTTCAGCCACATTTGTATAGCCGCACCAAAGACCTTGCTGATGGCTTTGCAGAAGTGATGGACCTTGCAGATGAAATAATTCTGCTGCCAATATACCCTGCAAGAGAGCTGCCTGTGCCGGGGGTAAGTAGTGAATTGATTCTAAAAAAAATGATAAATAAGCAGGTAGTGATAAAACAAAAAGAAGAATTAACAGAATGGATTAAAAATAATAAAACAGCTTTGATAATAATAGCCGGTGCCGGAGATATTGATACCCTGGTGCAGCCCATTAAAAATGCAGTGATCCATAATTAAATGAGCAACAAAAAAATAAATATTAAAAAAGTACTTTTTAGCCTTGGATGGCTCATTATTGCTATCAGCAGCATTGCGCTTTTAGTTGCCGCTGTCAGAAGCAAAGAAAATAAAGTATGCAAAAGTATTGTCATAGATATTCATGGAGTAAACAATAATTTTTTTATTGATAAAAAAGATGTGCTGGAAATTATAAATAAATATAATGGTGGAGCAGCAACCGGTAAGAAAACCCAAAGCTTTGACTTGAGGCAAATAGAGGAGGCACTGAAGAAAGATGTATGGATAAAGAACGCTGACTTGTATTTTGATAATAACAATGTATTGCAGGTGTCCATTGAAGAGAGGGAACCTGTAGCAAGAATTTTTACACAGGGAGGTGATACATATTATATTGATAGCAGCGCTACCATGCTTCCCTTAAGTGATAAATTTTCGGCCAGGGTACCCGTGTTTACCAGTTTTCCTTCCAATGCAAAAATATTGACTGCAAAAGACAGTACACTGCTTTTAGCGATCAAAAATATCAGCATGCAAATACAAGCAGATAGTTTTTTGATGGCAATGATAGACCAGGTAGATATTACAAAAGATTATGGTTTTGAAATGACGCCGAAAATAGGAACCCAGCAAATTATTTTTGGAGATGCATCTGATGCTGCTGCAAAATTTAATAAGCTTAAACTTTTTTATAAAAATGTTATTAATCATACCGGGTGGAACCATTACAGTATTATTGATTTGCAATACAGCAACCAGGTAGTAGCCAAAATAAGAGGCCGTGAAGATAAATCGGCAGACTCATTAAGAACCCTGCAGTTGATGAAGGCCCTGGCAGAAAATGCTGAGAAAGCTTCTGCAGATACTGTGCAGACATTTACTCCTGATAATGATAAATCAGCAGCAGATACCTCAATGATATTGCAATCATTGCAAAGAGATGAAGAGCCTGACGAGCCTGCCACAGAAGAGAAGCCTGTGGTAGAAAAAAGCGCTCAGCCAGCCGCAGTAGCTGCGCCGGTAACAAGTACAAAACCCGCTGCCCTTAAGCCCAACCTGCCAGCACACAAACCTGCACCGGTAAAACCAATACTAAAAAAGGAGGCAGTAAAGAAACCGGTAATAGTAAAACCTGTTAACAAACCCGTTGTAAAAAAACAGGCACTAAAAGCTGTAACTAAAAAACAGGAAGTAAAGCGTGTGCCCAAGGCCGTTATGAAAGCAAATGATTATTAAATAAAGTAAAAAACATTTTAAAACATACACAAACACAAAACATACAAATCATGAATCAGGAACAACCAGTAATCGTAGGTTTAGACATTGGTACTACAAAAATTGCAGCTATTGCCGGTCGTAAAAACGAATTCGGTAAGCTGGAGATACTTGGCTTTGGCCGGGCAAACAGTAATGGCGTGCAACATGGTATGGTACTCAATATTGATCAAACCATCAAAGCCATTCAAACGGCATTAGAAAATTGCTACGCCTCTAATCCTAATTTAGAAATTGGAGAAGTGTACGTTGGTATTGCCGGCCATCACATTAAGAGTCTTCAAACTCGTGGTGATATTGTGCGCCAGCAAAATGAAGATGAAATAAGACAGGAAGAAATAGATAAATTAATAGCGGATCAATACCGTACCTATATACCTGCCGGCGATCAGATTATTGATGTAATTCCACAAGAATTTACGGTAGATAATTTTCAAAATATACCCAACCCTATTGGATATAGCGGTGTAAAAGTTGGCGCTAACTTTCACATCATCACCGGCGATAAAAATGCGATACGCAATATCAATCGCAGTGTAGATAAAGCCGGGCTTAAAACAAAAGACCTTGTATTGCAACCCTTGGCTTCTGCTGCAGCGGTAATGGTAGATCAGGATTTGGAAGCCGGTGTAGCTATTGTAGATATTGGCGGCGGCACTACAGACCTTGCTGTATTTTATGAAGGAATATTAAAGCATACGGCTGTAATACCTTTTGGCGGAGAAAATATTACCAATGATATTAAGACCGGGCTTGGCGTATTAAAAACACAGGCAGAGCAAATGAAAATTCAGTTTGGCGGCGCCCTGAGCGATGAGGCAAAATCTAATGCCTACATTACTATACCGGGTTTAAGAGGTATGGCGCCAAAAGAAATTTCGGTAAAAAATCTTGCCAACATTATACAGGCTCGTATGAGCGAAATAATGGATTTTGTAACCTATCATTTAAAGCAGGTGGGCCTGGATAATCGTTTGTTGAATGGCGGCATCATCCTTACCGGTGGCGGCTCTCAGCTTAAGCACTTAAAACAGCTTACTGAATATGTAACCGGCCTTAATGCACGCATTGGCTACCCAAATGAGCACTTAAGCGGCGGCCATATTGAAGAGCTGGCTAAGCCTATGTACAGCACTTGTATTGGGTTAATATTAAAAGGCTACAATGATTATGAGAATAAGAATAAAACTTTTGAAAACAATTTTATTAAAGTAAGTGGTATTACTACTGGGCAAACAGTGCAGCCAGCTACAGCCGAGGTTAATACTGAGGCTGCAGATGAAGTAAAAGTTCCTTTGCCTAAAGTTAAAAAACGTACAATAAAAGGGCTTATGGATAATTTTAAAACCAACTTAATAGAATTGTTTAGAGAGGAAGAAGATGCACAACTATAACGGATATACGCTAAGGTAAAAGCTGAATAAAGAACAACAGTACAAGAGTGCGACGCCAATGAAGCGGAATAGAGAGATGGCGCCGGGCTCAAAAAAAATAAATACAGAACACAACATACTTACTAACACACAAACTTACAAACATGATTCATTTTGATTTGCCAAAAGACCAGTCGTCTATCATCAAGGTAATAGGTGTAGGCGGCGGCGGAAGCAATGCGGTAAACCACATGTTTTCGCAACATATTGAAGGCGTAAATTTTATTATTTGCAATACCGATGCTCAGGCAATTGCCCAAAGCAAAGTGCCAAATAAGATACAGCTTGGGCCGCATCTTACGCAGGGCCTTGGCGCCGGTGCTAACCCTGTAATTGGCCGCCAGGCTACCGAAGAGAGCCTTGAAGAAATAAAACGAATACTGGAAGTAAATACTAAAATGGCTTTCATCACTGCCGGAATGGGCGGTGGTACTGGTACAGGCGGTGCGCCTATTTTGGCAAAAATTTGTAAAGACCTCGGCATTCTTACCGTGGGTATTGTAACTACACCGTTTGCATACGAAGGTAAAAAACGAATTGCCCAGGCCGAGGAAGGGATAATGTTATTAAAAAATCATGTAGATACTTTATTGGTAATAAGCAATGATAAACTGCGCCACCAGTTTGGTAATTTAAAAATGAAAGAAGCATTTGCAAAAGCCGATAATGTACTGGCTACTGCTGCAAAATGTATAACCGATGTAATAAATAGTACAGGTCAGATTAATGTGGACTTTGCCGATGTATGTACTGTAATGAGTAATGGTGGCGTAGCCATATTGGGAAGTGCTTCTGCAAGTGGCGAAGACCGTGCCCACCATGCTATTGAAAATGCTTTAACATCGCCATTGCTAAATGATAATGATATCCGTGGTGCAAAATGGATATTAATCAATATCAATTCGGCAGAAGGTGAGCATGAGTTTACAATGGATGAAGTAGAAGTGATTCAAAATTATTTGCTGAGCCAAGCAGGCGAAGATACCGATGTAATACTTGGCCTTGGATACGATAATTCATTAAGCGATGAAATAAGTATAACCCTTATTGCTACCGGGTTTGAGCATAGGGATCCTTTTCCAAAAGAAAGTAAAAAGCCTGAAGTAATTAATAAAGAAAATGAAAAAATAATACTTAAGTTGGAAATGCCCACCGATGCTTCTGTGCATAAAAAAGTAGAACAACCAACTTTAGATTTTGAAAAAAATGAAGAGGAAAAAGTAACAGAACAGCAAAATGAAAATGCTGTAAGCCCTTTAATGGCAACACTTTCGGAAGATGATACAGTAGAACCACTAAGTAAAAATACTGTGGAAAAAAATGATGAGCAACCTGTGTTTTTTGAAATATCTTCGGCATCAGATCAGGTTCCGGCAATAGAATTTGATTTGACCCTAGATATCCCAAGTCCTTCCAAAAAGCCAAAACCAGCTGTTGCTGAAGATGAAAATCTCAGCACAAAAGAAAATACAAATAAAAATAAGAATGCTAGCAATAGTAGCCACCTTTCGTCGGGTAGCTACCTGGCAAAGCCTTTGCAAATTTATGCAGAGGACGAGCCGGCGATTTCGGAATCCAATTCGACCGAGGAACCACTGCCACTGCAGATATCAGCTAAGGAAGACGAACCTGAGATTGAAATGCAGTTGGTAGTTAAAGATTCCCAAAAAGCGGCGGAGGAACAACCAGCAGTACCTCAGGCTCAGCCCATCATGTTGTCTCCCGTTGAGGAGCCTGCGATGCAGGACGAAACGGAAGAACTTAGGCGCCGGGCTATGGACCGAATTGCAAAACTGCGGAACTTGTCTTTTAACATTAACGCAGCGGATCCTAATAACGAGTTTGAAACAGTGCCGGCTTACCTCCGTCGCAATATGGAAATTCATAACCAAATTGCCGACGTGGAAAGCTTTTACAGCAACTATACCGTAAAGCCGGATGATAATAACCAGGCAGAAATCAGCACCATCAATACTTTTTTAGAAGGTAAAAAACCAGATTAAAATAAAAAGTCAACGCAGCTTATATTGCGTGTACTCATAAACGTTGTGTTTGTAATTACCAATTAGTATGTAGCCCCTTTCATTATCGAAGGGGGCTTTTTTATTAATATTTATTTCAATACTTTTTTAAGTGGCTGCTTATTGTGCTGTTTTCCGGCATTAAATGTTGCCGACAATACCCGTTTCTTTTTTTATACAAGGCTGTTTTGTAAGCATTTTTAATGCCAAACCTGCCTCTCAATAAATGTAATTTTATTTTAAATTCTAATTATTTTACAATTACATTTGTACTTATAATTTATACCCCTGTGGGGTTAATTTAAGAAAATTTATCACTTAGTGGCAAAGCACATCAACAAGGTATCCGCCGCAGGATTAATAATAGCTTTAGGAATTATTTACGGGGATATTGGTACATCACCTCTCTACGTTTTTAGCGAAATTATTAATGGTAAACCGATAGATGACCTGCTCATCATTGGGGGATTATCCTGTATTATCTGGACATTAACCCTGCAAACCACCGTAAAGTATGTAATACTTACCCTCAAGGCCGATAACAAAGGTGAGGGTGGAATATTTTCGTTGTACACCCTTGTAAGGCGCCAAAAAAAATGGTTAGTATTGCCTGCAATGATTGGTGGGGCTGCACTTTTGGCCGATGGAATGATTACACCTCCCATTACCGTTACGGCTGCTGTAGAGGGATTAAACAGTATTCCGGTATTGCATGGTATTGAGCTTAAAACTATCATCATTATTGTATTGGTCATTTTGTCTGCATTGTTTTTCATGCAGCAGTTTGGCACCAATTCTATCGGCAAATTGTTTGGGCCTATTATGATTATCTGGTTTAGTATGTTAGCCATTTTGGGGATAGCACATATTGCAGATGATTTAGATATTCTAAAAGCATTTAATCCTTATTTTGCCATCAAACTATTGGCCACTTATCCTAAGGGCTTTTTGCTTCTTGGCGCCGTTTTTTTATGTACTACCGGGGCCGAAGCATTGTATAGCGATTTGGGACATTGCGGCCGTGGCAATATTCGCTATAGTTGGATATTTGTAAAGAGTACCTTGATATTGAATTACCTTGGGCAGGGCTCTTATCTTCTGCGCCATTATAAAGGAACAGTTTTTGCAACTGATGAATTACTTAATCATCACGATTTTATTGCACAGTTTCCTCATGCAATAAAAATGAGTAACCCGTTTTATGGGCTGATGCCGGAATGGTTTTTAACTCCCGGAATTATTATTGCAACCCTTGCCGCCATCATTGCCAGCCAGGCATTAATAAGCGGTTCATTTACTTTAATAAGTGAAGCCATCCGCCTTAATCTTTGGCCCAGAATGAAAATAAATTATCCCTCAGAAGCCAAAGGGCAATTATTTATACCGGGTATCAATACCTTATTATTTATAGGCTGCTGTGGCGTAGTATTGTTTTTTCAAACATCAGGCGCCATGGGTGCGGCTTACGGCCTGGCAATTACTTTGTGTATGATTGCTACTACCATACTTTTTGCCAACTTTCTTATTAAGAGAAGGGTAAGCAAATGGTTTATATATTTATACTTGGCCGTTTTTGTAACTATTGAAATTAGTTTCCTGCTTGCCAACCTCAATAAATTTTCGCATGGCGGGTATGTTACTCTTATCATTGGCGGTGGGCTGTTTTTTGTAATGTATGTGTGGTATCGTGCACGCAAAATTAAAAACCGTTATGTAGAGTTTGTAAGAGTAGATGAGTATGTGCCTAAGTTAGAAGAGCTAAGTAATGATACATCGGTACCAAAGTATGCTACACACCTGGTATATCTTACCAGCGCCAATAATCCTAAAGAAATAGAGCATAAAATTATTTACAGCATTTTGAGCGGCAAGCCAAAGCGTGCAGATATATATTGGTTTGTACATGTAGATACCCTTGATGACCCCTATACCAGCGAATATTCGGTAGAGCATATTATTCCAAATGATATCATCAGGGTAGAGTTTAGGCTTGGTTTCAGAATAGCGCCGAGGCTTAACCTGATGTTTAAAAAAGTGGTAGAAGACCTGGTGGCTAATCGTGAAGTAAATATTACCAGCCGGTACGAAAGCCAGCAGCGCAATAATATTGTAGGCGATTTTCAATTTATAGTGTTAGAAAAATTTCTTAGCCAGGATAATGAATTGTCTTTTATAGAAAAATTAATCATGAAGAGCTATTTCTGGATTAAAGAAATATCGCTGAGTGAAGAAAAAGGTTTTGGACTCGACCAAAGTAATGTAGCGGTAGAAAAATTTCCTTTGGTAGTGGCTCCTGTGGCTAAGCTACGCATGACAAGGGTGTACAATGATGAAGAATAAAAAAAGTACGGCTAACAATTTCTTTTTTCCTTTCTTTATAATGTATTTATTAAAGCCAGTATTACTTTAATGAACCATACATTAATTTATTTAATCTGCGGCTATGTATTATTGTTAGCGCTTGTGTACCTGGTGCAGGAGCGGTTTATTTTTAAGCCCGAAAAATTAAAACAGGATTTTAAGTATCAGTATGATGCGCCTTTTAAAGAGCTTTTTTTTGATATAGAAGAAGGGGTGCGTATCAATGGTTTACACTTTATGGTACCTAAGCCATTGGGGTTGATATTATATTTTCATGGCAATACCCGAAGCATAAAAGGATGGGCACGCTATGCAAAAGATTTTTCAAGATACCAATATGATGTGGTATTGGTTGACTATCGTGGCTTTGGCAAAAGTACCGGCCATCGCAATGAAAAAGATATGCTGAAAGATATGCAGTTTGTGTACGATACACTGGCAGTGCAATATACAGAGCATCACATTATAGTGTATGGACGAAGCCTTGGTAGCGGCTTTGCAGCAAAAATAGCCAGCGATAATATGCCCCGTTATCTTATTCTCGATGCACCGTATTACAGTTTTGCAAAAGTAATAGAACGATTTTTACCCATACTACCCATTCGCTTTTTATTGCGTTACCAATTGCGTACAGATAAATGGATTAAACACGTTAATTGCCACACTTATATTATTCATGGCACCAAAGACCGGCTAATACCCATCAGTAATAGTGAAAAACTACAGGCGCTTAATCCTAAAAAAATAACTTTAATAAAAATAGAGGGAGGCGGGCACAACAACCTGCCCTCGTTTAACGAATATCATAGTATCATTAGAGATATTCTCCAATATTAATTGTATCAACATGAATGTAAATAAAAAGAATTTATACAGGCTGCTAAAAATAATGATAATGCTTTACTGTATTATTGGAATAGCATTGTATTATACACAAGATTATTTTTTGCTACATCCTCAGAAATTAGACAGGGATTATGTATTTAATTTTGATAAGCCGTTTGAAGAAGTACAAATACCCGTGAATAAAGAAGATACCATTGATATGCTAAAATTTTTTCCGAAAGATTCGGTAAGAAGGGGAGTCGTTATTTATTTTCATGGCAATATGAAAAATATTAATCACTATGCTGCATACAGCAGCAATTTTACCAATGCAGGCTATGAAGTATGGATGGAAGATTACCCCGGCTTTGGCAAAAGTACCGGACAGCTTACTGAGGCAAAACTGTATGAGCAGGCATTGCAAATACAAAAGATGGCTGCATCTAAATATTCACCTGATAGCATTATTATTTATGGCAAATCGCTTGGCACAGGCATTGCTGCTTATGTAGCCTCGCAGGCTAAATGCAAAAAATTAATTTTAGAAACGCCCTATTATAGCATCCCTGCTATTTATTCGGCCTATGGCGGTTTTGTGTATCCTTTGCAACAAATGATAAAATATAAATTACCTACCTGGCAATACCTGCAGGATGTACAAGCGCCTGTAAGTATTTTTTACGGCACTTCAGATTGGATAATACCTTACCGATGCACCAAAAAATTAAAACCATATTTAAAAACGGGTGATGAATTTATTGCCATACCAGGTGCAGGGCACAATACTTTAAATGATAAGGAATTGTTTCATCAAAAATTAGACTCGCTGCTGCAGTAAGAAACAACAATACTGTACGCAGAAAACTTAGTTATAATTCTGTCAGTACTGATTTTTTATTTTTTACTTGTAAATTATAAGTGGCTCCAACTTTTAGTGCCACATTTTCTTTAGCATGGCTTACCGGAAAATGATAGCATACCGGGTAGTCGTAATCTGCCAACAGGTCTTTAATGATTTCTTCAACCGTTTTACCAAAAGGGCGTTCGGTATCTTTCATATCGGTAAATCCGCCAATGATAATGCCGGAGAGCTTGCTGAGCTTGCCGCTGCGCTTTAGTTGTTGCAATAGCCTGTCAATGCTGTAAAGGTATTCGCCAATATCTTCTATAAACAAAATAGCATTCTTTGTATCATAATCAGAAGCGGTGCCTATTACATTGGCTAACAGAGTAAGATTGCCCCCAAGTAATTTGCCGGTAGCGCTGCCTTGTTTGTTGTAAGAATGAGCAGCACAATGATAGGTTGCTTTTTTGCCGATCAGTGCATTTTTTAAAGAGAGTATATATTCATTTTGTCCATCATTAAATGCGCCCGCCATTGGGGCATGCAGGGTAGCAATTTTATAATTACTAAAAATGTGAGTATGCATTACCGTTATATCGCTAAAGCCAATGAGCCACTTTGGAGTTTTTTTAAATTTTTTAAAATTCAGGTTGTCAATGATGCGGCTCATGCCATAGCCCCCACGGCCAAATAAAATGGCATTAATATTTTTATCATCCAGCATTGTTTGTAATTCTTCAGCTCTTTCTTCATCGCTGCCGCTAAAGTAATTTTGCGAATTGCTACCCAGGGTTTTGCCTACTATTACTTTGTAGCCCCAGGCTTGTAAGGTTTGTATGCATGTTTGGGCTTTTTCTGCAGCCATATATCCGGCAGGGCAGGTGATGCCAATGGTATCGCCTTTTTTTAAGTAGGGAGGTATTGTCATTTTTTTTATTAAATTTTTTGGGTTAAGGTAGTTCCATCTTCGGCTACATTTAAATTGTAAGATGCTCCACATTGTAGCGCCACATTGTTTTTTTGATGGCCCACCGGAAAATCGAAACACACCGGATAGTTGTATTCCCTTATTTTTTCCAGCACAATCTCTTCGATAGTTTTTCCAAATTCATCGCCGGGGTCATCTTTTTTGGTTCTAAATCCGCCAATGATGAGCCCTCTTAATTTTTCTAATTTACCGGTGCGTTTTAAATTCCAAAACATGCGATCAATGCTGTACAAATATTCATCAGTATCTTCTACAAATAATATTTTGTTTTTTGTATTGATATCACTGACGCTGCCGGTGAGGTTTTCGATGGTTCTTAAATTGCCGCCTATCAGTTGCCCTTTGCAAGTACCATTTTTATTTTTTGCATTGGGCATGGCTGTATAACTTATTTTTTCGCCCACCAGGCATTTGCGGATGCTCTCTATAGAATCTATTTGTACCTGCTCGGCTTTGCTCCAGTCATCCGGAAAACTATTGCACATTTTAGAATGTATGGTAGCAATATTAAAATTTTGATGGATATGGCTATGCATCACCGTTATATCGCTGAAACCGATTATCCATTTTGGTTTTTTTACAAATGACTTAAAATTAATTTTATCAATAATTCTTACCGAGCCATAGCCGCCTCTTGCACACATGATGGCTTTAATATTAGGTTCATCCAGCATTTGCTGAAAATCTGCTAATCTTTCGGCATCTGTACCGCCATAAGTAAAATCTCTTTTGCCAATGCTGCTGCCCAATTTTATGTTGAACCCCCATTCTTTCATTTTATTTACGGCAGATTGTGTATCTTCTAATGTAATATATCCGGCAGGTGAGGTAATGCCAATAGTGTCGCCGGGCTTGAGGTATGGCGGTATTTTTGGCGATAATAATTCTTCACCGGGGGCTTTAATTTCGGCAGATATGGCCCCGAAAGAAAGTGCTACGGGTAATAAAGAGCCAATGAACTGTTTGCGTTTCATGGGTTCAATTTACTCAAATTTCGCTATTGGCAATTCATTCGATATTTTTGCAAAGTTTTGCAAGTGGCAAAACTGCATTTTAGGCTCAGTAATGGTATGCGGTACAAGAGTGCGACGCAAGGATGATGACCAAAGAATAAAATGCCCGGTAACCAAAAAAAATTACATGAACAATCCTAAAAGATATTTAATTACGGCTGCCCTGCCTTATGCAAATGGGCCTGTGCACATTGGCCACCTGGCGGGCTGCTACCTGCCGGCAGATATTTATGTACGCTACCTGAGGGCGCAAAAAAAAGAAGTGAAATTTATTGGCGGTAGCGATGAACATGGGGTGCCTATTACCATTCGTGCCATGAAGGAAGGCATTACGCCGCAACAGGTGGTAGATAAATTTCATGCAATC